>CALXDL010000026.1 GCA_944387055.1 uncultured Oscillospiraceae bacterium
AGGTGTTCTGGTGGGCGGTGAGGTCGTAGTCCGTCCGGCTGGCCACGCCCCACAGCTCGCCCCAGCCGAAGGGGAAGACGAACTCGAAGTCGGTGGTGGCGTTGGAGTAGTGGCTCAGCTCCTCGGGCTCGTGGTCCCGCAGCCGGAGGTTCTCGTCCTTCATCCCCAGGCCCAGCAGCCACTGGTGGCAGAAATTTTTCCAGTAGGCGAACCACTCCAGCTCCGTGCCGGGTTTGCAGAAGAACTCCAGCTCCATCTGCTCAAACTCCCGGGTGCGGAAGGTGAAGTTGCCCGGGGTGATCTCGTTGCGGAAGCTCTTGCCCACCTGGCAGACGCCGAAGGGGAGCTTGCGGCGGGTGGTCCGCTGGACGTTCAGGAAGTTCACAAAAATGCCCTGGGCAGTCTCCGGCCGGAGATACACGGTGTTCTTGGCGTCCTCCGTCACGCCCTGGAAGGTCTTGAACATCAGGTTGAACTTCCGGATATCGGTGAAATCACTCTTGCCGCAGCCGGGGCATGGGACCTGGTTCTCCCGGATGAAGGCCACTAGCTCCTCCTGGGTCATCGCCTCCACGTTCACATCCAGGCCATGCTCGTTCACATAGGCCTCCACCAGCTTATCGGCCCGGTGGCGCATCTTACAGGCCTTGCAGTCGATGAGCGGGTCGTTGAACGTGGACACATGGCCAGAGGCCACCCATACCTCGGGATTCATGAGGATGGCGGCATCCAGACCGACGTTATAGGGGTTCTCCTGGACGAACTTCTTCCACCAGGCCCGCTTGACGTTGTTCTTCAGTTCTACGCCCAGAGGGCCGTAGTCCCAGCTGTTGGCGAGACCACCGTAGATCTCGCTGCCCGGGAACACGAAACCGCGGCTCTTGCACAGGGCCACGATCTTCTCCATGGTCTTTTCCGTATTTTTCATCATGTCTCCTCCTCAAGTCGGCTCTGGCATAAAAAACGCCCTGAGCCGTCATTCCAGCTCAGGGCGAACGTGATCGTCCGTGGTCCCACCTGAATTCGCGCTTTCCCAGCGCGCCCTCTCTCCCGATAACGGCGGAGACCCGGCGGAGCATTTCCTCTCCGCAGCTCTAGGGTGCCTTTTCCCTCTCCCCCATCAAGGACTCGCACCGACCGTCCTCTCTCTTGTCCGGGTCTTGCAGAGGGATACTCCTCCCCATCACAGCCTTTGTCATCGTGAGCACTGTATCACGTTTTCCTTGGAATGTCAAGCCCGTGTCTGGCGCCTCCCTTTCCAAGATACGTAATGATGGCCTGAACTCCCAAGTGATGTAGCGATCAAAACAAAACATCACATAACATTTTGCGTCTATACAGGTAAGAACGCAATGAAAAAAGGAGGCTAGATGATATGAAAAAGCTTGCTGCACTGAGTTTTGTATCAATCTGTATATTAGGCTTAGTCGGCTGCCGAAAGACGATCCGTGCTTCTGATGTGTACGCATTTCCAGAACCAACAACACAAATTACAGGATTATTCTACTCGCAGGGGATCGAGAGCAACTTTACCATTGGCCCAGAAGGATATGATCCTGACGATCTATCTATGATGCCTGTTATCGAATGGTTTTATGGACTGGAATTAAGAGAATGTGAAGGACCTGAGCCTGTGGATGGAAATGAAAGCTACTCTTTTATAGTAGACGGACAGCCTGCATTTACTTATGACGACAGAGGAAGCGAAGCCTTTATTATTGTGGATGACAGGTGGTACGAAGTGGAAAATCCATCAAACCCGCCAATCGAAGGAAACACCGAAAATGAAGTTATCGAATTTCATGGACAGTCATTCAACAAATCTGACTTGACCGAAGAAACTCTCGAATGGCTTGGATGGTATAATTCCTTATCGCCAGAGGAACGACTTGCCATTCGTTCAATTCCTGCTGACCTGTATACCGATGACGGTGTGGAGACGCTTGATCCAGACGCAGAACAATGACCTTATTTGACACGCAAAAGGCAACCGAGAAAATCGACTGCCCTTTTTCCGTGCCTACGGCAGAAAGGAGTGATCAGTCATAACGAAACCGAGGGAGAAGACCCACGAAGGATCGACCGCCGAAATCGAAGAAAAAATCTAGCAGTATGAGCTCTTGATAAGCTGTCAAGAGCTCCATCGAAATGACGGGGATATTCAATCTCCCTTGAGATCACGACTTTCCTTGAAAAGGGAGTCTGGCGTGGGAACGGCAAGGACGCCGCTCTGCTCTAAGCGGGGCGGCGTCCTTATCGTCATTTCTTCTCCCGGTCGTAAGCTACGATGACCCGCCGGTTGGGTTCTGTGCCAGTGGAATAGGTGGTGACGCCCACCACATCCTGGAGCGCCGTGTGGATCACATGGCGTTCATAGGCGTTCATGGGCTCCAGCGTCACACTGCGGCGGTAACGGACCACCTTCGCCGCCACTTTCCGAGCCAGATGCTGCAGGCTCTGCTCCCGTTTCTCTCGGTAGCCCTCAGCGTCCAGCTGGACTCGGACCCGGCCTCCGCCGCCGCGATTGACCGCATAGCTGGTCAGCTGCTGGACCGCATCCAGCGTCTCTCCCCGGCGGCCGATCAGAGCACCCAGGCCCGTTCCCTCCAACAGGACTTTATAGCGGCCTTTCTCCACGAGATACACATGGGGGACCGCTCGGATCTCCATCTGTTCCATCAATCCGGACAGGAACTTCTTGATGGCCTGGGCCTTCTCGTCGTCGATCTCTTCCCCCATCTCCGGCGCAGGATCGTCCTGCTCCGACACGGGGATCTCCTCCTGTTTGGGCACGGGCGCAGGACGCTCTGCCTTTTTCATGACCTTGGCTTCTGCTTTCTGCGGCTGCGGCGTCCTCTTTGGAGCGGGAGCTTCCGGCTGGATATCCTGGGGAGGAGCAGGAGGCGTCTCCTCCTCTTCCTCGCCGTGATACACCCGGACCTTGGCCGGGCTGCTGCCCAGGCCGAGGAAGCCGGATCTCGCCCGCTCCAAGATCTCTACGGACACATCGTCCCGGTCCAGACCAAGCTGCCGCAGGGCGTTCTGGACGGCCTCTTCTTCCGTCTTGCCCGTTACATCGATATACTCTCTCATAGCGTAACAAGCTCCTTATTTCGTTTCGCTCTCATAGCGGTCCTCGCGATAGGACCGGCCGCGGGCATAGGGACGATCGCCCACACGCCCGGCCTCGGTGGTGCTGCTGGCCGCCTTCTTGGCCTTCTTGGATTTGGCCTCCTGCGCGGCCTTGCGCTTTTCCTTCAGAGTCTGCTTCTGGGCGGCCTGCTGGCGCTGCTCTTCCTGGAGCTTCTTCGCCTCTTCCATCCGGCGCTTCCGGTCCGCCTCACGCGCTTCGAACTTGGCGTCTTCCTCTTCCTTGAGCCGCTTGGTATAGAATTTGTTCATCAGGGTCTCCTGGACCAGAGAGAACAAGCTCTGCGCGATCCAGTACAGACCCAGAGCGGCTGGTAGCGTGAAGGCGATGTAGATGGAGAACAGGGGCATGATGATCATCATCATGCGCATCTGGCTAGCACCGGCACCCTGCTGAGGCTGGCTCTTCATAGTGATCCAGCTGAACAAGAGCTGGGCACCGCCGGCCAGGATTGGGATGAGGATCAATCCGATGACCGCCCAGGAGAACTGGAAATTCGTGAACGCACTGCTGGGCTGGGCCGCCAGGTCCAGTCCAACGAACTGATAGTTCATATCGATCCATCCGTCGATGCCGGAGATCGCTTCCGGCAAGTGGGTCTGGACCGCGTTGACCAGGTGGATCTGTCCATAGGGCATGAGCTGGGGCAGACCATCCTCCATGACCATGACGCCATCCCGCATCTGCACGATGGCGGACATATCGATACCTGCATTGGACACCGCATCGACCAACTGATACACCACGTCCTGGCCCAAAGTCATGAAGTGGGTGATCGGCTGACGGATGATGGAATACAGCGCCATCAAGATGGGCAGAGGCAGGAAGCTCCACAGGCAGCCGCTCATGGGGTTGGCCCCCTCTTCGGCATAGAACTTCTGCATCTCCTCGTTCATCTTCGCGGGATTATTGGCATACTTCTTCTGGATCTCCTGGATCCTTCCGGACATCCGGCTCATCCGCAGCATGCTCTTCTTGGACTTCATCTGGAAAGGCAGCAGGATCAGCTTGATGGCCAGCGTGAACAGGATGATAGCCATGCCGTAGGATCCCGTCAGATTGTAGAACAGACGGACCAGCGCGGCGAACGGCACGCAGATCCAGTAACCGATAGTTGCAAACATAATCGAGTTTCCTCCAATAGTGGATTGGAAGTCAGATCACGTCCTGGGGAGACGGCGCTCCGTCAAAACGCTCTCGACCCGCGTGCCTTGGAGCACGCACGCCAGCAAGACATGCCGGCGGTGGGACCCCGGAGACCTTCTCTCCAGAGTATCAGGGCACAGGGTCATACCCGCCCTTGTGGAACGGATTGCATCGCAGGACGCGGCGGAACGCCAGCCAGCCCCCTTTCAAGGCTCCGTACTTTTCGATGGCCTCCAACGCGTACTGGGAACAAGTGGGGACGAACCGGCAGCAGGGCGGACGCAGAGGAGAGATGGCATTACGGTAGAACCGCACCATTGCCAATAAGATCCGTTTCATCACGTTTCAGCCATCCCTCTCTAAGAGCCCGAGTTTCCGGCACAGTTTCAAGAACGTCTCGTTCAATTCCTTCCAAGAGGCAGTCAACGTCCTGCCGCGCGCCACCAGCACGATATCATATCCCGTCTTGAGACGATCCAGATTGAGCCGGTAGACCTCCCGCAGGCGGCGGCGGGCCCGATTGCGGACCACAGCATGTCCCAATTTCACGCTGACCGTGACGCCCAGCCGATCATGATCCAAATAGTTCTTACGGCAGTAGATCACCATGCTCCTGGACACTGCAGACGTGCCTTTTTGATACAGCCGCCGGTATTGACGGTTCTCTTTCAATGTCACTGCTCGTTTCATGTTCCCACCTGCTTCCGCGTTTTTCCATACACTGCACAAACTTTTCTAGGGACGGAGGAATCCTTACAAATTCCCGCCGTCCCTGAAGACGTCTGTTCAAGTGTCTCCCGCGCGTTCCGTTTCGCTCTCAGTGGGACAGACGGGCGCGGCCCTTGGCGCGGCGGCGGGCCAAGACCTTACGGCCGTTGGCAGTCGCCATTCTCTTGCGGAAGCCGTGGACCTTGGAACGATGCAGCTTCTTAGGCTGATAGGTACGTTTCGTTGCCATGTTGAGACACCTCCTGTTAGATTTCCGGCCGTCTGACGACGGCGCTTACTCGACACCGCCTCTTGCGAGGACGGCGCAGTAAACGATATACAGGCGCCTTCGCGACGCATCGAATAGTATACATACTTTTTCAAAATGTGTCAAGGATCACTTCAAATTTCCTCTCATCCCCCCATTTTTCCTTCGATTCTGTACGCATTTCAAAATCTGGGGCCTCCAGTGCCTGCCTATACCACATCTAGTCGCTCCTGCGCCGCGATTTTTTGCTCTTTTATATTAGAATATGTATTGTGTTCGATCTGTCTTTTTGTTATAATAGTATCGTGTGATTTTGTCCATTTTCAACTAGAGAGAGGTGTTTTTCTTTGAATTCCGTCGCTGACGTGTGGGACAATGTCCTAAGCCAGCTCAAGAAGGAACTGTCCGAGACGACCATCGCCACCTGGTTCGACGAATTAGAGGCCGTGGACATCCGGGGCAATACGTTCATCCTGCATTGCTCCAACGATTTCAAAAAAGGTTATATCGAATCCCTGTTCATGAAGAACATCAAGGCCTCCCTCCACGACATCTTCTCCACGGATTTCGAGGTGGATATCCTGGATGACATGGCCTATGCCGAATTCCAGGGAAACGCGCCCCGAAAGCAGAACGACCGCTTCACCTCTGCGGAGTTCACCTTCGAGACGTTCGTGGTCGGTCCGTCCAACAAGCTGGCCTATGCCGCATCGGTATCTGTGGCCGAACATCCCGCCAAGAACTATAATCCCCTGCTCATCTATGGAGATTCAGGCCTTGGAAAGACCCATCTGCTCTACGCCATCGCCAACGTGATCCGCCGCAACGACCCAAGGGCCAAGATCGTCTACATCAAAGGCGATGACTTCATCAATGAGTTCATCGAGCTGATCCGTGCCGGCCGCGGCAACGAGTTCCGCGCCAAGTACCGGGAGGCAGATCTTCTCCTGGTGGACGATATCCAGTTCGTGGCCGGGAAAGAACAGGTCCAGAACGAGTTCTTCCATACCTTCAATACCCTCTATGAGTCCGGCCGGCAGATCGTGCTGACCAGCGACCGTCCCCCATCTGAGATGACGCTGCTGGACGACCGCCTGCGCACCCGGTTCGAATGGGGCCTCCTGGCGGACGTCGCTCCTCCGGACTTCGAGACGCGTCTGGCCATCGTCAAGAACAAAGCCGCACTGTTAGGCATGGACCTGCCTGACAAGATCGCCGCCTATATCGCCGAGAACGTCACTGCCAATGTCCGGCAATTGGAGGGGACCATCAACAAGATCCTCGCTTACAAAGACTTGCTTGGGAACGACAACGACGAGGAGACCGTCACACGGGCCATCCAGGACATGCTGCGCCGCAGCAACGAATACATCCCCTCTCCCCAGGCGATCTTGGAGTATATCTGCAAGTACTACGGACTGGATGAGTCCACGATCCGCGGTCAGCAGCGGGTGCGGGACGCCGTGTCTGCCCGTCAGATCGCCATGTATCTCATCCGCAGCATGACGAACTTGAGCCTGGATGACATCGGCAAGCAATTCGACAACCGGGATCACTCCACCGTGCTATACTCAATCCAGCAAGTCGAGAAAAAAATGAAGAAAGACGCAGCGTTTGCTGAGACAGTCAAAGAGATCAAGACAAACATCAATTCCAAGCGCTGAGGGGCAGATCTTCTCCACGATCGGCGTGGAAAAGGAAAACGTTCCTGTGGAAAACATCGCTTCGATAGAGGCCGTGGAAAAACGCTCATTTTTTTCAACGGTCCCTGTTGAGCGACAAAGTCCGCCATTGCAAGGCGTCCCGCCTTTTTTCCACAAAGATCTGCTCTACGTCTGCTTTTTCTAAAATAATGATCCTTTCTTTTCCAAAAGGGAGAGGATCCCATCCTGAACAGAGAGGAAGCGAATCCATGATGAGATTCTCCTGCGAAAAAGCCCTGCTACAAAGCGCTATCGCGGTCACAGGCCGCGCCGTGGCGCAAAAGAGCTCCATCCCTGCGCTGGAGGGGCTGCTGCTCCATGTAGACACACAGCTGACCGTGTCCGGTTACAACATGCAGACCGGCATCCGCACCGCTGTCTCCGCCTCCGTCACGGAACCGGGCGACATCGTGCTCAATGCCCGCCTTTTCGGTGACATCATCCGCCGGATGCCGGATGATGTGGTGACCTTCACCGCCGACGACAAACATCTGGTCCATCTCTCCTGCGGGGACGCGGATTTCGAGATCCTGGGTCTCTCCGCAGCGGACTATCCCGATCTTCCGGATGTGGAGGATGAGTTCTCCGTATCTCTCCCCCAAAAGACGCTGCGCGCTATGATCGAGGAGACGGCCTTCGCTGTCTCCACCAATGAGAGCCGCCCGGTCCACACCGGTGCCCTCTTCGAGATCACGGACAAAGGTCTCACCATGGTGGCCGTGGACGGTTTCCGGCTGGCGATCCGGCGGGAGCCTCTGGAGAAGATCGAGGGCGGTGCGTTCTCCTTCGTAGCGCCCGGCTCTGCCCTCAATGAGGTCAAGAGCATCTGCGCTGACAGCGAGGACCTTGCCTGTGTCACCCTGGGAAAACGCCATATCCTGTTCGAAGTGGGCGAGACGGAGCTGATCTGCCGCCGCCTGGAGGGAGAGTTCCTGGATTATAAGAACGCGATCCCCAGGAAGAACCCTATCACGGTCGTGGCAGATACCAAGAGCCTGATCGAGAGCATCGACCGGGTGTCTGTGGTGATATCGGACAAGCTCAAGAGCCCTGTGCGGTGCCTGTTCGATCATGACAAAGTCTTGCTGTCCGCCAAGACCGGGAACGGAGAGGCGAAGGACGTATGCCGTCTGGCTGGAGACGGAGGAGGCCTGGAGATCGGCTTCAACAACCGGTATCTTACCGAGGCCTTGCGCTATGCGCCTGCGGATACGGTGAAGATCGAACTGAACACCGGCGTCTCCCCGGCCATCATCGTCCCGACAGAGGGCGAGGAGAACTTCCTCTATATGGTCCTGCCTGTACGGCTCAAGAGCGCGGAGTGACGGTATGGAGACGATCATCATCACGACAGAGTCGATCAAGCTTCAGGATCTTTTGAAATTCGCCAATTTGGTCGCATCCGGCGGTGAGGCCAAAAGCTATATCCAGTCGGGAGAGGTCTTCGTCAATGGCGAGGTGTGTGCCATGCGGGGAAAGAAGATCCGCCCGGGGGACGATGTGTGCTTCCGCGGGGAGCACTACACAGTCGCTTATGCAGATCGATAGCCTGGATCTCCAGTGCTTCCGCAATTACAGCTGCCAGAGGGCGGAATTCGACCCAAGATGCAACGTCATCTATGGAGAGAACGCCCAGGGGAAGACGAACTTGCTGGAGGCCATCGTCTATCTCTCCTGCGGGAAGTCCCCACGCGCCCGCACGGACCGGGAGATGATCGGCTTCGGCGCCTCGTGCGCCAGGATGACGGCTCAGGTGTCCGCCAGGGAACGGACGTTCCATGTCCAAGTGGATCTGTTCCGGGACCGGCGGCGCAGGATGTCGGTCAACCAGGTGCCGGCCAAGAACAGCGCCGCTCTCAGCCAGGTCTATCATACGGTGTTCTTCTGTCCGGAAGACCTGTATCTCATCCGGGAGGGGGCCGCCGCCAGGCGGCGCTTCATGGACACGGCCCTGTGTCAGCTCCGGCCTCGATATGCCGCGGCTTTGGCGGAATACAACCGGAGTTATGAGCATAAGACCCGCATCCTGCGGGACAGTGAAGAGCGGCCGGATCTGCTGGAGACCCTGCCGGATTTCAACGAGCGGATGGTGAGGTTCGGCGCCGTGCTGATCCATTACCGCGATCAGTTCGCCAGCCGTCTGGGAGAGTATGCGGCGCTCCATCATCATGAGTGTTCCGGCGGGCGGGAACAGCTGGAGGTGCGCTACCGCACGGTGTCCTCCATCGAAGATCCATCTCTCCCCGTACAGACGCTGATGGAGCAGCTGCGCGACCATATGGCCGCCCATCAGGCGGCGGAGCGGGCGTCCCGCCTGTGTCTGTCAGGTCCGCATAAGGACGACCTGGTCGTCACCATCAACGGGGCGGAGGCGAAGACCTATTCCTCCCAGGGGCAGACCCGTACAGCGGCCTTGGCCCTCAAGCTGGCAGAGCGGGAGATCTATAGGAATGCCACCGGCGAGTATCCGGTGCTGCTTTTAGACGACGTGCTCAGTGAGCTGGACCCACGCCGTCAAGAATTCGTCCTCAACCGCATCACAGGCGGCCAGGTGTTCATCACCTGCTGTGAGGATGACCGTCTGGCGGCGCTCTTGGGCGGGAAAGTCGTGCATGTAGAGAATGGGAAGCTCTATTGACATCTTGGCCCAGATCAGCGGCTGGAAGGAGGAGCGCATATGTTCCATGTCTTATTGGCGCTGCCGGCACTCGCGGTATTCGGCGTGATGGCAGGCGTCGTGCTGGCGGTGATGTTCGCTCTCCTGTGCGCGGCATTCCTCATCCAGCTGCTGCTGGGGCTTTTTTGCCGCACGCTGCGCTGGCTCATATGGGTCCCTGCGGCAGTGGGAGCCGCCGGCCTGATCGTGTGCCTGCTGGCATCCTTGCCGGTGGCCGTGTCCGTCATCGTGGTGTTCTGGCTGGCATACGGCCTCGCAGTCGCCTGCGGCGCGATCTTATCCTGGTTTTTGCGGAAGATCTTCCGGATCTGAGACAGCAGAGAAAGGACGTACGGATGTATCTCCATCTTGGTCAGAACGAGATCATACCAGATCGAAGGATCATCGGGATATTCGATCTGGATAAATGCAGTTATGGCAAGCGCACACGGGAGTATCTGGCTTCTGCTGAAACAGAGGGCGTGGTGCTGGATGTGTCCGGCGATCTGCCGAAGTCCTTCGTGGTGTGCGACCACCCTTATCACCGGCAGATCGTATATTTGAGCCAGCTCTCCCCTGCCACGCTGCAAAGACGGGCGGATAGCCGCTCATTGGAGCTGTGAACGCAGTTTTAGATATCGATAGGAACGCTCAAGGCAAGGAGAAACGGGCCGGAACCGGTTCCGGCCCGGCTCTTCCTGCCTTGTGATGGGGGGATCCCCCCTTGAAAGGAGAACCAAATGGCAGAAAACGAGAAACGCAATCCTACCGCAGTGGATACGGAAAATGAGTACGATGCCTCTGAGATCCAAGTCTTGGAGGGATTGGAGGCTGTCCGTAAACGTCCCGGCATGTATATCGGCTCCACATCCGCTTCTGGCCTCCATCATCTAGTCTATGAGATCGTGGACAATGCGATCGATGAGGCGTTGGCCGGATACTGTACCGATATCTTGGTGCAGATCAACGAAGGGGATACCATCACTGTAGTAGACAATGGCCGCGGCATCCCCGTAGATATCCAGGCGCAGACGGGGCGCCCTGCGCTGGAGGTCGTCTATACGGTCCTCCATGCAGGCGGCAAGTTCGGCGGCGGCGGATATAAGGTATCCGGCGGCCTCCACGGCGTGGGCGCCAGCGTGGTGGACGCCCTTGCCGAGTGGCTCACCGTCCAGGTCCATCGGGACGGCAAGATCTACGAGATGAAGTTCTCACGCGGGAAGATCACGCAGGAGATGACAGTGGTCGGGGAGACGGACCACACCGGCACAACGGTCACCTTCAAGCCGGATCCGGAGATGTTCGAAGACACAGTGTATGATTATGAGACCCTCCACACCCGGATGCGGGAAGAGGCGTTCTTAAACGCCGGCCTGCGGATCCGCACGGTGGACAAGCGCCCCGGCCGGGAGCAGGAAGACAATATGTGCTATGCGGGAGGCATCCGGGAATTCGTCTCCTGGCTCAACCGCAGCAGAGATACGCTCCATCCACAGGCCATCTATATGTCCGGCACCCGGGACGACTCCATGGCGGAAGTGGCCATGCAGTATAACGACGGTTATAGCGAGACCATCCTGTCGTTCGCCAACAATGTCCATACGCCGGAAGGCGGCATGCACGAAGAGGGGTTCAAGCGTGCGCTGACCAACGTGCTCAACGCCTATGGGCGGAAGATCAAGATGCTCAAGGACGATGAGAAGGTCTCTGGCGAAGATTGCCGGGAGGGCCTCACCTGCGTGATATCCGTGAAGCTGACGGATGCCCAGTTCGAGGGACAGACCAAGGCCAAACTGGGCAACAGTGAGATGCGGACGCTGGTGAACAACATCGTCTCTGAGAAGCTGGAGATATTCCTGGAGGAGAATCCCCAGGTGGGCCGGATGATATTGGACAAGGCCCTCACTGCCAATCGTGCCCGAGAGGCGGCGAAAAAAGCCAGAGAGTCGATCCGGAGGAAGACGGCCCTGGGAGGCGCGGCCATGCCGGACAAGCTGCGGGACTGCAATGAGAACGATCCGGAGCTCACAGAGCTCTATATCGTCGAGGGCGATTCCGCTGGCGGCTCCGCCACACAGGGACGGGATTCCCGTTTCCAGGCCATCCTCCCTCTCTGGGGAAAGATGCTCAATGTGGAGAAAGCGCGGGCGGACAAAGTCTATGGGAACGACAAGCTCCAGCCGGTCATCACGGCCCTGGGCGCCGGTATCGGCGACGAGTTCGACCTGAACAAGCTGCGCTATCACAAAGTCATCATCATGGCCGATGCCGATGTGGACGGATCGCATATCCGCACGCTCCTGCTGACGTTCTTCTTCCGTTTCATGCGGCCTCTGATCGAGCATGGATATGTCTATTCCGCTGTGCCGCCTCTTTATAAGCTGGTGCGGGGCAAGACCACCCGCGTGGCGTTCTCCGACGAAGAGCGGGACGCCGTCTCTGCCGAGCTGCGGGGAGACAATCCCAATACCAAAGTGGTCATCAGCCGCTTCAAGGGCTTGGGCGAGATGGACTATCATGAGCTCTGGGAGACCACCATGGACCCAGAGACCCGCACGCTGCGGCGCATCACGCTGGATGATGCCGTGGCCGCGGATGAGACCTTCACTGTCCTCATGGGCGAGAAGGTGGAGCCGCGGAAGGAATTCATCGAGAAGAACGCCAGATACGCTGTGAACCTGGACTATTAAAGGAGGGATACCGACATGAGCAAGAAACCCCAATACGATCCTGAGGAGATCCGGTATCCTGATCAGAAGATCGTGGAGTCTCCGCTGGTCCCGGAGATGGAGAAGTCCTATATCGAATATGCCATGAGCGTCATCGTGGGCCGGGCCCTGCCGGACGTGCGGGACGGTCTCAAACCGGTCCACCGCCGGATCCTCTACGCGATGTACGAGGACGGCCTCACGGCGGACAAGCCGTTCAAGAAGTCTGCCACCTGCGTGGGCGACGTCCTTGGCCGTTATCATCCCCATGGAGATGGCTCGGTCTATGACGCCCTGGTCCGCCTGGCGCAGGACTTCTCCATGCGCTATCCGCTGATCGAAGGACACGGGAACTTCGGTTCCGTGGATGGCGATCCTCCGGCTGCCTACCGGTATACGGAGGCCCGCCTTGCCCGTCTCTCTGAGGAGATGCTGCGGGATCTGGAGAAGGATACCGTGGATTGGGACCCCAACTTCGACGAGTCCAGGAAGGAGCCGCGGGTCCTCCCCTCCCGCTTCCCGAACTTGCTGGTCAATGGTTCCAGCGGCATCGCCGTCGGCATGGCCACCAACATCCCGCCGCATAACCTGCGGGAAGTGATCGGCGCATGCATCCATGTGTTGGACGATCCCAACGCCACCCTCGGTGACTTGATGCAGTACATCAAGGGGCCGGATTTCCCCACGAAGGGCATCATCATGGGCCGCAGCGGCATCCGGCAGGCCTATGCCACCGGCCGCGGCCGCCTCGTCATCCGGGCCCGGCACGAGTTCGAGGAATTCGGCAAGGACCGTACCCGCATCATCATCACTGAGATCCCTTATCAGGTCAACAAGCGCATGCGCATCAAGAGCATGGCGGACCAGGGGGAGGACAAGCGGCTGGAGGGGATATCGGACATCCGGGACGAATCGGACCGCAACGGTATGCGCATCGTCATCGAGCTCAAGCGGGACGCCAATCCCCAGGTGGTGCTCAACCGCCTCTTTGCCCAGACGCAGCTGCAGACCACGTTCGCCATCAATATGCTGGCGCTGGTGCAGGATCAGTCTCAGCCGAAGATCCTCTCCCTGCGCCATATCATCGACGAATATCTCACCTTCCAAGAGGAGATCATCATCCGCCGCACCCGCTATGATCTGAAGAAGGCACAGGACCGCGCGCATCTGTTGGAAGGACTCCTGGTGGCTCAGGACAACATCGACGAGGTCATCAAGATCATCCGCACCAGCTATGACGACGCCAAAGAACGCCTGTGTGCCCGCTTTGGTCTGGATGACATCCAGGCCCAGGCCATCCTGGACATGCGCTTGAAGGCGCTCCAGGGTCTGGACCGGGAAAAGCTGGAGGCGGAATACAAGGAGCTGGAGGAGAAGATCGCCTGGTATCAGAAGGTCCTCTCTGACGAGCAGTTGGTCCGCCAGATCCTGAAGGAGGAGCTCCAGGCCATCTCTGACAAGTTCGGGGACGACCGGATCACGGAGATCCAAGACGTGGAAGACGAGATCGACATCGAGGATCTGATCGAAGAGGAGGACTGCGTGTTCACCCTCACCCAGGCGGGCTATATCAAGCGCACTCCCGTCAGTGAGTACACGGCCCAGTCCAAGGGCGGTATGGGAAAGAAAGGCATCACCACCCGGGAAGAGGACTATGTGGTGGATGTGTTCACCGCTTCCACCCACGACTATATCCTCTTCTTCACCGATACCGGCAAGGTCTATCGGAAGAAAGGGTATCAGATCCCCGAGAGCGGGAAAGCGGCCAAGGGGACCAACATCGTCAATATCCTGCAGGTGGAGCAGGGAGAGCGGGTCCAGACCATGATCCACACCCGTTCCATCGAAGACGATGGACGGTATCTCTTCATGATCACCCGGAACGGAACGGTCAAGCGCCTGCCCGCGGCGACGCTGAAGAACCTGCGCAACAATGGCATCCGGGCGCTGCGGATGGATGAGGGCGACCAGCTCATCTCCGTCCGTGAGACGGATGGGCAGCAGAATATCCTGATCGCCACCCACGACGGACAGGCCGTTTGCTTCGATGAGAACGACGTGCGTCCCATGGGACGGGACGCCGTAGGTGTGCGGGGCATCCGGCTGCGCGAGGGCGACTACGTGGTGGGAGCCGCCCGGGCCAAGCCCGGTCATCAGGTCCTCACCATCACGGAGAACGGATATGGAAAGCGGACGCCTGTGGAAGATTACCGCATCACCAATCGCGGAGGCCTTGGCATCCGCAACCACCTGCTGACGGAGAAGACCGGCGGCGTCGTGGGGATCAAAGTGGTGGATGGGACTGAGGATCTGCTGCTGATGACCCAGAACGGCATCTTGATCCGCACGCCGGTGGAGAACATCCGCACCGCTGGCCGCTCCACGCAGGGCGTCATCGTCATGCGCTTCAAGGAGGAGGGCGACCAGGTGATCTCCATGGCCCTCACGGACCATGAGGAGAGCGGCGAGACGGAGCAGGATATCCCGGAGAACGAGGCCTGATGAAGACAGTCACGATCTACACTGACGGCGCCTGCTCCGGAAATCCCGGTCCCGGCGGGTGGGGGGCCATCCTGTTGTATGGCCCCCATAAGCGGGAGCTCTCCGGCGGCGCGGCGGATACCACCAACAACCGCATGGAGCTCACCGCCGTGATCGAGGCCCTGCGCCAGCTGAAGGAACCCTGTGAAGTGGAGCTGTGGTCCGACTCCAAATATGTGATCGACGGGCTCTCTAAGGGCTGGGCCAAGAGCTGGAAGGCCAGAGGATGGAAGAAAGCGGACAAGAAGCCGGCCCTCAATCCGGATCTCTGGGACCAGCTCCTCTCTCTGACGGAGCGCCATGTGCTGCGTTACCACTGGGTCAAGGGGCACGCAGAGGATCCCTATAACGAGCGCTGTGACCAGATGGCCGTGGCTGAAAGCCAGAAATACAAGTGAATCACCTTACTAAAGGGACAGGATGGATAATTTGGGAGAAAAAGCGAAACATTCACAAATTGTTCACGCAGAAAACATCATTCCGTCATAATTATTGGGTATCTTATACTCAAGCAAAGGGTCCTCCCAAACCCGATGCGTTTTCTCCCTCCTAAAACACACACAGCAAGAAGGACCGCCATCTGGCGGTCCTTCTTGTGTCTTCAGATGCGGTTCAGATCAAGTCCAGCCCCTTGCTGAGGTTCACGATGAAATCTTGGACGTTGGTGACGATGCCGCGCGCGGAGAGGCTGCCCCGGTCGCTGAGTTTATTGACCGCGAACTCAGATACATCCACGCAATAAAAGTAGACCTGGCGCACCGTGCCGTCCGGCAGCACCCGATAAGAGGGTGTCATGTTCCCTGTGGCGATGGTGTGGAGCGCAGTAGCCATGCAGATGACAGTGGTAGCGGAGCGGATCTGGGCGCGCATGGCGTCCTGGGCGGCGTAGACATCATGGATCACCGGCGGGAGAGGACCGTCGTCCCGGATGGAGCCTGCCAATACATAGGGCACGCCCATCCTCTCACAGGCGTGGAGGATCCCGTTGTCGATCCCCTCTGCCTGCAAAAAGGCGGAGACAGAGCCATGGAATCGGACACGGTTGATGGTGTCCAGATGATTGTAATGGCCCAAGGGCCGGCTCTCTTGGGTATAGATGTCCTGACCAAGGGCGGTCCCTAAGTACGCAGCTTCCAGATCGTGGGTGGCCAGGGCATTCCCGGCCAGGATGGCGTGGACATATCCGCTCTCTACCAGGCGGGAGAAGGCGAAACGGGCATCATGATCGAAGGCGAAGGCGGGGCCCATCACCCAGACCACCTTGCCATGGTCCCGCTCGTGGCGCAGCAATTCATAGAGCTCGTCATAATCCCGGGAATAAGCTGTCTCTCTGGAGCGGCCCTGCCGGAACGCGAATAGCTCCTGCTGCCGGCGTGCCTCTTGGAAGCCGTCTGGATGTACGAAGATGCCCTCTTCTCCCCGCTCTGTGCGGCCAACGGCCACCAACTCTCCCTGGCGCAGGCGGCGGAACTCCGTCACTTCGATCGCGTCGCCTGCCAGCACTGCCACACAGTCCATCCGGCTCTCCTCCGCCAGGAGCCATCGGCCCCCTACGCGGAAGTACTCTGGGAAGATACTCATGGCGTGGAACCCATCCGGCGCCACGCCGTCCCGCGGAGCAGGCAGGAAGACGGCGTCCGGCGCGTCCTGCAGGGCGGAAAAGTCCGGCGGAGAATAGGGGCGCAGAGAAAAAGACATCGATAAGTCCTCCTTCGTCAAAAGGTGATCGTACTTCCATGCTATCAGAGGATATGGGCACTCGCAAGACCCTTTTTCTTGTAAAACGGGAAAGGGCGGTGTACAATACCTCTGATCAGATCTTCTCGCAAAGGAGGTTATTACGATGAGAGACGGTTTCATCTCTGTGGCTGCCGGCACACCTAAGATCCGAGTGGCGGACTGCCGGTATAACGCGGAGCAGACGTTCAACATGATGCGGGCCGCGGAGAAAGCGGGAGTGAAGGTGTTGGTACTGCCGGAGCTGGGGCTGACCGGCTATACCTGTGGGGATCTATTCTATCAGGATACCCTGCTGCGCGGCGCGGAGGAGGCCCTGGCCACTGTGCTGGAGGCCACTCGGAACCTGGAGGTCGTGACAGCGGTGGGGCTGCCGGTACGACTCAACAACAAATTGTATAATTGCGCTGCCATTATACAAAAAGGCGAGATCTTGGCCCTGGTCCCCAAGACGGATCTTCCGAACTATGGAGAATTCTACGAGAAGCGGCAATTTTCCCCTGCACCGGAGGGAGCGCCCTTTTCCATCGATGGCTTTTGCGGAAAGACGGTCTTGTTTGGCGCCAAGCAGCTGTTCCAGTGTGAGGAGATACCGGAACTGGTGCTGGGCTTCGAGATCTGTGAGGATCTGTGGGCGCCGGAGGCACCCTCTGTCCACATGGCCCAGGCAGGGGCCAGTGTGATCGGGAACCTCTCCGCCAGCAATGACCTGATCGGCAAGGATGCCTATCGCCGTCAGCTGGTGACCATGCAGAGCGCAAAGCTCCTGTGCGGATACGTGTATGCCAGCGCTGGTGAAGGGGAATCCACTTCCGACGTGGTGTTCGGCGCCCACCAGATGATCGCGGAAGACGGTACATTGCTGGGAGAAAAGCGTTTCGAGAGCGGCCTGCTCATTTCGGAGATCGATGTACAGAAGCTCGCCTACGAGCGCCGCCGGACGCAGCTGCTGCGGGATGTCCCGGAGCTGACCAGTCACACGTTTTCCCTGTCGGTCTCCGAGACCAAACTGACCCGCTATATCGCCCCGCAGCCCTTCGTACCCGAGGGGAAGGAGGACCGGGACGAGCGGTGCCGGGAGATATTGATGATCGCGTCTCTTGGATTGAAAAAACGGTTGGAGCACACGGGGGCCAAGACGGCAGTGGTCGGTCTTTCCGGCGGATTGGATTCCACTCTGGCCCTGCTGATCACCGCCCTGGCCATGGGGATGCTGGACCGGCCCGCCAGCGACATCATCCCTGTCACCATGCCCTGCTTCGGTACGACGGCCCGGACCAGGTCCAATGCGGAGCTGCTGGCAGAGCGCATGGGCGCCACGCTGAAAATCATCGACATCAGCCAGGCGGTGCGGCGGCACTTTGCTGACATCGGCCAGAGCATGGAAGAACATGACGTCACCTTTGAAAACGGCCAGGCACGGGAGCGGACCCAGGTACTGATGGACATCGCCAACCAGACGGGCGGCCTGGTCATCGGCACCGGGGACCTCAGCGAGCTGGCCCTGGGGTGGTGTACCTACAACGGTGACCACATGAGCAATTACGCGGTCAACTGCTCCATCCCCAAGACGCTGGTGCGGCATCTGGTGGCCTATCTGGCCCGGGACAACGCGGAGAAGGACGAGGCGCTGCACGACGTGCTGGAGGACATCCTGGATACCCCGGTCTCTCCGGAGCTGCTGCCTGCGGTGAAGGGCGAGATCAGCCAGCGGACAGAAGATCTTGTGGGACCGTATGAGCTCCATGATTTCTTCTTGTACTATGTCCTCCGGTGGGGATATCCTCCCCGCAAGATCTACCGGCTGGCCCTGTACGCACTGGGCAAGCAGTACAGCCGGGACGTGATCTTGAAATGGCTCAAAGTCTTTTACCGCCGTTTTTTCAGCCAGCAGTTCAAACGCAACTGTGTCCCCGATGGGCCGAAAGTGGGTTCTGTGGCCCTGAGTCCCCGCGGTGATTGGCGGATGCCCAGCGATGCCAAGTGGACGCTGTGGGAAGCGGAACTGGAGACGCTGCAATGAGCGGGACCGTCCCAGCTGTGGGACGGGGCGTGATTCCTATCCCATCGTGTCTGTAAGGTCGGGGAGACCGGCGCAATGAAAGCGCCGGTCTCCCTTTTCTCTGCAGCGGCCGTCAGGACTGGGGCGGAGCGCCCTTGACAGTATGCGGCCCCTATATTATAATGGTCCGAAATCGTACGAAAGAGAGGGCCCAGATGACACCGCGTCAACAGATGGAGACCATCTCCGCATGTACCTGCAAGATCACGCAGCTGTATGGAGAGTGGGCCAAACACTACGGCATGAGTTATAACAGGATGATGATCCTCTATGCCCTGGACCAGGGCCATGGATGTACCCAAAGAGAGATCGCCGAGGGATGGATGATCCCGAAGCAGACGGTCAATACCATCGTCAAGGAGCTGGAACGGAACGGATATGTCCGCCTGGAGGCGGGACGGGATCGGAAGGAGAAACTGGTGCGCTTCACAGAGGCAGGGCGGACTTACGTGTCTCAAGCGTTGGGACCGCTCTATCAAATGGAGGAGCGGACCATGGAGCGGATGGGGCCGGAGCAGTGCAGGGCGCTGATAGAGAGCAGCGCTGCGTTTGCGCTGGCGCTGGCGGAGGAGGTGCGGCATGGAGCATAACGATCGACTGGCCCGTCAGTTCACAGCCGCCTCACTTCTGCGCTTCGCGCTGCCAAACATCGTCATGATGGTGTTCTTGTCCCTCTATACCATCGTGGACGGTATCTTCATCTCCCGACTGGTGGGTACACTGGCCCTTTCGGCTGTGAATATGTCCTATCCGCTCACGAGCCTGGCGATGGCAGTGGGTATCATGCTGGGGACCGGCGGGAGCGCCATCATCGCCCGGAAACTGGGCGAGGGCCGGGAGCAGACCGCGCGGGAGGACTTCACCTGCATCGTGGCAGTGTCCCTGGCCGTGAGCGTGGTGTTCGGAGCCGTTGGGCTCGTGTTCTTGGATCCCATCTTGAGCTTCCTGGGGACCAGCCCGGCACAGTTCCCACTGTGCCAGGCATATACCCGCATCCTGTTGGCGTTCTCACCTGCGTTCTTTTTACAGACGGTCTTCCAGATCCTGTTCGTCACAGCGGGCAAGCCCGGTCTGGGCCTGGGCGTCACCGCTGCCGGCGGGATCGCCAACATCGTGCTGGACGCGGTGTCCATGGGACCGCTGGGGATGGGAGTGACCGGTGCGGCAGCGGCCACGGGGATCGGATACTGTATCCCCGCGGTCGCCGGTATCCTCTATTTCCTCCGCCCGCGGGACAGTGCTTTGTGGTTCACCCACTTCCACATCCAGTGGCGGATGCTGCTGCATGCCTGCGGGAACGGTGCCTCGGAGATGGTGGGGAACATCGCCAATGCGGTCACCAATCTCCTGTTCAATCTGATCTTCCTCACTTTTTGGGGGGAGGATGGCGTGGCGGCTATCACGATCGTCATGTATTTCCAGTTCGTCTTCAGCGCGGTGTATCTTGGATATTCCATGGGCGTCGCGCCGGTAATCAGTTATAAATATGGTGCGCAGGATATCCCGCAGCTCCGCCATATTTTTAGGACCTGCAGCGTCTTCATCCTGATATGTTCCGTGGCAGCGTATCTTCTGGCCCTGGCCGTGGTGCGCGGATGCCTCGCGATATTCACCGGCGGGACAGACAGTCCGGTGTATGCCATTACCATGGAGGGGTTCCCCCTGTTCGCGGTGTCGTTCCTCTTCATGGCGGTCAATATCTTCGCCTCTTCCCTGTTCACCGCGCTTTCCAACGGCGTGGTCTCCGCAGTGATCTCCTTTGCCAGGACCTTCGTGTTCCTGGTGGGGACGCAGCTCCTCTTCCCGTTCCTGTGGGGGCAGATCGGCGTCTGGCTGGCGGTGCCGGCGGCAGAACTGCTGGGGATGGTGGTCTCCGTGGGCTTCCTGATCTGGGGGCGGCGGAGATATCAATATGCATAAAGGACACCGGCGGATATCCGTCCGCCGGTGTCCTTTATCCCAGGGCCGCGATACGGCTGGAGAGCCCTTGGAAGAACTCCCCGATGTGGAGCCCGTCGATGAAGCGGTGGTTCACCTCCAGCGAGAGGTGGAGCTGCAGGCGGCCCTGTGCTTCGATGTACCGGCCCCAGGCCACGCGGGGCACAGAGTCATCCGGGTCGAAGTCACGCTCATTGGTGAGCGCGGTGATGTCCATCCAGGGAAGGCAGGAGAAGTAGATGAGGTCTCCCGTCTCTGAGGACTGCTGGAGGAAGGTGGTCTGAGCCAGACTGCGAGCCCGGGCGGCACGGCAGAAAGCGTTCAGATCGTCCCCCCGCGGCATGGTGACGATGTGGAACTTCCGCGCGCCGGGCTTGAGGTCCGTGAAGCTGGGCGACCGGCGGTCCAGCAGGACCAGGCGTCCGCCATCCAGGGCATAACGGAAGGCTTCGACCTGGTCCATCGCCTCTGTGCACAGATAGACCAGGGCATAGTAGAACGAGAGACCACGTTCCTTGACATAGCGGTGCAGCTCCGTCACATCCAGAGGGAAGGTCACGCTGTAGAAAGGATCGGACACCTGCGAGAAGAAATCGAAGATATCTTTCCGCTCCCAGGATGCGGGGTCGATGATGGTATACATAGCATCGCGCTCCTTTTGTGATCGTTCCCATCCAATATAGCAGGATCGTGTCCTGCCGACAAGAGGGGCCAGAGAGCACCCGTGATCACAAAGAGGGCCAATCGCCTCTGCCGCCCTGTTTCAGGAAGGATGGCCCATCGCCCTCGGATCGCCGCGGCTGGATGAGGCCCGGGAGACCCAGAAGATATGATAGGGACGGGCATTGCCTCGGCCGAAGGCAGTGCCCGTCCTCTTGATCTGCTTGATGGTCAGATATGACTTGGGATCGACAGCGTGATGGGCCCAGATGCCCCTTCACGCTTGGAACTCTTTCACCCGTAGGCACCGAGATGCGTTGAGGATGGCCAGGAAAGCAACGCCCACATCGGCGAACACAGCGGCCCACATAGACGCTATCCCGAAAGCGCCCAGCAGGAGCACCGCTCCCTTGACGCCCAGGGCGAACCAGATATTCTGGTGGACGATGCGCAGCGTCTTGCGGGAGATGCGCATGGCGGTGGCGATCTTGGAGGGCTTGTCGTCCATCAGCACGATGTCCGCCGCCTCGATGGCGGCATCGGAGCCCATGGCACCCATGGCGATACCGATGTCCGCCCGGGAGAGGACCGGCGCGTCGTTGATGCCGTCGCCCACGAAGGCCAGCTTCCCGTTTGGGGAAGTGGAGGCGAGGAGCTTCTCCGTCAGTGCCACTTTGTCAGCGGGCAGCAGCTGTGCGTGGAAGTCGTCCAGCCCCAGTTCCTTGGCCACGGCAGCGGCCACGTCCTGGCTATCACCGGTGAGCATCACGGTCCGTGCCACACCGCTGGCCTTCAAGTCCGCGATGGCGGCCCGTGCATCCGGCTTCGGGAGATCCGCGATGACGATGTATCCGGCATAGCGGCCCTCCACAGATACATGGACGAGCGTGCCCGGATGACCGCAGGGCGGGCAGTCCACATGCTGGCGCTCCATGAGCCTGCGGTTGCCCACACAGACTTCCTTCCCGCCGATCACGGCCCGCACGCCGTGACCGGCGATCTCCTCCACATCTGTGAGGAGAGAGGTGTCCAGCGGTGTCTGGCAGGCCGCTTTGAGGGACAGGGAGATGGGGTGATCCGACCAATGCTCCGCCAGCGCCGCATAAGAGAGCACCTGTTGGGAGGAGAAGGGCGGCTGCGCCTCCACAGAAGTGACAGTGAAGAGGCCCTGCGTGAGCGTCCCTGTCTTATCGAAGACCACCGTCTCCGTATGGGCCAGCGCCTCCAGATAGTTGCCGCCCTTGACCAAGATGCCGCACTTGCTGGCACCGCCGATGCCGCCAAAGAAACTCAGCGGGACCGAGATCACCAAGGCGCAGGGACAGGAGATGACCAGGAAGATCAATGCCCGGTGCAGCCAGTCGCTCCAGCTGGTGCCTGCCAAGAAGGCGGGCAGTGGATCCATGACCGCCAGGGACAGGGAAGGCACGGCAAAGAGCAGCGCAGCTGCGATCACCACGCAGGGCGTGTAATACCGGGCGAACTTGGTGATGAACTGCTCGCTGGAGGACTTTTTCTCACTGGCGTTCTCCACCAGATCCAAGATCTTCGATACGGTGGACTCACTGCAGGGACGTGTGACTTTGATCCGCAGCAGGCCCGTCTGATCGACGCAGCCGCTGATCACCGTATCGCCCGGGGCGACGTCTCTGGGCGCGGATTCACCCGTGAGCGCAGCGGTATCCAGCGCGGCGCTGCCCTCCACCACCTGGCCATCCAGAGGGATCCGTTCTCCAGGCTTGACCACGATGATGTCACCGACTGCCACATCCTCCGGATCCACTTCCACTACCTGCCCGTCCCGCTCCAGATTGGCCACGTCAGGACGGATATCCATGAGCGCGGCGATGGATCTGCGGGACTTCCCAACAGCGTAGTCCTGGAACCACTCCCCCACCTGATAGAAGAGCATCACGAACACTGCTTCGGAGTACTCGGCTGTGCCGAAGGCGCCCACCGTGGCCAGGGCCATGAGGAAGTTCTCGTCGAACACTTGACCGTGGGAGATGTTGCGGACGGCCCGCCAGAGCACGTCCCAGCCGATGACGGCGTATGGCACCAGATAACAGAGCGTTGCGGTCAGACCACCTGCCGGGAGCAGGCCGGTGGAGCGCAGCAGTTCTACGGCTAGCAATAGTGCCGCTGCTGTGAAGATGCGTACAAGCATCTGTTTTTGCTTACGAGAAAGGTCATGCATGGAGAGCCCCTCCTTCTATCGCCGTGCGCCGCCGGATCCGGCGGCGCACATGCGGATTTACAAGTGGATGATACAGTCTGGTTCTACTTTCTTGCACACGGCCACGACTTCCCGCATGATATCATCGAAGCGGGCGTCATCGGCCTCGATGGTCATCTTCTGCGTCATGAAACTGACCGTGGCGTCTTTCACCCCGTCGATCTTTTTGATGGCGTTCTCCATCTTCGCCGCGCAATTGGCACAGTCAAGGTCTGTTAGAGCATAGCGTTTTTTCATGATGTATCCCTCCAGATATCGATCTTATGAGATGACAGACTCGTTCACATGCTCGAGTCCCTGGTCGATGATGGTCTTGACGTGGTCGTCCGCCAGGGAGTAGAACACCGTCTTCCCATCCCGCCGGGACTTCACCAGCCGGGCATTCTTCAGGGCCCGCAGCTGATGGGAGATGGCGGACTGCGTCATCCCCAGCAGTGCCGCGATGTCGCACACACACATCTCCTCCTCGAACAGGACATATAGGATCCGGATGCGAGTGGAATCGCCGAAGATGCGGAACAACTCCGTCAGGTCGTATAGAGTGTCTTCTCCAGGCAGCTTCTGACGGACTTTTTCCACGACAGCCTCATGGGCATGGATGAAGTCGCAGCATTCCACGTTATAACGGTCTTCCATGGAGCATCTCCTTTCATATGAACATATGAACTAGTGTTCATGTGTTCATTATAGCAATAAGGAGCGGATCGTCAATCCCTTTTTCAAAAAAAGTGGAAAAAAATCTGTCGTCATGTTACACTGTGCATATTCGAGAACATGAGGATAAGGAGGCCCCCTATGGATGAACTGGAACAGCGGGTGCGAGAGCGTGAGGAAAAGAACGGCTTCATGCAGCACAACTATATCGAGCTGGAGTCTGTGGAGAAGGACCGGGCGGTGTTCCGCCTGACCATCCGGCCTGAGAGCCGCAACCCCTATGGCATGGTCCACGGCGGTGCGATCTATACCTTGGCGGACAACGCCACCGGTGTGGCCGCGCACACAGATGGAAGGTATTATGTCACCCAGACCAGCGCGCTCCATTTCCTCCGCAACCAGTCCGTCGGAACGGTCCGGGCAACGGCCTGTGTGCGCCACCGGGGAAAGAGCACGGTCTTGACGGCTGTGGACATCACGGGCGAAGGGGGAAAACTGCTGGCCACCGGCGAGTTCACCTTCTTTTGTGTGGACAAGGCTCTGATGGACAGTAAGGTGACTCAGGAGTGAAAAAGGAAGCGGGGGCAGATAAGATGCCCCCGCTTCTTGATCTATCCAGAAATGCATCGCAGCGTGCCGGATATCTCCCAGCGCGCTGCGATGCGTCTCATTTTTTCACTGGCATGGTGAAGAGGAAGCGCGTGGAGACCGCATCGCTCTCCGCCTTCAAAGTGCCCTTATGCTCATCGGCGATGACAGAGGCGATGGAAAGGCCCAGGCCGAAGCCTGACTGTTCGCCCCGGGAGGCGTCCGCCCGATAGAACCGTTCGAAGAGACGACGGAGCTGCTCCGGAGGGATGGGTTCTCCCGGGTTGGATACGATCAGCCGTGCCTGCCGGTCTGTCTTTTGGAGGGTCAGCGTGATGGTCCCCCCTTCCGCGCCGTACTTGATGGCGTTGTCCAGCAGCACCGAGACCACCTGGCGCAGCTTGTCCTGATCGCCGATCACCACCACGTTCTCGGCGATGTGGGACTCCAGGACCTTCCCTGCCTCGAACGCCACGGGCTCGAACGCCAGGACGCAGTCCTCCACGGTGTCTGAGAGAGAGACCTCTGTCATCACGTTCGTGCGGACCATGTTGTCTGCACGGGCCAGAGTCAGCATCTCCTCCACCAGTTTTTTCATCCGTCCCGCCTCAGAATGGATGTTGTCCGCCCATCGGGCGGTCCGCTCCTCCAGGGGCGCCGCCTCCAACAGCTCCGCATTGGAGAGGATCACGGTCAGGGGCGTCTTGAGTTCGTGAGAGGCATCAGAGAGGAACTGGCGCTGCTGACGCCAGGCCCGTTCCACCGGAGCCGTGGCCCATCGGGCCAGCAACACGCTCACACCCAGCAGCAGCAGGAAGGCTGCCAAGGCGATTTGGAGATAGGAGCGCATCAACCGGCTCAACACGGCTTGTTCGGAAGACATGTCCACGAAGGCCAGATGGATCTCCTGCCCGCTGGTCTGACGGAGATACCGCAGATCATACCCCGGGACGACGCCCTCTGCCTGCGGTTGGGAGAGCGAGGAAGATAACACGGCTTCCAGCTCCGCCGTATCGGAGAGATCTCCATACGTGCTGGTGACTACACGCGCCGTATATGTCCGCACAGGCCAATAATGCACTGTGACGTTCACTGTGAAATAGGGCAGCTGCACTGGTCCGAGAGACGGGAACACCGGCGCCGTGGTGCTGCGGTCTGCCTCCAGGATGACACGCTGGAGGACCTCCCGGCTGGCTGCCTCTACGCTTCGCTCTGCGGAGGAGTAGATGGAAACGGAGACGCCCAGCAGTACCAACGTGACCAGCGTCATGAAGATGGCCATGAATTTCAAACGCAGCTTGCGGATCACGTAGGTCCCCTCCTGTAGAAAACTTTGTGGAAAACGTGGAAAAACGCGTGGAAAAAGGGCGAGCTCTGTCAAGCTTCAGAGAATTCCAGGCAGTACCCCACCATCCGGATGGTCTTGATCTTCACGTTGGACCGCAGGTGTTCCAGCTTTTTTCGCAGGAAGGAGACATATACCTCCACATTGTTGTCCTCCGCATCGCTCTCATAGCCCCAGACCTTCACCAATAGGTTCTCCTTCGTGATTACCTGCCGCCGGTTGAGCATGAACAGCTCCATCATGTCATATTCCTTCCGGCTCAGGCGGACGGAACGGCCGCCGCAGGTGAGGGTGAACGACGAGCGCTCCAGTTGAAGATCGCCGCAGGTGAGCAGGTCTGTGTCCCGCAGCTCCGGCTGCCGCCGGGACAGCGCCCGGATACAGGCCATCAGCTCTTTGGGCTCGAAGGGTTTGGTCAGATAGTAGTCCGCTCCGCCGTCCAGGCCTGTCACCTTGTCCGTCACCTCAGAGCGGGCCGTGAGCATCAGCACGGGCGTAGTGATCCCCGCCGCCCGGAGACGGCGCAGGACCGTGAAGCCGTCCAGCTTTGGCAACATGACGTCCAGCACGATCACATCATAGATGCCGGTGAGGGCCTCGTCCAATCCGGATCCTCCGTCGTGGCAGATATCAGCGGTATAGCCATTGAGTTCCATCAAATCTTGGAGGGTAGCGGCCAGACGGACCTCGTCCTCTACGATCAGGATGCGCATGGGGCACCTCACTTTCCGATATAGATGCTGTCGATCCAGGGGGAGCCGAGAACGGCTCCCCCTGATCATACCATAGGGATGAGCAGTCGCGCAACTCTCACGCGCTCAGCCCGTTCGCCGCCACGGAGAGCAGCGTTTCCAGATCCGCTGCGGACATCTGGTAGATGGTGGTGTCCTCACCGATCCGGACATAGCGGCCGTCTGCCTCCAGAGTCTGGGCGCCTATGGTGAGGACCAAGGTCTCCTCGGTGCCGGTCTCCGTCTCATAGGCCACGGTCAACATGAGGGTCGGCGCGTCGAACCCGCAGATGGCGGCGGCCTCATCGGTGGGTTTGAAATCCACGCACTGGTCGACAGACAGTGCGCCCAGCTCCGTGAGGAGAGCATCGACGGTCTCCAGGTCGGTGACGTCCTCGCCGCCGCTGGTCCAGGATACAGACTCCTCTGTCCGCTGGGCTTGAAGCGTGGTGGTGACGGCGCCCTGGAGGGTGATGGTGGAGATGGTGTCCTCCGTCAATCCCGGCAGCTCTGGCAGGTCGCAAAGATCGTAGATGGCTTTGGACATATAGGAGCTGTAGAGCGTGCCGTCGATGATATAGACCGTGCTCTCGTCCCCATCCATGAGCATATAATAGCTGTTCCCATCCGTGGTGGCGTTGCCCAACTGCAGCGTCAGAGTGCTGCCGTCCTGTGCGGTGGCAGTGAGGGACGCGAAAGGCGCATCCAGACCGTAGGCCTCCAGCGTGTCACCATCGGTGATGGTCTGCTGTGGCCTGAGGGAGGTGAGCAGCTCTGTCATGGACGTGAGGAAGGATTGGTCCAGAGGGAACTCCGGGTCGTCGGACCAGACCCAGGATCCGGTCTCCTCGTCCACGTGGAACGAGAGCGTAGCGCTGCCATTGTCATACGTGATCGCGGTATAGGTCTGCACAGGCGTGATGACCGAGGCGGCCTCTTCCGCAGCGGCGGCCTGCTGGGCCGCCTCTTCTTGACTGTGCTGGACGGTCACCACCACGGCCAGCGCGATCAGCAGCACGGCCAGCAGAACGATCAGGACGATCAATGTCCGCTTTTGGGATCGATGCATAGGTGTGCGCTCCTTTCCTTACAGTTTCCGGCGGTGCATCCAGCGGATGAAGCCATAGATCAGCAGCGCCGCAGGGATGATGAAGATGAACAGCAGCGCCCAGATGCCGCCGGTGGTGATGGTGTTCGTGGGCGTACTGAGACTCACAGGGGCGATGGCCAGATCGCTGACGTCCGGGAAGGCGATGGTGGCAGAATCCATGAACAGGTCCACGTTGTCCAGATTGGTGAAATATTGGGCGATGGTCTCATCCACCGGGGCACCGGAACCATACACCGTCAGTCGGGCAGTGATCCCGTCATCGATCTCCTCAGTGGCCACAGCACCCACGGTATAAGTCCCCTGGACCGCATCCGTCTCATCCGTGACAGAATAGCCATCCTCTGAGGTGGTCAGGAAGGACTGGACCGTGATGGTGTCCCGGGCGGGATCCGTCAAGGTGAAGCCCCGGGAGAAGGTGAACAGGATCATGGGATCGCTCCCGAGCCCACTGGCAGCATCAACAGAGGTGTCCACCAGAGGGAAGAACTGATAAGGGACGTTCTGATAGGAACGGGAGGTATCGGCGATCAGGCCATCTGCCACCTGCATCCCGTAGGCGGCGCAGAGGGCATCCAGATTGGGCAGGTCTTCCAGCTGGCTTGCCATCAGATAGATCACTTGACCGCCGGCGGAAAGATATTCCAAGATCATGTCCAGCTCATCATCTGCCAAGTCCCGCAGAGGCTGAGAGAGGATCAGGACAGAGCAGTCGTCCGGGATACCGCCGTCCAAGAGGAGGTTCACGGTCTCCACGGCCATATGGGATCTCTCGAAGAGCTCTTCCACGTTGCTGGGCAGCGCGGTCTCGTCGTGGCCCTCCGTTTGATAGACTGTCCGCGTGGTGCCGGTGAGGACGGAGTCGATGGCGGATGTGAGCAGGCCCTCGGCGTCGAAATCCGTCTCCTGATAGGCACCATAATAGTAGTACGACATCAGGTCGAAGCCGATGATGTCCGAGAGGGCGAAGGATTCCTGCCGGCCTGTAGCCTCGCAGGTGACCACCACGGTCCCGGACTCCACCCCATAGGTGGCGCGGACGGATGGGTACACCAGAGGATCGATATATTCCAGGCTCAGATGATCATTCAAGCCCACATATTTGTCCAGGAAGCGGACGATGCGGGAATCGACATCTTCCTCGGCCGCCAGGACGCGGATCTCCACATCCTGGTCCATCTTCTCCAGATACTCCTGGGATACTTCTGTGATGTCATAGATGCCGCTGTCCGTCAGGTCGAACTGGGTCCATTCCGAAGGGAGCTGGGCCAGCAGCAGATCGGCCACAAGCACCGCCGCCACGGCCAAGGCCGTGAGGCCGGCCGAACACGCGCCGCGGCGGGAGGCATGCCGCCCAGCCAGCGCTTTCCAATTCTTTTTGCCCATTTTTTCGTCCACCTCCTCTCAGTACCAGCGCCGCCGCTGGACCACCTGCACCGTCAGGAATACCAGCAGCGCAGCCAGCGACACATATAAAAAGAGCCCATTCACGTCAAAGACGTGGTCTGTGGAAAAGCTGTCGAACGCGGCCAGCAGAGAGAAGCGGCCCAGGATGCTGGGGAGAAGGCCGGCAAAAGCCGAGGAGTCAGCCAGATAGGCTCCGATGAGCGCCACGGCGCCAGCTCCAAGGATACAGGCGGTGACCTTCCAGTTGTCTGAGAGGGCATTGACCAGGAAACAGATCAAGAGCAGGACGATCGCCAGGCCCACAAGGGAACCGAAGGCGGAAGTGGGCAGATAGTCTACCAGTCCCTCCCACAGATACAGCACCAGCAGTGCGCCGAACGTCCCCACAGCGGCGATGACTTGGCTCTCCGTCAAAGCGGAGATGAACAGGCCGACAGCCAGCTCGACTGCGCCCAGCAGGAAGAAAGCGAGGATGGAGGCATAATCCGCCTTCAGGAACGCCGTGCCGTTGAGCTCGATGATGAGAGGACACAGGCAGGCGATGCCCACCGGCATGGCCAACACGGTCAGCATGGCCAGATACTTCCCCAGCACGATGGCGGTCACAGTGGCCGGCGCGGTCAATAGGAGCTGGTCGGTCCGATTGTGGCGGTCCTCCGCCATGGAACGCATGGTGAGGATCGGGATCGCCACCATGAACACGAACAGCGTGGCGCCCAAAGCGGTGGAGAAATACGGGTCACCCATGAACAGGTTATACGCCATGAAATAGATGCCGATGAACACGCACAATGTGGCGATGAACAGCCACCCTGTCATTACGTTGAAATAAGAGCGCAGCTCCCGTTTATAGATGGCTCTCATCGCCAGATCCCTCCTCCGTCCTATCAGTTCCCGCCTCGGCTCCTGCAGCAGTACGCCCGCTGGTGCTGAGAGTGGCTGCCGCGCGGGCTGCCACGGCGTCGTCCTCATCCGTCAGGTCCAGGAAAACCTGCTCCAATGTGGTGGTCCTGGGCCGCAGCTCCAGGATGGGCACACCGGCCTGCGCACAGGCGTAGAACAGCGCCTCCCGCACATCGCTGGGAGCAGAGAGGGCCAGACGAACGCTTCCCTCGTTCGTATCCAATGTCTGGTGGCTGGAGAGGCCGGCCACTGCGCACAGGAGCTTTTCGGCCTGCGCTGGCCCGCACTTGAGCACCGCCTCCACGCTGTCGCCGGCAGAGAGCTTCTCCTCAAGGGACTCCGGCGTGTCGCAGGCCACCAGCCGCCCCTTGCGGATGATCAGCACATGGTCACACACGGCCCGGATCTCCGACAGGATATGAGAGCTGATGATGACGGTGTGCTCTTTGGACAGCTGACGGATCAGCTCTCGGATCTCCACGACCTGCTTGGGATCTAAGCCGACCGTAGGCTCGTCCAGGATGATGATCTTGGGGAACCCCAAGATCGCCTGCGCCAGGCCCACCCGCTGGCGGTACCCTTTGGAGAGGTTCTGGATCAGCCGGGGCGCCATGTCTTCCAAGTGGGTGAGCGTGATCGCCTGGCGGATTAGATCCTCCCGCTTCTGAGCGGGCAGGCCCTTGAGCTCTGCGCAGAACTGCAGATACTCTTCGACTGTCATATCGGGATAGAGCGGCGGGAGTTCCGGCAGATAGCCGATGCAGCGCTTTGCCTCCTCCGGCTCTTCCAGGATATCGTGTCCCTCGATGAGCACCTGTCCCTCTGTGGCCGCAAGATATCCTGTCATGATGTTCATGGTGGTGGATTTCCCAGCGCCGTTCGGCCCTAGGAAACCGAATACCCGGCCATCCTCTACGGTGAAGCTCAGATGGTCCACCGCGTAGTAATCACCGTACCGCTTCACCAGATCTTTGACTTCGATCATATGACCCTCCATGCGCCCGCGGGCGCGGATGAAATTGTGGCGTCTGCCGGGACACGCCCGGGATCCGACCTACATTATAATAAAAAGAGAAACTGAAATCTACCTGAAAGCCTGGAATGAGAGGGTTCACAGATCGTTCAAAATTTTTCAAGGTTGATTTTAGGAAAGTGGGGTATGCTGAAGATGTCCTCCAAGGAGGCGCCAAACTCTTTTTCATTTCTTCTTCTTTCTACCCTCTCCAAAGCAGCGGGGCGGCCCATCCGGGCCGCCCCGCTGCCCTGTTTCCCGCAAAACGCCAAGAATGGGAAAAACGTGTAAAGAAACGCGTGTTTTTTGCAATATCGGACAGGTTTTCCTTGCAAAGCATCAGGGAGTCCATTATAATGATTGGGCGAATCATGAATCAGCCGGGTCGGAATGCGACCGCCCGGCGGACGATGGAGGAAAAAGGACTATGAGAGGAGTTCACAGCGCGGTGGACGATATCCGCCGCAACGTATTCACAGAGGTGGCCCGTCTGGCCTACGAGGGAGGCGATCTCAGCCGCGTGGACAGCATCCCCTATCGGATGATCCAGGGCGAGGTGGCCCATCACCGCCATGACGTGTTCCTGGAACGGGCCATCGTCCAGGAGCGGGTGCGCCTGGCCCTGGGCATGGACCTGCAGTCCCCTGCGGAGCAATCTCTGGTCAGTCAGCATATCCAGGAGGCCGCCACCGATCAAAAATACTTCCGGGAGCCACTGGTCAACATCATCCCCTTTGCCTGCAATGCCTGCCCGCCCAAACAGATCCGCAGCACGGACAGCTGCCAGGGCTGCATCTCCCACCCCTGTATGAACGTCTGTCCAAAGGACGCCATCTATCTGGATGAGAACAAGCACTGCCACATCGATCAGGACAAGTGCATCAAGTGCGGACGCTGCTTCAACCAGTGCCCGTACCGGGCCATCAGCAAGATCGAGCGGCCCTGCGCGGCCGCCTGCGGCATGGACGCCATCGAATCTGACGAGTTGGGCCGGGCCAAGATCAACTACGACAAATGCGTCTCCTGCGGCATGTGCCTGGTGAACTGCCCCTTCGCTGCCATCGCCGACAAGAGCCAGATATTCCAAGTGATCAGCGCGATGAAGAAGGGCGAACGTGTGGTGGCCTGTGTGGCACCGGCGTTCGTTGGTCAGTTCGGGAAAGAGGCCACGCCTTCCAAATTGAAAGCCGCCATGCGGACGCTGGGCTTCGCAGACGTGGTGGAGGTCTCTATCGGCGCAGATCTGTGCACGGTGGAGGAGGCCCATGACTTTTTGGAGCATGTGCCGGAAAAGCAGCCCTTCATGGGGACCAGCTGCTGCCCGGCCTGGTCCATGATGGCAAAGAAGCTCTTCCCGGAGTTCAAGGAGTATATCTCCATGGCTCTCACGCCCATGGTCATCACCGCCCGGATGGTCAAGAAGGACCATCCTGACGTGCGGGTGTGCTTCATCGGGCCCTGCGCCGCCAAGAAATTGGAGGCCAACCGCAAGTCCGTCCGCTCCGATGTGGACTATGTGCTCACCTTCGAAGAGCTCCAAGGCATGTTCGACGCCAAGGAGATCGACTTCAAGGCCATTGAGGAGGATCCTGAGGACGATATGAAAGAGGGCACCGCCATGGGCCGCGGTTTCGCGGTGGGCGGTGGCGTGGCCGCTGCAGTGGTGGAGGCCATCCGCCATATCGACCCGGATCGGGAAGTGCTCATCGAGTACGGTGACGGGCTCAAAGAGTGCCGTAAGATGCTCATGATGGCCAAAGCCGGCAAACGCGATGGTTATCTGCTGGAGGGCATGGGCTGCCCGGGCGGCTGCGTGGCCGGCGCGGGCACGATCCGTCCCGTGAAGGAGAGCGCCGCCAGTGTGGAGCGCTTCAAGAAGGCATCTGCCGCTGTCAGCAGTACGGAGAGCCCTTATCTCGACCGCCTCAAAGACGTGGAGGAGTAAGCTCCCCCTGCCCCGCCGGGCATCCGGCGGGGCTTTTCCTATGACAAGAACGTTCCTACCGTTTCCTTGAAGATCTGACGATCTTTTGGAGGGACCGTGGAAATATTACGAAAGTCTCCTAGATTTTACGTCCCCTTTACGAAAAAAGCAAAGTTTTTTCCTAGAAGTGCGAAGAATTTTCTATCGTTTTTTCAGGACAGGCCAAGTAAAATAGAGATGTCTCCAAAGGGCGGCTATTGCCGCCCGGAAACTGAATTTTAATAGGAGGAACAATGATGAAGAAGATCCTTGCACTCATCCTGGCTCTGGTCATGAGCCTGTCCCTGGTGGCGTGCGGCAGCGAACCTGCTGCGGAAGAGCCCGCCGACGGCGATACCGCCGGGGAGACCACTGCCAGCGAGCTGAACGTCGGCGTGTTCTATTACAACTTCTCCGATGCGTACATCACCACGGTCCGCAACGCCATGGACGGCCTGCTGGAAGCTGCGGGCATCACCTACAACAACTATGACGGCGCTGGCAACCAGGCCACCCAGCTGGACCAGATCAACACCGCCATCACCAACGGCGCCAACCTCCTGGTGGTCAACATCGTGGAGACCTCTTCTCCCGACGCTGCCCAGCAGGCCTGCGACGCTGCTAAGACCGCCGGTATCCCCATCATCTTCTTCAACCGCGAGGTCTCTAACGATGTGGTGAACAGCTATGAGAACTGCGCGTTCGTCGGCACGGACGCCGCCGAGGCTGGCCACATGCAGGGCGAGATGATCGGCAACTACCTGGTGGAGAACTTCGAGACCGTGGACCTCAACGGCGACGGCACCATCTCCTACGTCATGTTCAAGGGCCAGGAGGGCAACGCTGAGGCCGAGTACCGTACCCAGTATGCCGTGGAAGATGCTGACGCCATCCTGGAGGCCGCCGGCCACAATGCGCTGTCTTTCTATGACGCCAACAACACCTCCAAGTACCTGGTGGACACCACCGGCAACTGGTCTTCTCAGGCTGCCACCGACTACATGACCACCATCCTGGCCTCCTGCTCTGAGGCTGCCGGCAACATGATCGAGCTGGTCATCGCCAACAACGACGGCATGGCTGAGGGCGCGATCGCTGCGCTGCAGGCCGCTGGCTACAACACCGGCGAAGAGGGCAGCACCACCATCCCCGTCTATGGCGTGGACGCCATGGACTCCGCCGTCCAGAAGATCGAGAACGGTCAGATGACCGGTACCGTCAAGCAGGATGCCGAGGGCATGGCCAACACCATCATGACGCTGATCGAGAACGTCAACACGGGTGCCGCCCTGATGGACAACACCGCTGACTTCAACGTGGACGCTGACTGCGCCAAGATCCGCGTGCCCTATTCTGTGGTCACCGCCTGATCGGCACCAGTCGCCCCGATCTGAACGCATCATGGAGCGGGGCTGTCGAATACGACAGCCCCGCTCTTGGATCTCATCCGGAAGGATGTCCCTTTCCATGGAGCCTCTGCCTGAGCGGCGTCACATCAGGTGCCGCCGAGGCAGAAGCTCCAAATCAAACGCCAAAGGAGGAGAAACATATGGAGCAGACGGCACTGCTGGAGATGCGGGGCATCTGCAAGACGTTTCCCGGCGTCAAGGCGCTGGACAACGTGTCCCTGACGGTCCGCCCCGGCACGGTCCACGCCCTGATGGGAGAGAACGGCGCGGGCAAGTCTACCCTTATGAAGTGCCTGTTCGGCATCTATGCCAAAGACAGCGGCACCATCACCCTGGAGGGCAGGGAAGTCAACTTCAAGAGCTCCAAGGAGGCGCTGGAGAACGGCGTGGCCATGGTCCATCAAGAGCTCAACCAAGCCCTCACCCGCACTGTCACCGATAACCTGTGGCTGGGCCGGTATCCCAAGGTTGGCGGCATCATGGTCAGCGAGAGCATCATGCGCAAGCGCACCAAGGAGATATTCGACCAGCTGGAGGTCCATGTGGACCCAAAGGCCATCATGTCCACCATGCCCGTCTCACAGCGGCAGATGGTGGAGATCGCCAAGGCCGTCAGCTATGATGCCAAAGTCATCGTGTTCGACGAGCCCACTTCCTCCCTGACAGAGGTGGAGGTGGAGCACTTGTTCCGCATCATCAACATGCTGCGCGACAAGGGCTGCGGCATCATCTACATCAGCCATAAGATGGAGGAGATCCTCCGCATCAGCGACGACGTCACCATCATGCGGGACGGCCAGTATGTGGCCACCAAGCCTGCTAAGGACTTGACCATGGAAGAGATCATCCGCCTGATGGTGGGCCGTGAGCTGACCAACCGCTTCCCGCCCAAGGAGAACGTCCCGTCGGACGTGATCTTGGAGGTGGAGCATCTCTCCGGCAAGTACACCCGTCTCAAGGACGCGACCTTCCAGCTGCGCAAAGGAGAGATCTTGGGCATCGCCGGCTTGGACGGCTCCGGCCGGACAGAGGTGCTGGAGAACCTGTTCGGCTCCATGACCAAAGGCGGGGGCACCATCAAGCTCCATGGGAAAAAGATCCGCAATCGCACCCCCCGGGAATCCATCAAGAACGGCTTCGCCCTGCTGACGGAGGAGCGCCGGGCCACCGGCATCTTCGGCATCCGGGACATCGAGGACAACACCGTCATCTCCAATCTAAAGAACTACCTAATCGGCGGGATCTGCCTCTCGGAAAAGAAGATGCGCGCTGACACGGAGTGGGCCATCCAGGCCATGCATATCAAGACGCCCAGCCAGAAGACCCAGATCCGCTCCCTTTCCGGCGGCAACCAGCAGAAGGTCATCATCGGCCGGTGGCTGCTGACGAAGCCTGAGGTGCTGCTGCTGGACGAGCCGACCCGCGGTATCGACGTGGGCGCCAAGTATGAGATATACCAGCTGATCATCGACCTTGCCAAGGAGGGCAAGGGCGTCATCATGGTCTCTTCAGAGATGCCGGAGCTGCTGGGCGTGTGTGACCGGATCCTGGTCATGTCCGGCGGCCAGCTGGCCGGCGAGGTGGATGCGAAGACGACCAGCCAGGAGGAGATCCTCACCCTGGCCGCCAAATATGTGTAACGAAGAGGGGGAAACCACCGATGAGTAACGAATCCAAGACTCTGGAAAAGAAGGCCCAGTCCAAAGCTGTGGCCAAGCAGCCCTGGACGGCCCGGCGGGTGGGCGACCTGGTGCTGAACAACGCGCTGGTCATCATCATGGTGATCGCCGTCATCTACATCGCGATCGTCAATCCGAACTTCATCAAGCCCGCATCTATCATCAACATCCTTTCTCAGACCTGTGCCTATCTGCCGGTGGCTCTGGGCGTCGGCGGGTGCATCGTACTGACGGGTACCGACTTGTCCGCCGGCCGTATCGTGGGCCTGACGGCATGTATCTCCGCCTCCCTCCTGCAGGCGGTGGACGCGGCCAGCAAGATGTGGGCTGATTTGACGCCGCCCCCTGTCATCTTGGTGCTGCTGCTGGCTATGCTGATCGGCGGTGCCATCGGCGCGTTCAACGGCTTCTTCGTGGCCAAGTTCAAGTTGCATCCCTTCATCGTCACCCTGGCCAGCCAGCTCATCATCTATACGCTGCTGCTGCTGTATGTGAAGGCGGGCAACAACAACGGTATGGCCATCTCCGGTCTGGACAAGTCCTATTCCAACTTCATTACCGGTTCCTTCCTCCGGATCGGCGGCACGCCCATCCCCAACTATGTGTGGATATCCCTGATCCTCACGGTGGTGATGTGGTTCATCTGGAACAAGACCACCTTCGGCAAGAACATGTTCGCCCTGGGCGCCAATGAGGAAGCGGCCCGCGTCTCCGGCGTCAATGTGTTCGCCACCACCATCATGGTGTTCGCTCTGGCAGGCGCCATGTACGCGGTCACCGGCTTCATCGAGGGCGCGCGCGTGGCCTCCAACACGGCCAATACCGGCTTGAACTATGAGTCTGACGCCATCGCGGCCTGCGTCATTGGCGGCGTCAGCTTCGTGGGCGGCATCGGTAAGATCCGCGGCGTGGTCATCGGCGTGCTGATGCTGCGGCTGATCTTCGTCGGCCTGAACATGATCGGCGTGAACCAGGACCTGTTCTACATCATCAAGGGTGGCATCATCCTCTTCGCCTGCGCCTTGGATATGCGCAAGTATCTGGTGAAGAAGTGAGCGAGATCCTCTGACTTAGGCGGGGCGCGGCCCCGTGTCCCGGAAGGGCGCGCATTTGTGGACGAATGCGCGCCCTCCTTGTTTCCCGGGAAAACTGTGCTATACTATATCTTGTGGAAAGGGAGGGATGCACCCATGGACCTCTACCGGGTGCTGTTGGTGGATGATGAGGAAGATATCCGGGTGGGCATCAGCCGCAAGATGGATTGGGAGGGCCTGGGCTTCACCCTGGTGGGCGAGGCGGAGAACGGCCGGGACGCCTTGGAACTGGCGGACGCCCTCCGACCGGACGTGGTCCTCACAGATATCAAGATGCCTTTCATGGACGGGTTGGAGCTGTGCCGGATATTGACGGACCGGCTGCCTGCCTCCAAATTCGTCATATTCTCTGGCTTCGATGACTTCGAATATGCCAAGCAGGCGGTCCGCATGAACGTATCGGAATACATCCTCAAGCCTATCAATGCTGTGGAGCTGGCTGATGTGCTGCGAAAGCTCAAGGAGCAGCTGGACCGAGAACGCACAGAGCGCAAGGATCTGGAGACGCTGCGCCTGCGGTACGAAGAGAGCCTGCCGGTGCTGCGCAGCCTGTTCCTCTCCCGCCTGTTGGACGGCTCGGTGGATCGGCCCGTGGAGTTGGCGGAGCGCTATGGCGTGGATCTGACCGGCCCTGCACTGACGGCGGCCATCGTCCATATCACCGGGGACCGGGATCGCCGGGAACTGCTGGCCCTTTCCGTTGAGCAGCTTTTCGAAGAGAACCTCCACCTGGAGCGGGGCACATGCCGTGCGTTCTTGTACGATGATTCCGTTGCCCTGCTGGCCTCTCTGGCACAGAAGGAGGACATCTATGGCTTCATCGCCGCGGTGGACCGGGTCTGTGCCCTGGCAGAGAGTTATCTGGGCGTACAGCTGACCGTCGGCGTGGGCCTGCCCTGTTCGGACCCTGCAGAGCTCCCACAGTCAGCGGCGGGGGCCCGCAGCGCACTGGATTACCGGAACCTGGTGGGGCGTGGACGGGCCATCTATATCCGAGACCTGGAGCCGGAAGTCGGGACCCATCTGAGCTTCGATGAGAACGATGAGCAGAAGCTCACTGCCGCTGTGAAGCTGGGCGGCGAGGCGGAGGTACGCGCGGCTGTGGGACAGTTGTTGGATAAGCTCCGCGGCTCAGGACTGTCGCTGTCCAAATGCAACCTGTTCTTTTTGGAGCTGCTCACCTGTCTGCTGAAGCTGACCCGCGAGGCGGACGCGGAGCAGGAAGAAGTATTCGGCCCCGGCTTTACAGGCGCAGTCCAGGTAACGGACTTCGATGCACCGGAGGCCTTGGAGAGCTGGTGCTGTGAACGGTGCCTGCGTATCCAGGAGCTGATCCGCCGCCGCCGGACGGATTCTGCGGGCCGCACGGTGGAGCGGGCCAAGGAGTTCATCAACGCCCATTATTCGGAGAGTGGGCTGTCCGTGGAGATGCTCTGCGATCATCTGCACCTGAGCCCCACCTACTTCTCCACCCTCTTCAAGCGCGAGGTCGGCATGAGCTTCACTGCTTATGTGACCGTCGTGCGGATGGAAGCCGCGGCGGCGGCCCTCCGGAACACGGAGGAGAAGACCTATCTCATCGCCCGGGACTGCGGGTATGACGACCCCAATTACTTCAGCTATGTGTTCAAGCGGCACTTCGGCGTAAGCCCTACGAAGTACCGCGCCGGCTGAGCGCTCTGGGGGACAGGCCGGCCCTGGAGAGCCGGCCCGCTCCGCATCGAAAGGAGGCCCATCCATGGCGGCATGGTTCCGCTCCCTGCTCCAGCGCTGGCGCGCGCTCTACGGCCGTTCCAGCATCCAGATGATCTTGTCGGCGTCCTTCACCGCTGTGGCGGTGGCGGGCATGCTGTTCCTGGGGCTGGCCCTCTTCCTGCGCTTCTCCTCCACCACCAACGCCCAGGCGGCGGAGAACAGCCAGCGGGTGCTGGCTCAGGTGAACCTGAACCTGGATGCATACCTGCGGAGCATGATGCGGGTGTCGGATACGGCTTATTACCGGGTCATCAAAGACACGGACTTGGCAGAAGACAGCCTGACAGAGCCTCTGGAACTGCTGTATGAGAACAATCGGGACGCGCTGGTGTCCATCTCCGTGTTCTCCGCAGAGGGAGAACTGATTGCCGCCTCTCCCCTGGCGGAGCTGAAAAACAGCGTCACCCCAGCACTGCAGTCTTGGTTCACTACGGCCATGGAGCAGATCGAGAACCTCCACTTCTCCACGCCCCACGTCCAGGACCTTTTTGTCGACCCAGATTATCGTTACCGCTGGGTGGTGTCCCTGAGCCGACAGGTGGAACTGACCCGCTCGGGCGCTATCGAGAGCGGCGTGCTGCTGGTGGATATGAGCTTCAGCGGTATCGAGCAGATCTGTAAGGACGTGGAACTGGCCAGCGGCAGCGGGTATCTGTATCTGATCGACGGGGACGGAGAGATCATCTATCACCCACGCCAGCAGCTGCTCTACGCCGGCCTCCAGGAGGAGAACAACCTGGTGGCCGCCTCCTATCCCGATGGGACCCACCGGGAGACCTTCCAGGACCAGGAGCGCCAAGTGACGGTCAAGACTGTGGGCTATACCGGCTGGAAGCTGGTGGGCGTGATGCCTGTGGACGGCATCTGGGACAACTACAGCCAGGTATTCCTGTTCTTCCTCTTCATCGTCCTCTTTTCCGTGTTCCTGCTGATCTTCGTGAACCTGCGCCTCTCCGAGTGGATCACCGCGCCTATGAAGAAGCTGGACCGGGCGGTGAAAGAGCTGGAAGCGGGCCGGGAGGACGTGGACTTCGACGTGGGCGGACCGCACGAGGTGGAGCATTTGAGCCACTCAATCCGCTCCATGGTCTCCACCATGCGCCATCTTACGGAGGACATCATCGAACAGGAAGAACAGAAGCGCCGCAGCGAGCTGGACGTGCTCCAGTCCCAGATCAACCCCCACTTCCTGTACAATACGCTGGACAGCGTGGTCTGGATGACGGAGAACGGACGCACCCAGGACGCAGTGGTGATGATCACGTCTCTGGCCCGGTTCTTCCGGATATCCCTGAGCCGGGGCAGCAATATCATCCCCATCGCCGACGAGCTGGAGCATGCCCGCCACTATCTCACCATCCAGAAGATGCGCTTCAAGAACAAATTCTCCGCCTCCATCACGGCGGAAGACGGCGTGGAGTCGCTCTTCACCATCAAGCTCATCGTCCAGCCCATCCTGGAGAACGCCATCTATCATGGCATGACCTATGCTGACGGAGACGGAGAGATCGCCGTCCGCGCGTTCCGCGAGGGGCAGGACGTGCTCATCGAGGTGTCCGACAATGGCCCGGGGATGCCGGAGGAAGTGGTGGCGCGGCTGCTGGATCCGGTGGCACAGACGGACCGCCCAAACGCCAAGGGCTCTGGCTCCGGCATCGGGCTGCGCAACGTCCACCGGCGCATCCAGCTGACGTTCGGCGCGGCCTATGGCCTCACAATCACCAGTGAGCCAGACGCTGGGACCACCGTCCGCATCCGCCTGCCGGCACTGGACGAGGAAGCGGCAAAACGGTACCGGAAGGAGGGGCCATGACCGGGATGAAACGCAAGATATTGCTCCAGCTGGTGGCACCGCTGCTGAGCTTGTGCGTGCTGTTCCTGCTGCTGGCCACAGCACCCTCCGGCACCAGCCGCCGCCTTGAGCTGTTGGAAGTGTCCGTGCTGCTGCGGGAGTCGGACAGCACGGCCCGCGCCGCCACCCGCCAGGGCATGGAGCAGGCCGCGGCCGACTTGGGAGCGGAACTGCGCTTCCTGATCCTGACCGAGGCCAACCAGGTGGAGGAACAGCAGACCATCTTCTCCCAGGAGATCGAAGCCGGTGCGGACGCCATCGTGCTGATCCCGACAGACCGGACAGCGCTGGCAGAGGACGTGGCATCTGCCTCGGTGCCGGTAGTGACGCTGGAGACGGACATGTCGCAGCAGCAGGCCGTCTACGTGGGCGTGGACAACCAGGAGATGGGCGAGACGCTGGCGCAAGCGGCTCTCAACGGTGTGGCCGTGGGCGGTCAGGTACTGCTGCTGGACAGCCTGCCGGGCGACACAGGTGTGCATGAGCGGCTGCAGAGCGCAGCCGACGCACTGCTGGCGGCAGATCGGGCAGTGAGCGTGTGCAGGCCTGGCGATGGGCAGAGCCTGGAGACGGCGCTGAAAGGAGCGCTGGCGACCCAGATGCCCGATCTGATACTGGCCTTCGAAGCTGCGGCGCTGGAGACGGCCGCGCGGACGATCGAGCCTCTCGAGGCACCTCCGCTGCTCTATGGCATGGGTGCCACCAATACCGTGGCCGCCTATCTGGAACAGGGTACCATTACCGCCATCGCTGCACAAAACGAGTTCGCCGCCGGCTATCTGGCGGTCCAGACAGCGGTCCAGATGGCCCGGGAGAAGGTGCCCCACGTGGAGACGCTGACGTTCACCATCGTGCGCAAAGAGACCATGTATGGACCGGACTATCAGAAACTACTGTTCCCGGTGACCCGCTGATGAGAGGAGGAGAGGATGAGCACGAGGATGCGGCGGCGCATGGCGCTGCTGATGACCTGCCTGCTGGCGGCGCTGCTGTACGGCTGTACAGACGAGCGGGAGACACCCACCGTCCGGGTGGGCGTGGCCCTCTATCAGCAGGATGACACGTTCATCTCCACGGTGGTACAGCAGTTGGAGCAGCGGATCAAAGAGGAGGAGCGGGCCCGGGGCATCAAGATCAACGTGACTCTGGCAGACGCCCGCAGCAGTCAATCGGCCCAGAACGAGCAAGTGGACCGCTTTTTGGACCGCGGGTATGATGTGATCTGCGTGAATATCGTGGACCGGACCGCTGCGGCGGTGATCGTCGATAAGGCCCAAGCGGCGCAGACGCCGGTGATCTTCTTCAACCGGGAACCGGTGGAAGAGGATCTGGAACGTTGGGAAGGGGCTTACTATGTGGGCTCCAAGGCGGCGCGGGCAGGCCAGCTCCAAGGCGGCATCGTGCTGGACGCCTGGCGGGAGGATCCGGCCGCTCTGGACCGCAACGGGGACGGCGTGCTCCAATACGTGATGCTGGAGGGCGAGCCCGGCCACCAGGACGCACTGCTGCGCACAGAATACAGCATCAAGACCCTGATGACTGCCGGCGTGCCCACAGAAAAGCTGGCCAATGACACTGCGGATTGGCAGCGGGGCCTGGCGGCCGTGCGGATGCAGCAATGGCTGGAACGCTATGGCAGAGAGATCGAGGTGGTCTTCGCCAACAACGATGACATGGCTCTGGGCGCCATCGATGCGTGCCTGGCCGCCGGTATGGAGACGGACGAGCTGCCGTTCATCGTGGGCGTGGACGCCACGCCCCCCGCGTTGGAAGCTCTGGCTGCCGGGACGCTGCAGGGCACGGTCCGCAACGATGCCGCCGGGCAGGCCGAGAGCATGACGGCGCTGATCTGCGCATTGCTGGATGGGGAAGATCCGGCCCAGGCCGTGACCCTGGAGGATGGGAAATATGTGTGGCTGGAATATACCACCGTGACACGCGAGGACCTGGAGGCCCTCCCTGCAGGATGAGAGAGGGCCGCCTGACCTAAAAGGTCAGGCGGCCCTTTGGAAGAGGTTCACATCTGATAGAGCGCGATGGTGAGGGGCATGGTCACGATGCAAAAGAGCGTGGTCATCACATTGATCGCGCTGGCATAGGTGCCGTCGTTCCCGTAGACCTGCGCCATCTGCGTGACTGTGGAAGCGGACGGCGTGATGGCACCCAGCAAGCTCACCAGGAGGATGGTCTCCCCATCGGGGACGAGAGCGGCCAGTCCGCTGGCTTTCAAGACGCACAGGATGGCCAGAGGGAACACCACCAGCCGCAGTGCGACCACCCGCCAGATACTGGGCAGGACGAAGATATGCCGCAGATCGATCCCGCCGATGAGCATCCCAGCCACGATCATGCTGAGAGGACCGATCATAGCGCCCACAGAGTCCATGGCGCCCGCCACCACGCCAGGCAACGGGAAATCCAGCAGGAACAGGGCACCGCCTGCCAGGATGGAGAGGATGTTCACATTGCAGATGATCTTCTTCAGGGAGATGGTCTTTTCCCCGCTGATGAGGATCCGGCCGTGGCTCCAGAGCAGCGGCAGCTGCACCACGATGAACATGCTGGTGAAGATGACCCACTCCTGTCCCAGGATGGCTGTGACGATGGGGATCACCAGGTTGCCGGCGTTGGTGTAGATGACAGAGGCCTGTTCCACCGGGGTCAGGTGCAGCGGCCTGCGGGCCAATGCGGTCAAGAAGAACATCAGCAGGTGGATCCCCACTGCCGTGCAGAACGAGAGAGCCAGGCCCCGCAGCATGTCGGGGGTGCGCTCGATCTGGAAGGCAGTGACGATGACGCAGGGGGATACCAGATACAGCGTCACCATGGAGATCACCCGGCTATCCTCCGGCCGGAGGAGACGGACCTTCACCAAGAGCCAGCCCAGGAAGATGCACAAAAACAATTGAGCGATCTGTTCAAATAGCAGGATACTGATCACAAGGCGACGACTCCTTACAAATAAAGATCGAAAAACATCGAACAGCGCCATTCTAGCACAGCTCTCCCGGTAGGGCAAGGAAAATCTTACCTGTCCATCCCTCGGTTTCCTGCGGATGCCGTCTCCGCCTCCCGATAGGCTGTGGGCGTGACGCCCATCTCCCGCCGGAAGGCGCGTGAGAAATAGAAGGGGTCCTGGAACCCGACGGACGCGGCGACGGCACCCACAGGGAGGGCGCTGTGCCGCAGGAGCTGCGCCGCTCGCTGGAGGCGGTAGCGCGTGAGATAGGTGCTGGGGGAACAGCCGAATTCCGTCTGGAAGGCCCGATAGAGATAGCTGCGGCTGACACCTGCCTGGCGGGCGGCCTCCTCCACGCCGATGTCACGGGAGTAATTGCGCTGCAGGAACGCCGCGCCCTGCTGGGCGTAGAGCGAGAGGGCCTCTCCCCCCCGCTTGGGCGTTTGTTCCATCAACAGGCCCAGGGCTGCCTGGAGATAGCCGGCCATCCGCACAGCACTGGGATAGTCT
>CALXDL010000027.1 GCA_944387055.1 uncultured Oscillospiraceae bacterium
GGAGCGTGGCCAGCCGCCCCGCCAGGTTGGGCCGGTCGATGACGATGCGCCGGTCGAACCGGCCGGGCCGCAGCAGGGCCTGGTCCAGCACCTCCGGGCGGTTGGTGGCGGCCAGCAGGATGATGCCCTTGGTGGGGTCGAAGCCGTCCATCTCCGCCAGCAGCTGGTTGAGGGTCTGTTCCCGCTCGTCGTTTCCGCCCATGCGGTTGTCGCGGGACTTGCCGATGGTGTCGATCTCGTCGATGAACACGATGCAGGGGGCCACCTTGCTGGCCTCCTTGAAAAGGTCACGCACGCGGGACGCGCCCACGCCCACGAACATCTCCACGAAGTCGGAGCCGGAGATGGAGAAGAACGGCACGTTGGCCTCGCCGGCCACGGCCTTGGCCAGCAGAGTCTTGCCGGTGCCCGGGGGGCCCACCAGCAGCGCGCCCTTGGGCAGCTTGGCGCCGATCTCCGTGTACTTCTGGGGGTTGTGGAGGAAGTCGATGATCTCCGTGAGGGACTCCTTGGCCTCGTCCTGGCCCGCCACGTCCCGGAAGGTGACGCCGGTGGAGCGCTCCATGTACACCTTGGCGTTGGCCTTGCCCACGCCGCCGAGACCGCCCATACCGCCCATGCCGCCCTTCTTGCTCATCCAGCGCATCACCAGGGAGAACATGAGGAAGATCAGGACGAAGGGCAGCACATAGCTGACCAATATGGCCAGGATGGGGTTGACCGGCGGGGTGTAGGGCGAGCCGTAGTCCACGTCGTGCGCGTCCAGCAGGGGGATGAGGGAATCATCTGACAGGGGCTGGACGGTGTAGAGCTGGAAGTCCTCCCCGTCCCGGCCGTGTTCCTCGCCCGCCTCATCGGTGTAGACGAAGCCCTCCGCCGGTTCGATGATCCAGCGGCTCGTCTCCTGGTCGTAGTAGATCGCCTCCACCTTGTCCTGGGCCACCAGGTCTTTGAACTCGCTGTAGGACACCTCCACCGAGGAGGCTGAGGCGGAGTTGGTCATGTAGGAGCTGGCATAGCTGATGCAGATGGTCAGCAGCAGCGCCCAACACACCAGCGAGGTGACGCCCCGCCAGTTGCTGCCGCCCTTGCCGCCGCGGCCGCTCTTCTTGTCGTTCTGGTCCATGTATCGGAAAACTCCTTTCGGGGGAACAGCCTATATCTGGAAATCCAAAGGCTCTCAAAAGTATAAAGAAGTATACCACACGAGCCGGGAACCTACAAGGCGAAGGGATGGATTTTTGATGAAATTTCTGTGAATTCCACTTTCCACTCCCTGCGGTCTATGGTATACTAGCTCGTGAATGTGACAAAATCCGGATGAGTGAGGATCAGGCATGGACGAGACGAAGAAGAACGGACTGGGCGCGGAGGCGGACGGCGTCATCGAGGGCCGCAACGCGGTCGTCGAGGCCCTGCGGGCCGGCAGCCCGATCGACAAGATCTACCTCCAGAAGGGGGAGACGGACAAGACCCTGGGGCACATCGCCTCCAAGGCCCGGGCGGCGGGCGTCGTGGTGGTGGAGGCGGACAAGCGCAAGCTGGACGCCATGAGCCGCACCCACGCCCACCAGGGCGTCATCGCCCTGGCGGCGGTGCGGGAGTATGTCAGCGTGGAGAGCATCCTCCGCTCCGCCCAGGACAAGGGGGAGGCTCCGCTGCTGGTGGTGTGCGACGAGATATCCGACCCGCACAACCTGGGGGCCATCATCCGCACGGCCGAGTGCGCCGGGGCCCACGGGGTGGTGATCCCCAAGCGCCGCAGCGCCGGGCTCACCGCCGTGGTGGCCAAGACCTCCGCCGGGGCGGTGGCCCATGTGCCGGTGGCGCGGGTGCCCAACGTCCCCGCCCTGCTCAAGGACCTCAAGAAGCAGGGGCTGTGGGTCTTCGGAACCGCGGCGGACGGCACCACGCCCCTGTATGACGCGGACCTGAAAGGGCCCGCCGCCATAGTCATCGGCAGCGAGGGGGAGGGCATGACCCGCCTGGCCGCCGAGAACTGTGACTTTTTGGTGAGCATCCCCATGCGGGGCAAACTCAATTCCCTCAACGCCTCCGCCGCGGCGGCGATCATGCTCTACGAAGCGGTGCGCCAGCGGCTGGGGTGAGGAGCGGGGACCGCCCTGCCGGACGGTCCCGCCCGGCAGGAGAGCGAGGACAGAGGAAAGAGATCTATGGCTTCCAAAGACGACAAGGAACGAGAACTGTATGACACGCTGGAGGCGCTCAGCGGCGGCACCGACGTGCCCCCCTCCCAGGAGGCCTTCTCCCTGGAGGAGATCCTGGCGGAGTACGGCGGCGGACGGGAACGGCTGATGCGCTCTGTGGAGGCCCAGGCGGCCCCGATCCTGGAGGAGGCCCTGGCAGCCGGAGAGGCGGCCGCCCCGCCCCCGATCCGCGGCAAGGCGCGGCGGGAGGGGCCGGCGCCTGCGAAGCCTCCCGCCGCGTCCGAGCAGGCGGCGGGAGAGGCGCCGGAGCCGGCCCGGACGCTGGCGGACGAGCTGGCGGGCCTCCAGGAGGCGCTGCCGCAGGCGCCCCGCCCCATCTCCCTGGAGGAGGTGGTGAGCGGCACCGTGGACGCGGTGATGGAAGAGGACACGGAAGCGGCGGAGCCCCTTTTGAAAAAGCGCCGCCGGGGCCTGTTCGCCCGGCGGGAGATGGAGGAGACGGAGGAGCTGTACGACCCGCCGGGGCCGGAGCCGGAGCCGCTGCGCGAGGAGGACACCATCGGCCCCGAGCCGGAACTGGGCGAGGCGGCGGAGGACCTGCGCCGCCAGGTCCGGGCACGCGGCCGGGGGATCGCGGCCGCGTTCTGCGTGGCGCTGCTCTCGGCGCTGCCGCTGGTGCTGGAGGCGCGGGGCGTCGCCATCCCGTGGTGGACGGAGGACGCGCGCCTGCAGACCCTGGTGCTGCTGGGCTGCCTGGCGGTCTCGTGCCTGCTGGGGCGGCACGTGTTCAGCAAGGCCGTGCAGATGCTGGGCAGGCGCCGCTGCACCAGCGAGCTGATGATCTGCCTCTCCGCCCTGGCGGCGGCGGGCGACTGCGTGGCCCGGCTGCTGCTGCCGGAGCGCAGCGCCGCCGCACCGTATGCGGCCGTGGCCTGCATGGCCATGGCGTTCGCCATGTGGGGCGGCGCGCGGGAGAGCCGCGGCCTGTACCAGACGTTCCGGACCGCCTCGGTGGACGATGAGCCCCCGTATCTCGTGACGGAGACAGGGCAGGGGGCCTGCAAGCAGCGCGGCACGGCCCGCGGCTTCTATACCACCGCCAGCCGCCCTGACGGCGCGGCGGTGCTCTCGGCGGCGCTGGGACCGGTGGTGCTGGTGGCCACCGTGGTGTTCGCGGGCCTGAGCTCGCTGGGCCAGGGACGGGGGGACGACTTCCTCCTGAACTGGTCGGCCCTGCTGTGCGCCGGGGGCACCTTCGCCCTGCCCCTGTGCTGGGGCCTGCCCTTCGACCGGCTGGCCCGCCATCTCCAGAAGGCCGGCTGCGCCGTGGCCGGCTGGGCCGGGGCCGAGGCGGTCAGCCGCCGCCGGAGCATGATCGTCACGGACACGGACCTCTTCCCCCCGGGCACCATCCAGCTCAACGGCGTGAAGGTCTACGGCACGGAGATGGCCCAGGCCGTGTCCTATGCCGCCACGCTGGCCCGCTGTGCCGGCTGCGGGCTCCACCGTCTCTTCGACGGGCTGCTGCGCAGCGAGCTGGGCCGGTACGAGGAAGCGGACGATTTCAGCTTCTACGAAGAGGGCGGCTATTCCGCCAACATCCACGGGGAGACCGTGCTGCTGGGCACCGCCTCCTTCATGCGCAAGATGGACGTGCGCCTGCCGGCGGGCATCAACCTGCGCACGGGGGTGTTCCTGGCGGTGGACCGGCAGATCGCGGCGGTGTTCGCCGTGAAGTACAATCCGTCGGAGAACGTGGATTTCGCTTTGCGGATGATGCGGCGCAGCCGCATCGTCCCCATCCTGGCCGCCCGGGACCCCAACATCACCCCCGCGCTCATCAAGCGCAAGTTCCACCGGGGCGTGAAGCTGGAGTATCCTGACCTGAGCACCCGGGTGGCGCTGAGCGAGGCGGAGGAGGACCGGGGGATGCCCCGGGCCCTGCTGTTCCGGGAGGGGCTGCTGCCCTATGCGGAGACCGTGGTGGGCAGCCGCCGGCTGTGCAAGGCGGTGCGCCAGGGGACTGCGCTGTCCTTCTTCTCCAGCGCGGCGGGCGTGCTGCTCTCGTTCTATCTGGTCTTCGGCGGGGAGTATGGCCTGCTCACGCCCCTGGCACTGCTGGTCTACCTGCTGCTGTGGACGGTGCCGGTGCTGCTGCTGAGCATCCGGACGGGGAGATATTGACTGAGCGCCGCCCTTGCGGCGCAGGCGGAGGGAGCCGTGGGGAGCACGGCTCCCTTTGTTGCGCTGTGGACAAAATTTCGCGTCTGTTTTCTCCCACCTGCCAAAAATGGCAAAGTCGTTGAAAAAGCTGTTGTATTGGACCGGGCGGCGTTGTATAATTTATACATTAGGCGGTGGAGCCACCGCCGGGAAGAGCCCCCCACAGCCCCGGTGGCTGTATCGACAGCACAACAGTAAGGAGTGGTACGACAATGAGCTATTCAGTACAAAACATCCGCAACGTGTGCCTGCTGGGCCACAGCGGCAGCGGCAAGACCGCCCTGGCGGAGAGCCTGCTGTATATGACCGGCGCGATCGACCGCATGGGCCGCTGCGCCGATGGCAATACGGTCTGTGACTACGATCCCGAGGAGGTCAAGCGCCAGATCTCCATCTCTGCCGCCGTAGCGCCGCTGGACTACAAAGGCTGCCGGATCAACGTGCTGGATACGCCGGGCGCGTTCGACTTCGCCGGCGAGGTGATGGAGGCCCTGCGCGCCGCCGACGCCGCCATCATCGTCTGCTCCGCCAAGGACGGGATCTCCGTCGGCCTGGAGAAGGCCTGGAGATACTGCGAAGAGCGCAACATGCCCCGCTTCCTCTATATCTCCAAGACTGACGAGGACAACAGCGATTACAACCAGACGTTCGAGGCCCTGCGCGCCCGCTTCGGCAAGAAGATCGCACCCCTGGTGGTGGGCAGCGGGGGCGAGCGCGAGAAAGGCACCGGCATCATCGACGTGCTCAACAAGCGCGCCTATGAGATGCAGGACCTCAAGCGGGTGGAGATCGACGTGCCCGCCGACAAGGCGGACGTCATCGCCGAGTTCAACGACGCCCTCAAGGAGTCCGTGGCCGAGACGTCCGAGGCCTTCATGGACAAGTTCTTCAGCGGGGAGGACTTCACGTACGCCGAGATGATCCAGGGCCTGCGCCAGGGCGTGCGGGAGCTGAGCCTCTTCCCGGTGCTGTGCGGCTCTGCGGTCAACTGCATGGGCTCGCTCATGCTGATGGACGACATCGTGGACCTGCTGCCCAACCCCATGGAGGGCAACTATCACAAGGCCACCCGCCAGGACGGCGAGACGGAGGAGTTCGTGGTCTCCCCCGGCGGCGTGCCCACCGCGTTCGTGTTCAAGACCATCTCCGACCAGTACGGCAAGTATTCCTTCGTGAAGGTCCTCTCCGGCACCATCACGCCGGACATGGCCATGGTGGACGCCCGCACGGGCGCCAGCGAGAAGCTGGGCCGCCTGTACGTGATGCGCGGCAAGAAGGCCACCGAGGTCAAGGAGCTGGGCTGCGGCGATATCGGCGCCATCGGCAAGATGGAGCGCGTCAAGACCGGCGACACCCTGTGCGACCCCCGCAAGGTGGTGGCGCTCAAGAACCTGCCCTTCGCCGAGCCGTGCTACTCCGTGGCCATCGTGCCCAAGACCCGCGGCCAGGAGGACAAGATCGCCCAGGGCCTCAACAAGCTCAACGAGGAGGATCCCACCTTCCATGTGACCAACAATGCCGAGACCCATCAGATGGTGATCTCCGGCGCGGGCGACATGCAGGTGGACGTGCTGGTGAGCAAGCTCAAGAGCCGCTTCAACGTGGACGCGGAGCTCAAGCCCACCCGCGTGCCCTATCGCGAGAAGATCCGCAAGACCGTCTCCAAGCAGGGCCGTCACAAGAAGCAGACCGGCGGCAGCGGCCAGTTCGGCGACGTGTGGATCCGCTTCGAACCGGATCCCGACAGCGAGGAGATGGTGTTCGCCGAAGAGGTGTTCGGCGGCTCCGTGCCCAAGAACTTCTTCCCCGCTGTGGAGAAGGGCCTGCGGTAGGCCTGTGTCCACGGCCCGCTGGCGGGCTACCCGGTGGTGAACCTCAAGGCCGTGCTCTACGACGGGTCCTACCACCCGGTGGACTCCTCCGAGATCGCCTTCAAGACCGCGGCCCAGCTGGCCTACAAGGCCGCCATGCCGGAGGCCAGCCCCGTCCTGCTGGAGCCTGTGGGCGAGCTGAAGGTCACCGTGCCCGACAGCTATATGGGCGACGTCATCGGCGACCTCAACAAGCGCCGCGGCCGCGTGATGGGCATGGATCCCGTCGAGGGCGGTGAGCAGGTCATCACCGCGGAGGTCCCCATGGCCGAGATGGGCAGCTATGCCATCGACCTGCGGGCCATGACGCAGAGCCGCGGCAGCTTCACCTTCCATTTCGTCCGCTATGAGGACTGCCCGCCCGCGGCGCAGGAGAAGGCCATCGCCGAGGCGAAGGCCCTGCAGGCGGCAGAAGAGAAGTAAAAGAGGGGGCCCGCGCTTCTCCGCCGGGCGTCCGGCGCATGAGGGCCTTGCCGCGCTGGTCCGCGGCCGCCGATCCCGGCCCCATCAGGCGCTGACCCTATCATGCAGACACACGCGGCGGCCGCTCCATCACGGGGCGGCCGCCGCGGACCGCAAGGTTGGAAAAACTTTTCGTATGTTGCAAAAGCAACTAGTCAACATTCGAATATGCTGTTATACTGAAACCATCCCAAAGGGGATAGGAAGATAAGCGAAAACGATCAGACAGTTCGAACCATTCGAACATCAAAACATAAGGAGGATCATCGATATGAAGAAATGGGTCTGCCCGGTCTGCGGTTATGTGTGGGAAGGCGAGACTGCCCCCGAGAAGTGCCCCCAGTGCGGTGTCCCCGGCTCCAAGTTCACAGAGCAGAAGGCTGAGATGACCTGGGCCGCCGAGCATGTGGTGGGCGTTGGCAAGGTGTTCGGTGCCGATGTCCCCGCTGAGGTCCAGAACGAGATCATCGAGGGCCTGCGCGCCAACTTCAACGGCGAGTGCACCGAGGTCGGCATGTATCTGGCCATGTCCCGCGTGGCTTATCGCGAGGGCTATCCCGAGATCGGTGACTACTGGTACAAGGCCGGCCTGGAGGAGGCCGAGCACGCCGCCAAGTTCGCAGAGCTCCTGGGCGAGGTCATCACCGACTCTTCCAAGAAGAACCTGGAGATGCGCGTGGAGGCCGAGAACGGCGCCACGCTGGGCAAGTTCGAGCTGGCCAAGCTGGCCAAGCAGTACAACCTGGACGCCATCCACGACACCGTCCATGAGATGGCCCGCGACGAGGCCCGTCACGGCAGAGCGTTCGCCGGCCTGCTGAAGCGCTACTTCGGCTAAGAGATACATACACGGGACAGTACGGCCGTACTGTCCCGTTGTGTCTTGTCCACGGGATCTTTGTAAGAAAGCTGGGAAGAGATATGAACGATACGGTAAAAAAGCTGCTGATCGAGCAGGTCAATAAGGAATTCTACAGCGCCTATCTCTATCTGGGGATGGCCAACTATTATATCGACAACGATCTGGACGGATTCGGCAACTGGTACAACATCCAGGCCCAGGAGGAGCGGGATCACGCCCTCCTGTTCATCAAATATCTCCAGAACAACAGCGTCCCGGTCCCTCTGGAGGCCATCGAGAGACCGGACCAGTCGTACGCCAGCCCCATCGAGCCCCTGCAGAAGGGCCTGGAGCACGAGAGATATGTGACCAGCCTCATCCACAACATCTACGACGCCGCGTACAGCATCAAGGACTTCCGCACCATGCAGTTCCTGGACTGGTTCGTCAAGGAGCAGGGAGAGGAAGAGACCAATGCGGACTCTCTGATCAAAAAGTACCGCCTGTACGGGGACGACCCCAAGAGCCTGTATCTGCTCAATCAGGAGCTGGCCGGGCGCGTCTATACCGCTCCGTCCCTGACGCTCTGAGCCGGTCGGGGGCGCCGATAGGCATCTGTTTTTCCAGGGCACCGGGAGACCGGTCCCCTCTCTTCTTGCCCTTGTGCTGGCCCGCCGCCGTGCCCCCGGTGCCCTGATCCTTCGAGACCATCCCCCTCTGCAAAAGCGTCTTCCTGGCCGACGGGCCGCAGGAGGGTCGAGGCTCCCTGGCAGGCCGCCGCGAGACGATCTCCCATCCCGCTGGAAGGGGGGCGGCCTCGTCTGCCTCCAAAGGCCTGCGGCTGTTCCGATGGGGCGGATCGGGATGCCCTATGGGCATGGAAGCGGAGGAGACGGGGCCATTCCCGCCTCCTCCGCTCCATGGTCAGATAGACCTGTGCCGCTTTCCTTTTCGACGCTGATACAGAGCATGGAGGACATCAGCGGCCATGGCCAGCCCGATCATCACGATCGCAGCGATCAAGGGGTTGGACTGATAGGCCGCCGGGAAGTCTCCCTGCAGGGATAGGGTCACTGCCGTCCGCAGGCCACAGGCAAAACAGGGCTCACCTGTGACGCTGCACTGATACTGGAAGGGCACGACCCATTGGATGATCCCGTTCAGGATAACGGCTAGATACAGGCTATATCTGACTTGGCGGAAGACGCTGTGTTCCATGGTGTGTCACCTGCATACACTTGACAGCGGCGATGCGCTGCGAGATGGAGGCGGGGAGGGCCCCCTATGTCTGGCGTCCTCACGCATGGGAAGGACCGCACTGGATGAACTTGATCCCGGCCAATGTCTGCAGGATCGCCGGGATGAACAGCACGAGGCCGATGCCGCACATGAGGAGCGCCAGGAGCATATCGGCCATAAGGAGCGGGATAGTGGGCGTCAAGATAGCCAGGACGATGTAGAGATATGCCAGTTTCCTTCCCGACGGCGTTCGGATCGCCTTTTTCAGTCTCATCCCCAAAAGGAACGTCAGGACCGCCAAAACGCCCCAGATCACCCCTGCGAACAGGACGGTCCGCTGTCTCCCCTGGACCGCTGCGGTTTCCTCCTCCCACGCTTGCGCCGCGTCCTCCACATCCGTGACCGTACCTGTGAAGGCATCTACGCGCACGTGATAGTCGGCGGCCGGGGCTTCCGGCAGTACCTCATCCCAGATCGCGGAGAATTGCGTGGCAAGGAATACGAGGATGACGATGTTCAAGAGGAACGCGATGCAGTTCAGGGTGGAAGCGGATCTGATCGTTGCGTCCGGACCGCTCTTTGCAGGGCGGCTTCCAGAGGGGCGCCCGGTCTCGGCAGGATGACCGCATCTCGGGCAGACTGCTGCTTCGTCAGGGAGCTCATTTCCGCATTTGGAACAGTATTTCATTGGATCGACACGACCTTTCCGCACGACCTCCGAAGAGGCGTGCTTGATGAGTTTGGGGCATCCCGTTCCATTCGAAGGACCTTGTGGCCGCTGGGGCCTCCCGGCTCGCCCTCGGGATGGCCTCGGAGCTTGGCGTGCAGGCCGTGTATGCCCGCGCGCTCTGCCGGGAAGAGGATACGGCCTCGTTCAGCGCCTAAGATCATACGCTTGGAAGCGCATGGAGATCCCTCCCAACGGATGAAAAATGTACGGACGCTGTGCAGCTTGCAGCATCCCGTACGATCCATCATATATATATATTGTCAAGCCCTTTCGCCAAGATCTCCCTCATTTTCGGCAGGATGCCGCCGGCGCGGCCAGGCGGATCGGATACCGATGGGCGGCAGTGGGAACACTGCCCTAGGGGAAGCGGCGTGGGGACTGGAGGCGCTGCGGCACGGAAACAGGAGACGGCCTGCCGCTCGATCGGACGCCAGGCCGTCCCGCGGGTCCCCATGCGGCGCCGTCAGATGCCGCAGGCCCTCTTGCCATCCAAGATATTTGTGCTATGATGATCGTAGAGGAAGCGGACGAGACGGCACTGCCGTCCGATCGAGCGGCAGGATGGAAGTGCTGCGGACAGTCATCTCGGGAGAGCGGCTGTGTCCGGCGCTTTGGGACAGCAGTGCCCGGCGGCAGAGTCCCTGCCGTTTGCTCAGATCGATGAGGAAAGGAGCGAACGAGATGGAGAAGTATGTCTGCCCCTGCGGCTATGTCTATGATCCGGCCGTGGGCGATCCAGACAACGGCGTGGCGCCTGGCACTCCCTGGGACAAGGTCCCCGAGGATTGGACGTGCCCGGTGTGCGGCCTGGGCAAGGACGCGTTCGAGAAGGAGTGATCCCCCTCCCCGGCGTGCCTGAGCGGACGGAGCGGATGGCTCCGTCCGCTCTTTTCCGCTCTTGCGCTCCATGGGACAGCGGATCGCCATCCTCTTGCAGGGCGCGGGGAAACGTGATAAGATCCCATGGGACACCATCAGATGGGAGGACGACCATGTATCATTATATCCTGTTCGATTTGGACGGCACGCTGACGGACTCCAAAGAGGGGATCCTCAACTGCCTGCGCTATGCCTTCGAGAAGCTGGGGGATCCGATCCCACCGGAGAGCACCCTCATCCGCTTCATCGGGCCGCCCCTCCAGGATTCCTTCATGCGCTTTTGCGGCTTTTCCCAGGAACGCGCCGCAGAGGGCGTCCGGCTGTTCCGGGAGCGCTATGCGCCCATCGGCAAGTTCGAAAACGCCGCCGCTCCGGGCCTGCCCGCCCTGTGCGCCCGGCTGGCGGCCCGCGGCTATGTGCTGGCCCTGGCCTCCTCCAAACCGGAGGAGATGTGTGTGCCCATCTGTGAGAAGTTCGGCTATGCCCCGTACCTGACGGCCATCGTGGGCAGCCCTCCGGAGGGAGACTGGGAGAAGGCGGACGTGATCCGGGAGTGCCTGCGCCGCCTGGGCGTGGGCGAGGCGGAGAAGGCCGCGGTCCTCATGGTGGGAGACCGGAAGTTCGACGTGCTGGGCGCGCGGGCGTGCGGCGTGGACTGTGTGGGCGTGGAGTTCTTCGGCTATGCCGCGCCCGGTGAGCTGGAGGAGGCCGGCGCCGTGGCCGTGGTGCGCACGGCGGAGGAGCTGGAGACGTACATCCTGGCGCATTGAGCGCCGCCGCAGCGGCGCTGCCCGCGCACGCCTCCGCAGCGGCGGGACGTCCCTTCATTTTGGCGGAAGCTCTGACCGACCCAGTGCATTCCTCGTACGCTTTCCCTCGGCGGCCTTCTGGTCGGAACACGCGGTCTGGTGAGACCGGCGGAGCTTGGGCGATCGCTCCTTATCTTGAAAGCAGACAGCGGAACGTCCGCCTTGACAGGGCGGGCGAACTGTAGTAGGATAGGGCTGCTTGCTCGGAGGGCAGGTCATTCGCTGGAAATGACCGGCTGGATAAGGCACAGGCTGGAACGCCTGTTCTTTATCCGGCCGGTCTTTTTTGATGCTGCATCTCAAAAAAAGGGAGGACTTCATAACGATGGATCTGTTGCAGGGGCCGATCCGGCCCATCTTCTTCCGCTATCTGGCCGCCGCCTTCGGCAGCGCCATGATCACGTCGATCTACTCCATCGTGGACATGGCGATGGTGGGCCAGTACCACGGACCGGACGGGACGGCGGCGCTGGCGGTGGTGCTGCCCATCTGGAACATCATCTACAGCCTGGGGCTGCTGATGGGGATCGGAGGCTCCGTGATCTTCAGCACGCTGCGGGGCCGCTCGGATGGCGAGACAGGCCGCTCCAATGAGTATTTCACCGTCTCTGTCATCGGCGCGGCGCTGCTCTCCGCCGCCGTATGGGCCCTGATCGTGTTCGGCGACCGGCCGCTGCTGCTGCTCTTCGGCGCGGAGGAGTCCATGCTGCCGCTGGCCCGGCAGTATGTGCTGCCCATCAAGTTCGCCATCCCCTGCTTCCTGTTCAACCAGATGCTGGCCGCCTACCTGCGCAACGACGAGGACCCGGCCCTGGCCACGGTGGCGGTCCTCTCCGGCGGCATCTTCAACGTGTTCGGGGACTATTTCTTCGTCTTCACCTGCGACATGGGCATCTATGGCGCGGGCCTGGCCACCGCCATCGGCGCGGCGATCACACTGGTGGTCATGCTGACCCACTTCTTCAAGAAGAAGAACACCCTGCGCCTGGTCCGGCCCGCAAGGCTGTGGCGCCAGATGCGGGACATCTGCGTGACAGGCTTCGCCACGTTCTTCATCGACGTGGCCATGGGCATCCTGACCATCCTGTTCAACCGGCAGATCATGGCCCACCTGGGCACGAGCGCCCTGGCGGTGTACGGGATCATCGTCAATATCAGCACGTTCGTCCAGTGCTGCGCCTACAGCGTGGGCCAGGCGGCGCAGCCGATCCTGTCGGTGAACTTCGGCACCGGCCAGGGCGGACGGATCAAGGAGACCCTGCGCTGCGCGCTGGCGGCCGTGGCCGCGTTCTCCCTGTTCTGGACAGTGCTCAGCCTGGCCGCGCCCAACCTCTACATGCAGGTCTTCATGAAGCCCACGGAGGAGATATTGTCCATCGCGCCGGCCATCGTCCGGACCTACTGCGTCTCGTTCCTGCTGCTGCCGCTGAACATCTTTTCCACGTATTACTTCCAGGCGCTGATGAAGCAGACGGCCGCGTTCATCGTCTCCGTGGCCCGCGGGCTGATCGTCAGCGGGATATCGATCTATCTGCTGCCGGTGGCCTTCGGACCGGATGCCATCTGGCTGGCCATGCCGCTGACCGAACTGGTGGTGGCCGTCTATGTGGTGGAGCGGATCAGGACCTATACCCGGGCGCTGCCGGCGGACCGGACCGTGCGCGCCTGAGGGCGCCCGCCGGTACATGGGAAGGCGGGCGGCGCTGCGGCCCCCGTGTCTGCCTGATATGCCGTCCCGGCGCGCGAAGAGGCGTCCCCTCCATGCGGAGGGGACGCCTCTTTCAGATGGGATCGGTACCTGCGGGGCCCGCGCGCCTCACTCGGCCAGGGCTGCCTCCAGAGCGGCATAGGCCTCCTCCGGCGCGGCGCCTTCCAGCGAGCGCGCCAGGTCCAGGAAGCTCTGGTCCGCTTCCTCCAGGACGATGGGCTGCATCCGGCCGGCGTTGTTCGCCTCCAGATACGCGCCCGTCTCCACCACGCCGGAGAGGAAGTCCTCCATGTCCTCGGCGGAGAGCTGAGAGAAGGCCTGGCGGTACAAGTGGAACACGCTGGCCCACGCGCTGGGGTTGGAGGCCTCCTGCGCCAGGCCCGTGCGGGTGGCCTGGAAGAAGCTGGGCAGCTGCTTGAGGGGCAGGTAGTAATAGGCCGCCGCGCTGTAACAGGCGTTGAACTCGCCGCTCTCCTCCAGCTCCCGGGCACACCGGGCGGCGGTGCCCAGGTCGGAGGTGGAGCCGCTGCGCAGGCCGTTGACCATCAGGTTGATCTTGTAGTCGGTGTCGCCATAGACCTCCAGCCGGTCCAGGGTCTGGAGCGTGGCGATGGGATCCGCCTGGAGCCGTCCCGACGCCAGCCGGTCGAACTGCACGGCCGCATAGAGGCTGCCCGCCTGCAGCAGGGCGAACACCGCCACGGTGCCCCACAGGCCCACGGCGGCCAGCCGGCCGGCGGCCCGTCCGTGCCGCCCCTCCCGGGGCACGTGGCAATGGATGACGAGGGCGGCGAAGAGGACGAACACCGTCATCTGATACACCTGGGTGGACCAGACCACCTCCGTCAGGGAGTGGGCGGTCATCATCGTCAGGCAGGCCGCCATCATGGGCAGGAAGGGGTCCTCTGCGGCGGACTTGCGGCGGCGGATCAGCAGGACGGCGGCGGTGCCCAGCAGCAGGCAGAAGGCCGCCAGACCCACCACGCCCGCCTCGTCCATGATCTGGATGAACTGATCATGGATATATTTGGACTCATAGTAGAAACTCTGGACAGCGGTGATCTGTCCCTCCACACCGCCCAGGCCCCAGCCGATGAGGGGGCTCTGCTGCCAGAGGGCGATGCCGTCCTGGAAGAACACCAGCCGCTGGATGAAGTTCTGGTTGGCCCGCAGGCCCTGGAGCCGGTTGGCGGCGAAGCCGGGCAGCAGCGGATAACCCAGGGGGACCTCCGTCCCGTCAGACAGGGTCAGGGAGTCCAGCGTCCCCTCGCCGGAGAGGTCGAACCACACCACCCGGGCGCCCTCCGGCACGGTGAAGGCGGCGTCGGAGAGCTCCCCCTGGTAGAGGACGGTGTTGGTGTGCATCATCAGCTGGGCCTCATCCTGGCTGTAGACGGTGACCTGGGCGCTGTCGCCCTGATAGGTGAGCGTGTACGCGCCGGGCGCGGGATAGGCCGCGCGGGAGACCGTCTGACCGGGGACGAGGGCCATGCCGCCTGTGACCTGCACGGCCAGCACGGCATAGACCACCACCACGCCCGCCAGCGCGGCCGCGGCCACGCCCACGGCTTTGTCCCGGCCCTCCAGGACCGTGAGCAGACGGCGGCCGCCGAAGCGGTCCAGCGCCCAGATCGCGGGACCGCACACGAAGCACGCCAGCGCAGGCACGATCCCCACGCCGTCCTCGCCCAGGAAGGGATAGGCCGCGAAGGCGCACACCACCGTCACTGCCACAGACTCCAGCATCAGCAGGAAGAGGGGCAGGCGGCGGCCCTTCCCGACACACAGGACGTACACCAGGCAGGTGAGGGCGAAGGCGCCCATGGCACCCATGGAGAAGGAGAGGAAGAAGGCCAGGGCCTCGATGCCCAGGGCCAGGGCCGTGAGCAGGCGGCGCTTCTCGTCCGCCGCCGTCTGATAGAGATAGAGGGAGATCACCAGTCCGAAAGCGATCACGCCGGCGGAGACGTTGGCGTTGGAGAAGATGCCGGTGATCCGCACGCCGGCCTCGTATCCCATGGTCCCCAGGTCGTAGATCGAGCCGGTCAGGCCCAGCAGGGCGGAGAACGCCCGGGTGAGGAGCTGGAGGGAGGCGGCGTCCACGCATAGGAGCGCGGCTGTTGCCACCGCGCCGTCCAGGGAGGCGAGCAGGCCGCGCACACCGTCGTCCCGCACGCGGCACAGCACCAGACCGGCCACGCAGAGCGCCGTCAGGGTCTTGGCGCTCTCCTGCCCGGCATAGGAGCCGAAGCGGGACCACAGGCCCGCGCATAAGCACACCAGGGCGTAGAGCAGCACCGCTCCCGCCAGGGGGGAGAGGCGGCGGCGCAGCTGCGCCATGGGCCCGCGCCCCAGAGACAACACCAGGCAGACCGCGGCCGCGCTCACGGCGAAGGGCCGGCTGATGCCGGTCATGCCCAGGAACAGCAGCACGGGCAGCAGATAGGGGAAGAGGCGGGCCAGGGGGTCCCGGACCGGCTTGGCATCCCGTTTCATATCACGCAAATCAGATCACTCCTTCTGGTCTTGCAGAGACGGCCTCCCGCTCCTGCGCTGCGGGCAGCAGCGAGCGATACCGTTCCATGACGGTGGGGAGGGCGCGCTCCAAAGAATAGGCCTGCCCGGCCGCGCGGGC
>CALXDL010000028.1 GCA_944387055.1 uncultured Oscillospiraceae bacterium
TCCCCGCCGAGGCCTTCCCCATCATCGCCACCCTGGGCTTCCTCTTCGATCCCGCCGCCACCTGCCTCAACTCCTCCGGCGACACCATCGCCTCCATGATGGTCACCCGCCTGGTGGAGGGCAAGGACTGGCTGGCGAAGGCCGCGGCCGCCAAGAAGGAGACCGCCTGAGCCGCGGAGGCTGTCCGCGCGCCTGATACGGACGGCAAAGAGCGCCCCCCGATGCGCTTCGACGCATCGGGGGGCGCTCTCGTCCCGGCTGCGGCCGCGCCGTCACAGCAGGGCGTCGAACCCCAGGGCCAGCACCGTGGTGACGATGCCGCACAGCCCCATGGCCAGGCCGCTGACGGCGCCCTCGGACTCCCCCAGCTCCAGGGCCTTGGCCGTGCCCATGGCATGGCTGCACGCCCCGATCCCCAGCCCCGCCTCCACCGGGTCCTCCACCCGGAAGAGCCGGATCAGCAGCGGCGCGCACAGGTTCCCCAGGATCCCCGTGAAGATCACCGCCGCCACGGTGATGGACACGATCCCCCCGTGGCTGCCGGAGATGGCCGTGGCGATGGGGGTGGTGACGGACTTGGGCAGCAGGGCCGCCGTCAGGGCCGCGTCCAGCCCGAACAGGCGGCACAGGCCCCACACGCTGGCCACGGAGGCCGCGGCGCCCACGGTGCAGCCCACCAGGATGGGCACCAGGTCCCGCTTGAGCAGGTCCCGCTTGGCGTAGATGCTCATCCCCAGGCACGCGGTGGTGGGTCCCAGGAACAGCTCCACCAGGCTGCCGCCCTGGTCATAGGCCGCGTAGGGGATGCCCGTCACCTGCAGCACCACGATCACGATGGCCACCGCCACCACCATGCTGTTGCACACCACCAGCCCCGTGCGCTTCTGGAGCTTCACGCCCGCCCAGTAGGCCAGCACCGTCAGCGCCACGCCGAAGAAGGGGGACTGGGCCGCTTCGTACAGCACGTTCATCTCGGCCGCCTCCTCTCCATCAGCCGCCGGGTCGCCCGCACGGCCCACACGGTGGCGGCGAACGTGACCAGCGTGGACACCGTGCACACCACCAGCAGCGCCGCCAGGTTGCTGCCCACGATGTCCAGGTACTCCAGGATGCTCACGGCCGGGGGGATGAAGAAGAAGGGGATGTTGGCCAGGAGGAAGTCGGACTTCTCCTGGATATGCTCCACCTTCAGCACCCGCAGCGCCAGCAGCGCCAGCAGCAGCAGCATGCTGATGACGCTGGCGGGGAAGGAGAACGGCAGCACTGCCTCGATGCACACGCCGAGCCAGCACAGGCCGAACACGATACCGGTCTGGACTAATATCTTCACATGGATCCGCCTCTTTCCTCTCCGGGTCCGCCGCGGCGGACCCATCTGATCTCTCTCATCTTATATAGTTCCACCGCCCATCGGACGCTCCCACCCGGCGGGCGGCCCTTGGGGCGGGCCTCAAAGGGGCATGTGCCTGCGCAGCTCCGCCCGGAAGTCCGGGTGGGCGATGGCGATCAGGGCCTGGGCCCGCTCCAGCACGCTCTTGTAGCGCAGGTCCGCCACGCCGTGCTCCGTCACCACGTACTGCACGCAGGTGCGCGGCGTGGTCACCACGCTGCCCGGCGCCAGGGACGGCACGATCTTGGAGCGGAGGACCCCCTGGCGGTCCCGGTAGGCCGAGCGCAGGGCCAGGATGCTCTTGCCGCCCCGGGACCACTGGGCCCCCAGCACCCACTCCAGCTGGCCGCCGGTGCCGGACCACTGGCGCGTCCCCACGGTCTCTGCGTTCACCTGGCCGGTCAGGTCGATCTCCATGGCGTTGTTGATGGACACCACCCGGTCGTTGCGGGCGATGCTGCGGGGGTCGTTCACCCAGTCGATCTCCTTCTGGCAGAAGGCCATATCCTCCCGGGCGAAGTCCCAGAGCCGCTGGTCGCCGATGAAGTAGGCGCCCACGGTGCGGCCGGGATAGGTCTGCTTGCGGCTGTTGTTCACCACGCCCTTCTCCATCAGCTCCACCAGGCAGTTGCTCATGACCTCCGTCTGCACGCCCAGGTCCCGCTTCCCGGCGTAGGCCAGGCACTCGCCCACGGCGTTGGCCAGCCCGCCCAGGCCGAACTGGACGCAGCTGCCGTCCTCCACCAGCTCGGCGATGTGGCCGGCGATGATCCGGTCCGTCTCGCTGGCGGCGGCGGGCGGCGTGGGCGCCGGCGCCCAGCTGGCCTCCACGATGGCGTCCGCCTCCGACACGTGGAAGAGCAGGTGCCCCTCCCCGTCGCTGGCGAAGGCGGGCAGCTGGTCGTTCACCTCCACGATCACCGTCTCGCACTGCTCCAGCGCCTTGCGGTGGAGCGAGGCGCCCCAGAGCGAGCGGCTCATCCACCCGTCCTCGTCCGGGGGCGCGCAGGTCAGCACCGCCACCCGGGGGCGGCGCGCGGCCAGCCAGTCGCCGGTGGCGCTCAGGTGGGTGGGCACATAGCGCACGTTCCCCTGCTCCCCCATGGTCCGCTCCGCGGAGAAGAAGTTGGACAGGTAGTCCACGCACGCGCGGTTCTCCGGGGCCAGCAGGCACGTGCCCGGCAGGGCGTTGAGGGAGTCGGCCTCGATGTGCCAGCCCCGCTCCATCAGGCGGGCCGTCAGCGCCGCGTCCACGGACCGGGGCCAGTTGGCCGCCCCGCTCCAGATCACCGTGTCTCCGTCGGCGATCAGTCCGGCGGCCTCTCCGGCGCTCATGCGCAGGGCCCGGTACTGGCTGCGCCAGTCTCCCTGCCCCGCCAGGCGGCCCCGGCGGGTGGGCGAAAGTTCTCTCATCGAAAAGATCCTCCTGTTCTGCGATGGCAGATGTATCCTGTCTATCATACCGTACTTTCCCCGCCGATGCAATGGGCATCCCGGCCCGCGCCTCGGGGCCGTTTCATAAAAATTTAATGGTTTCTCCCTATTTTTCCGCTTGCGCCGCTCCGATGGGACGTGGTATACTTTGAGCTGTTCATGGATATTCCAGTCCTCGGAGGTGCACCTTGCAGAAACGCAGCCATAAGCTCCTGGCCTCCACACTGCTCAAGAGCCAGGATGGGTTCCGCGCCAAGCGGTTCGAACTCGCTTTCCTCTTCGGTTCTTTCCAGCCCGACTGCAACCCCCTCACCTACCTGAAGGGGTCCATCCGCGCCTACAAGTTCCGCGGACACAACTACTCCAATTCCCAGTCCTACATCGACTCCCACATCGCCAAGCTCCAGCGCAGGGAGCGCTGGACCATGTGGCAGTACTATACGCTGGGCAAGCTCACCCACTATCTGGCCGACGCCTTCACCTATCCCCACAACGAGAACTATCCGGACAGCCTCCTCTGCCACCGCCAGTACGAGACGGATCTGCGCACCTATCTGGAGGCGTACCTGGCCGACCGCACCCTGCGCCGTCAGAAGGCCCGGGCGGATCTGGCCGCCGCCATCGACGAGCTCCACCGCCAGTACATGGACACCGTGGCGGACATGCGCAAGGACGTGCAGTACATCCTGCGGGCCACGGCGCTGCTGATGGCGGGCTGCCTGCCGGAGGCCGTCGGCGCCTGAGACCGTTTTTCGACATATCATACAGTTTTTTCAAGCCGCCCGGGCGTGATCTCGTCATATCTGACGATTCCCATTTCCCCGCCGGCGTGCTATCGTGGAACTATCTTCAACGACACAGAAGGAGCCCCCCTATGACCGCTATCGCCCGCGCAGCCGAATACCGCTACTTTAGCTTTACCTACTTTTATGGTAAGGCTTATTTCGGTTTGGCTGGACGCGCGCAGGCATGATCGGAGGGGGGTCTGTCGGACCCCGTGCATGATGGCCCGCAGCCAGACCGGCTGCGGGCCTTTTTTCATCTCACCACACGAGCAGGAGGAACTATCATCATGATCGTCATCTTGAAGAGCGACCCCAATCGGGAACAGCTGGAGAGCCTCATCGCCTGGCTCCAGTCCAAAGGCATCATCATCCACACCAGCGTGGGCGCGGAGCGCACCATCCTGGGCCTGGTGGGCGACACCTCGCAGCTGGACATGGACCTGATCGCCGCGCTGGACATCGTGGAAGATGTCAAGCGGGTCCAGGAGCCCTATAAGAACGCCAACCGCAAGTTCCACCCCGAGGACACGGTCATCCAAGTGGGGAACGCCCAGATCGGCGGCGGCAGCCTGACCCTCATGGCCGGCCCCTGCTCCGTGGAGAGCGAGGATCAGGTGGTGGCCATCGCCAAGGCGGTCAAGGCCAGCGGCGCCACCATGCTGCGGGGCGGCGCCTTCAAGCCCCGCACCTCGCCCTACTCCTTCCAGGGGCTGGGCGCCACGGGCCTGGAGTACCTGAAGGTCGCCCGGCAGGAGACGGGCCTGCCCATCGTGACGGAGCTGATGGACCTGAGCCAGCTCCCGCTGTTCAAGGACGTGGACGTGATCCAGATCGGCGCCCGGAACATGCAGAACTTCGACCTCCTGAAGGCCGTGGGCCATCAGGACAAGCCCGTCATGATCAAGCGCGGCATGTCCGCCACCTATGAGGAGTGGCTCATGAGCGCCGAGTACGTCATGGCCGGCGGCAACGAGAACGTGATCCTCTGCGAGCGGGGCATCCGCACCTTCGAGTCCTACACCCGCAACACCCTGGACCTGGCGGCCATCCCGGTGCTGCGCAAGCTCACCCACCTGCCCATCATCGTGGATCCCAGCCACGCCACCGGCAAGAGCGCCCTGGTGGCGCCCCTGGCCATGGGCGCGGTGGCCACCGGGTGCGACGGCCTGCAGATTGAGGTCCACAACGACCCCGCCCACGCCCTGTGCGACGGGCCCCAGTCCCTCAGGCCCGAGGCGTTCGACGTCCTGGCCAGGAAGCTCTTGAAGCTCCACGCCACCGTCCGCGAACTGGAGGCGTGAGGCCATGGAAGTCGGGATCGTGGGCCTGGGCCTCATCGGCGGCTCCATGGCCAAGAGCATCAAGGCCCGCACCGGCCACACGGTGTGGGGCACGGACCTGAACGCGGAGACCATGACCCTGGCCCGCATGTGCGGCGCCATCGACGGCGCGCTCACGGACGAGCGCCTCTCCCAGTGCGATCTGGTGCTGGTGGCCATCCGCCCCGACGCCGCCGTGGAATGGGTGCGCCGGAACGCCTCCCGCATCGCGCCCTCCGCCATCCTGGTGGACCTGTGCGGCGTGAAGCGGGTGGTGGTGGAGGCCATCTCCCCCATCGCCGCGGCCCACGGCTTCGCCTACATCGGCGGCCACCCCATGGCCGGCCGGGAGCGCGGGGGCTTCACCGCCGCCACGGACGACCTGTACGTGGGGGCGTCCATGATCTTGACGCCGGACGAGCGCACGGACATGCGCCTGCTGGAGGCCCTCAAGGCCTTCTTCCTGGACGTGGGGTTCGCGGGCCTGACCTTCTCCACGCCGGAAGAGCACGACCGCATCATCGCCTTCACCTCGCAGCTGGCCCACATCACCTCCAGCGCCTACGTCAAGTCTCCGGAGGCGCAGAAGCGCCGGGGCTTCTCCGCCGGCAGCTTCCAGGACATGACCCGCGTGGCCCGGCTGGACGAGGACATATGAACCGAGCTGTTCCTGGACGACGCGGACTATCTCACCGCCGAGCTGGAAGTGCTGGTGGCCCACCTGAACGAATACCTGGAGGCCCTGCGGGCCCGGGACGCCCAGGCCCTGCGCGCCCTGCTGCGGGACGGCCGGGAGAAGAAGGCCACCGCTGGCGGCAACTGACGCCGCTCCGCCCCCCGCGCGGACCACACTTCATCAGAAAGGGGTTTTCCCATGCCTGACTCCATTCGGACCATCCCCGTCCGGGTCGCACCGGCCTACGACGTGGTCATCGGCCCCGGGCTGCTGCGCTGCTGCGGCGAGCGGCTGCGGGGGCTGCTGGGCCCCTGCCGGATCGCCGTGCTGACGGACTCCACCGTGGCCCCGCTGCACCTGGAGCCGGTCACCGCCAGTCTGGAGGCGGCGGGCTTCACCGTCTGCTCCCACGTCTTCCCCGCCGGGGAGGCGCACAAGGACCTCTCCACCCTGGCCGAGCTCCTGGAGTTCCTGGCCGGGCAGCGCCTGACCCGCACGGACTGCGTGGCCGCCCTGGGCGGCGGCGTGGTGGGCGACATGGCGGGCTTCGCCGCCGCCGTGTACCTGCGGGGCATCCGCTGCGTGCAGCTGCCCACCACCCTCCTGGCCGCCGTGGATTCGTCCGTGGGCGGCAAGACCGCCGTGGACCTCACGGCCGGGAAGAACCTGGCCGGAGCCTTCTCCCAGCCCGCCGCCGTGCTGTGCGACACCGACTGTCTGGGAACGCTCCCCCCCGACGTGTTCCCCGACGGGGCCGCCCAGGCCCTCCACACCGGCCTCCTCTCCGACCAGGGCCTGTTCGCCCCGTTCGAGGGCCGGGCCCCCCCCCCCGACCCCCGCGAGGTCATCCC
>CALXDL010000029.1 GCA_944387055.1 uncultured Oscillospiraceae bacterium
TCCTCCCGGGGCGGGTCCATCATGGCGATGAGGCCCAGGAACTGGAGGTCGTTCTCATCCTCCAGGCCGATGGCAGGGGCGGTCAGCATCCGCTTGCCGAAGGCCAGTACCCGCAATCCCTGCTGGGACAGCTCCTCGTTCACCCGCTCGATCTCCGCCTTTTCCTCCGGAGAGAGGCGGGTGCGGTCCAGCATCACGTCCACGGCGCCCTTGGTCAGCATGGTCAGGCCGTCGGGCAGCTGGTGGACCGTGCTCATGAGCTTGCGATCCGAGTCGAATGGCAGCTCCGCCAGACGGGGATATTTGCCGCGCACGTCCGCCTCGTCGAAGCCATAGCCCTCCCCCAGACGCACCAGGGCGGTCTCTGTAGGATCGCCCACTTCGCCGGACTCGTTCACCGTGGCGTCGCTGCACAGCAGGGCCGCCCGCAGCAGCTCCCGCTGATCCGGGCGGGAAAAGTCCGCCCCGTCCGCCGGGATGGTCTGGCCGCCGGCGTAGAGCTTCTTCACCGTCATCTTGTTCTGGGTCAGTGTACCCGTTTTATCCGAACAGATCACAGATACGCTGCCCAGGCCCTCCACCGCCTGGAGCTTGCGGATGATGGCGTGCTCCTTGGCCATCTTCTGGGTGCCGAAGGAGAGCACGATGGTGACGATGGAGCTGAGGGCCTCCGGGATGGCGGCCACTGCCAGGGCCACGGCGAAGAGGAACGCGTTCATCACGTTCTCGCCCCGCAGGAACACACTGACGGCGAAGAGGATGGCACAGATGATCAGGATCCCGATGGAGAGCTTGCGGCCGAACTGGTCCAAGCTCACCTGGAGGGGCGTCTCCTTCTCCTCCGTGCTCTTGAGCAGGGCGGCGATCTTGCCCATCTCCGTATCCATGCCGGTGGCGGTCACCAGGAACCGGGCCCGGCCGTAAGTGACGAAGCAGCCGGAGAACACCATGTTCTTCCGATCTCCCAGGGGCACGTCACCGTCGATATCCGCCAGGTCTTTCTCCACCGGCAGGCTCTCTCCAGTGAGGGCGCTCTCAGCACATTTGAGGCTGGCGCACTCCAGCAGGCGGCCGTCGGCGCAGATGGAGTCGCCCGCCTCCAGCACCACCACGTCGCCCACAGTGACCTCTCGCCCGGGGATCTGGACCACCTGTCCGTCCCGCACCACCTTGGCGGTGGGCGCGGACATCTGTTTCAAGCTGTCCAAGGATGCAGCCGCCTTCACGGTCTGCACGGTACCCAGGATGGCGTTCATGGTGATGACCGCCAAGATGACCACGGCGCTCTCCACATCGTCCAGCATGGCGGAGACAGCGGCGGCCAGGATCAATATGATCACCAGGAAGTCCGCGAACTGCTCCAGGAAGATCCGCAGGACGCTCTTCTTCCCGCCCTCCTGCAGCTCATTGGGGCCGTACTGCTCCAAACGGCGGGCGGCCTCTGCGCCCGTCAATCCGTCAGGTGTGCTGCCCAGCTCCTGGAACAGCGCTTCCCTGCTCTTTTTCCAGACATTTTTTTCTGTTTTCATCTAAGTTCCCCCTTTTCCGGCAAGACGCAAAAAAAACGAGGCTTTTGCGTCAATGCCTATGCATCGATACAAAAGTCTCGCTGTTTCGACCCGAAGCGGGGCAAAAGCCCGTACTGACGCCCTTGGGTACACAATCAATGTGCCAGCTACTCCCTTTTGGTAATGAAGGCACTATACTCCATTTTCCCCAGGATGTCAATCCCTAAACCGCCATTTTCTTCAAGTTTTCCGGCGGTCGAAGAGCCACCCGATCCCCATGACCACGGCGTACACCACCAGATAGTAGAGCACCGTCGTCCCATACCCGGCAAAGGCCGCGTACACCATGAAGCCGCAGCTGCACAGAGCCAGGGAGGGCATGACGAACCGCCGCAAGGGGCTCAGGTCCGTGCCCTTGCGCATCAGCTGGATGAACATGGGCACATACATGCCATACAGGGTGATGATCGGCAGCTCTGAGGAGTCGAAGCTGAATGGACCGAACCAAGGGCCGCCCACATTGGCGCCGTAGAAATACACCAGCCAGAGAGCGGAGAGACCCAGGCTGGCCAGAGCAGAGTTTGCCGCCATGTGAGTCACCGGGTCCACCTGGCGCAGCAGCGCCGGTGCCGGGCCCTCGCCCCGCACCGCCAAGGCGTACAGCCCCCGGCAGCAGGCGAGGGTCAGACCGTTTAGCGTCCCCAGGCAGGAGATCACGATCAGCACGAACACCGCCGTGCCCGCCGTCTCTCCGAATACCCGCTGGAAGGCCATCTTGGCGGCCGCCTCACCACTGGCCATCAGCTCCTCCGTGGTCACCGCACCGTTGAGGCCGATATAATAGAGGATGTAGGTGAGCACCACGATAAGGGAGCCCGCCACTAGGGCGCGAGGCAGCGTGCGTTTGGCATCCCGCAGCTCCGCGTTGATGGAGGTGGCCAAGATCCACCCCTCGTAAGCGAAGGCCACTGCCACAGTGGACGCCATCAGCCCTTCTCCCGTGGAGATGGCACCAGCGCTCACGGTGGCGAAATTCTCCGCCATGCGGCCGTTCATCAGTCCCACTGCCGCACCGCACACGGCCATCAGGGCCAGAGGGATCATCTTGATGATGGTCGTGGACACCTGGAACTTGCCTGCCAGCCGGGGTGCCAGGGCATTGAGCACATGGATCAGGCACAGCAATGCCCCCGCGATGGTCATGCAGTCTCCGCCGGTGATGTCCCAGCCCAGCAGGACGCAAAAATACCGGGCGGAGATCCAGGCCAAGGCGGAGACGAGACAGGGCGTGTACAGCACCGCCATGAACCAGCCCACATAATAGGCATACTTCCGGCCCACGGTGGCCTCCGCATAGTCCACCAGACCGCTGACCTTCTCATATCGGGTAGCCATGGTGGCGAACACGTAGGAGCAGACGATCATGATGGCGCCCACGATCAGCCAGGCCAGGATGCCAAGGGGCATATTGCCCTGCGTGGCCTGGAGCACCTTCTCCGCCTTGAAGAACACGCCGGAACCGATGACGATCCCCACCACCATGCAGATGGCGGTGGGCAAGCCGTATTTTTTCTCTAATCCATTCTCCATGGGTCCTCCTTCTCTGTCCGTCTAGAAGTGTGCGCGGTCGCGCGCCGCGGCGCTCTATTGCGGCTAGACGATAGTATCTCCAATATACGATACTTTTCTGCAGAACGCCACCTTTTTTGTGCCGGACAAGTGGGGATTGCCCGGCGTGCCTCTGATATGGTATGCTTTGGGAGGTAGAGGAGACGATCATGGGAGCTGGCATGTGGATCGCCAGGCCTCCATGAGTAAGCAGTGTGTCCGGCCGAGGCGGCCGCGGATGTCCTGCTGCTCCTGGCAGGCAGCGCCTTCTGTCCGCGCTCATCCATGACTGCCACGCTGGGGCGCCGCAGCGTGCGGTGCCCCAGCGTACGGCTCTCCTCTCTCGGCAGCAGTGCCATACAGCTGGCACTGCTGGAACGTTCGATCGGAGGTGTTCCCCATGCGCGTTGCGCTCATACAGATGCCGGTGGTGCCGGACAAAGCGGCCAACATCCGCACCGCCTGCGAGAAGGTCCGAGAGGCGGCGGCGAACGGTGCGGACTTCGCCGTGCTGCCAGAGATGTTCTGCTGCCCCTATGACAACGCCTGTTTCCGCGCCTATGGCGAGGGAGCAGAAGGAGAGGCCCAGATGGCCCTCTCCCATCTCGCGGGGGAGCTGGGCATCTATATCGTGGGCGGTTCCCTTCCCGAGCTGGCGGAGGACAAGGTCTATAACACGAGCTATGTCTACGGCCGGGATGGCCGCCAGCTGGCCCGGCACCGGAAGCTCCATCTATTCGATATCGACGTGGTCGGCGGCCAGCGGTTCCGGGAATCCGATACGCTCTCCCCGGGCAGTTCCATCACCACCTTCGAGACCGACTTCGGCCTCATGGGCCTTTGCATCTGCTTCGATCTGCGGTTCGAGGAGCTGGCCCGGTGCATGTGCCTGCGCGGGGCAAAGGTCCTCTTCGTCCCTGCGGCCTTCAACATGACCACCGGTCCCGCCCATTGGGAGCTGCTGTTCCGCCAGCGGGCGGTGGACGGCCAGTGCTTCACTGTCGGCGTCTCCCCTGCCCGGGACACGACCGCAGGATACGTGGCCTACGGCAACTCCATCGCCGTGGACCCCTGGGGCAGCGTGCTGTGCCGGGCAGGCGGCGAAGCGGTCACACTGTATGCAGACCTGGACTTCGACCGGCTGGAGGCCGTGCGCGCACAGCTCCCCATCCTGCGTGCACGGCGGACGGACCTCTATGAGGTATGTGAGCGGTGAGCGGCGAGATGTTCGCGGCCGTCTATCGGGTAGTGCGGGACATCCCCGCTGGACGTGTCGCCACCTATGGCCAAATCGCCCGCCTGGCGGGGATGCCCCGCAGCGCCCGGATTGTTGGATACGCCATGGCTGCCTGCCACGACCCGTCCGTCCCCTGTCACCGGGTCGTGGACCGCTTCGGCGGCACGAAGGCCGCTTTCGACCGTCTGGCGCCCGGCACGCAGCGTGCTCTGCTGGAGGCGGAGGGCGTCTCTTTCCACCTGGACGGCACCGTGGACTTGGCCGCCTGCCAGTGGGAACGATGAGCGCTGTCTGGGATGGCTCCCATACACAGAGAGCGGCGGGACGCGATGCGTCCCGCCGCTTTTTGAACGATCTTGTCAGCTGGCCGGCAGCTTCACCGGGCGTTATACGCCGCGATGCCCTTGGCCAGCACTTCCATGGCACGCTCCAGGTCCTCCTGTTTGAGGATGTACGCCAGGCGCACCTCGTCCTTCCCCTTCCCAGGCGTGGCATAGAAGCCCTCGCCCGGAGCGAACATAACGGTGTCGCCGTTGTCATCGAACTCCTGCAGCAGCCAAGTCTGGAACTTGTCCGTGTCATCCACCGGCAGCTTCGCCATGATGTAGAACGCCCCCTTGGGGCACTCGCACACCACGCCGGGGATCTTGGCCAGACCAGCCATACAGGTATCGCGCCGCCGCTTGTATTCCTCCCGCACCGCGTCGAAGTAGCCGGGATCCACTCCATACAGGGCGGCCGCGCCCACCTGGTCCAGCGTGGCAGAGCACAGACGGCCCTGGCAGATCTTCATGGCATGGCCCATCAGCGCCTTGTTCTTGGAGATCAGTGCGCCGACCCGGGCGCCGCAGGCAGAGAACCGCTTGGAGACGGAGTCGATCACGATCACGTTCTCGGCCACATCTGTGAACTCCGCCAGAGAGGCCAGCTTCTCACCGCCGTAGACGAACTCACGGTACACCTCGTCGCCGATGATAAAGAGCCCATGCTCCTTGGCGATGTCTGCCATCAGGCGCATCTCCTCATGGGAGAGGACCACACCGGTGGGGTTGCCGGGGTTGGTGATCATGATGGCGCGCGTATGCTCGTTGATGAGAGGCTCGATCTTGGCCCGGTCCGCATAGCGGTATCCCTCCTCCGGCGTGGTGTGGATCGGCCGGATAGAGGCGCCCGTGACACGGACGAAGGTGTTATAGTTGGGATAGAAGGGCTCAGGGATCAATATCTCGTCCCCTTCGTCCAGGATACAAGCCAGCACGATCTCCAGAGCCTCGCTGCCGCCGGTGGTGGCCAGGATATCTCCGCTCTCCAGCTGGATGCCCAGCCGGTCGTAATATCCCTTCACCGCCTCGATGTACGCCGGGATGCCCGGAGAGGGCGCATAGGCCAGCACAGGCTGCTGGAAATCCTTCACCGCGTCGAAGAATGCCTGAGGTGTACTGATGTCGGGCTGGCCGATGTTCAGATGGTAGATGTTCCGTCCTCTCGCTTCGGCCTCCAACTGATAGGGGTGGAACTTCCGCATGGGAGAGAGTCCGCATTTTTCGATCTTACTGGAAAAACGCATCGTGGATGCCTCCTATCTTATTTAGGATCATGGGACCTCTTTCTTTTATTGTAGCACCCTTGCCCCCCATGTCAATTCCCTTTCTGGCATAGGTGGCAGGAAAAAGGCGGGGACCCTGGCCCGCCTGTTCCTGGCGGTGCGTCTCAGGCCGTCCTGCCGGGCCTGATCGACCGCAAGCCTTCGATATCCCCCGTCACCTGCAGGAACCGTGCAGAGCATACGGCGTCCACTGTCAAAAGCAGCAGCGCGGCATATGTGACCGCGGGCGGGATCTGAGCGGCCGCCCACTCCAGTCCCGGCTGGACCCAGAACACGGCCGCCGCCGTCAGCGGGCTCCAGGCCAAAGTGAACGGCAGGCAGATCCGGCCGTTCACGTCTCCCGATACCGCCGAATAGTCCCAGAACCGCACGCCCAGGAACGTCTCGTACGCCCAATGAACGACATATTCCACTGCCGTGACTGCCGCCGCCCCCGTGAGCAGCACCAGCGGCCAGTCCAGCAGCGGCTCCGGCAAGGCCAGCACAGCCAGCATCCCCAGGCCATACACCGGGCACAGCGGCAGCAGCAGGAAACATTTGCGCGTCTGGTTCTCGGCATGGGTGGCGGCGGCAAAGCCCTTTTCCAGCAGATATCCCAGGAAACTGTATGCGATGAAATACCAAAAATACTCGGCCATCCTTCCCCTCCTCTCGAGACAGTCTGTCCCGGCGGAGCATTTTCATGCGGGCGGCGATCTCATGATTGCGGAGGCGGCGGCGACGTGGTACACTGTCAGAAACGGACAAGAGAGGAGGCGGGACACATGGACCGTTGGGAGACACTGGAGGCCGCCTGTCTCCAGTGCCGCGGCTGCGCATTGGAGCAGACGCGCGCTCATGTGGTCTTCGGCGACGGCGCCACAGACGCCGAGATCCTGTTGGTGGGCGAGGGACCCGGCCAGCATGAGGATGAGCAGGGACTGCCGTTCGTCGGCAAGGCTGGACAGCTCCTGGACGATATGTTGGAGATCATCCACCTGGATCGGAGCAAAGTCTATGTGACCAATATCGTCAAATGCCGGCCGCCCCAGAACCGGGACCCGCTGAACGTGGAACAGGACGCCTGTATCGGCTGGCTGCGCAAGCAGACGGAGCTGCTCCGCCCCAAGATCATCGTCTGCCTCGGGCGCATCGCGGCCAAGGCCATCATCAAAGACGACTTCCGCATCACCGCTGAGCACGGCCAGTGGTTCCAGCGAGGCGGCGTACAGATGACCGCCATCTACCATCCCTCCGCTCTGCTGCGTGACGTGAGCAAACGCCCGGAGACCTTCCAGGACCTCAAGTCCATCCAGGCAAAGATCCGGGAGCTCTGCGTCCACACGGAGGTCTGACTGCCGCTGCCCCGGGAGAGGACCATGTCCTCTCCTTTTCCTCCCGTCTTCCTGTAAACCATTTTTTTATATAGGTTGACAGATGTGCTGCCTTATGATATAGTCCGCTGTGGAAGTTCAGGAAACACATGGGATAGCAAGAAGGAGGGCTCCCCTATGACCAGCTCTGAAAAGGCGCTTCCCCGGTCTCGGACCGTGGATCTCGTTTATATGGCGCTGTTCGCTGTGCTGATGGCTGTATGTGCTTGGATCACCATCCCGCTGACTGTGCCCTTCACGCTCCAGACCTTCGCTGTGTTCATGGCCCTGGCCACGCTGGGCGGACGGCGGGGGACCTGCGCCGTGGTGGTCTATCTGCTGCTGGGCGCCGTCGGCCTGCCGGTGTTTTCCGGGATGCAGGGCGGTCTGGGCGTCCTGTTGGGGGCCACCGGCGGTTATATCGCCGGCTTCCTGGCCTCCGCCCTCACGTTCTGGGGCCTCACCGCCTGGCTGGGCACGTCCCTTCCGGCCATGGTGCTCTCCTGTGCGGCAGGGCTCGCAGTGTGCTATGCCTTCGGCACGGCCTGGTTCCTTGTGGTCTATGCCGGCACTGCCGGCCCCATCGGCTTGGGCGCTGCCCTCGGGATGTGCGTGCTGCCTTTCATCGTGCCGGACCTCTTCAAGATCGCACTGGCTCTCAGCCTGTCCCGGCGGATCCGTGCGCACTTGCGGTAGGGACCCCGCAGCTGCTCTCCCAGACGGCGGTGACGCTGTCCCAGCGGACATATCGCGGCGGGACGCGTCATCTCTGGGGATCACGCTCCCTGCTGATCAAAAAAGAGCCAGGGCCGCGCTTAGATAAGCGCGGCCCTGGCTCCTCCCATCGGGCCTGTCCCGTCAAAACGTCAAACGCATGTCATGCCATACCGCGCCGCCATGGACGGAGCCGGAAACGCCTTCGTCCACATAGCCGAATCTCGCATAATAATGGACGAGGGGCCTCTTACAGGTCAGTACGCAGCCCTTCCGCCCCTGGGCGCGTGCATCCGCGATGACACGCTCCATGAGCTGGGCGGCACAGCCGCGCCTGCGGTAGGCCTGCAGGGTGTTGACGCCGAAGATCATCTGCCAGGCGCCGTCCTCGTCGTGGAGGGCGGCGTTTTCGTACATCTCGTCCCGGAGTTTGGGCTCGTCGGTGACCATGCCGTCCACAAAGCTCACCAGGGTGCCGTCATCCTCCTCCAGCAGCCAGAAGTGGTCCGCGTAATGGGCCAGCCGGTCGGCGATCTCCGCCGCCGTGGCGGCCTCCGCCGGCGGGAAGCAGGCGGCCTCCACCGCCGCCACGGCGGCCGCTTCCGCCGGTGTGGCAGTCCGAATGTGCATGAGAAACATCCTCCCTTATTTCAGATACCGATAGGCCAGCAGCAGCCGGGCGGTGCTGTTGAACTTGTTCTCGAACCAGAAGGGCTGGTCCGCCGCAAACCGCAGGGCGTCCCGCTCCAGCAGCTGGAAGTCCTGCCCCTCCGCATGGAGCAGCACCGTGCCGGAGATGCTGGTGGCCAGGCACACGCAGCCGGGCACCATG
>CALXDL010000030.1 GCA_944387055.1 uncultured Oscillospiraceae bacterium
CTGAAGATCCGCCAGGCGCGCCCGTGCCCCGCAGGGATAGGCGCGCCCGCTCTTCCAGTCTATGCGCCGGATGCCCGCCGCTTGCCTCCCCCGGGAGGCAGGCGGCGGGACAGCCGGTCTCGTGTCAGTTGAAGTCGTTCATAGCCTTCTGGCAGCCGTGCTGGATGATGCACGCCGCCGCGTCGATGGCCCGGCCGAAGCTCTCCAGCAGCACCTTCCGCTCCGCCTGGGAGGGCACGCCGATCACCCAGTCGATCATGTCGCCCCCCTCGCCCGGCGCGCCGGTGCCGATCTTGATGCGGGGGAAGTCCTGGGTCCCCAGATGGGCGATGATGTTCTTGATGCCGTTGTGCCCGCCGGCGGAGCCCGTGGGCCGCACCCGGAGCTTGCCCACCGGCAGGGACACGTCGTCATAGATCACCAGCACCCGGTCTGCGGGGATCTTGTAGAACTGCACCGCCTCCCGCACCGCCTCGCCGGAGAGGTTCATATACGTCTGGGGCTTCATCACCAGGCATCTGGCCCCGGCGAAGGGAAGGATGCCGTAGGCGGACTTGAACTTGACCTTGTTCAGCTTCGCCCCGGCCCGCTCCGCCAGCAGGTCCACCGTGAGGAAGCCCATGTTGTGGCGGGTGTTGGCGTATCTCTGGCCGGGATTGCCCAGCCCCACGATCAGCCAATCCACCGCCGCGGATCTGTCTTTGCCAAACAGCATGCGTCATTCGCTCCTTCTGGGAATCAGATCTGGCACAAGGGCGGGGAAGGAACCCCTTCCCCGCCTGGCAGTCTTTCGGTATGTCGTCCGTCCCGGTGCTTACCGGAACAGCTTGGAGATGGATATCTCCTGATAGATGCGCTCGATGGCCTCGGAGAACATGGAGGCCACGGACAGGTACTTGATCTTGGGGCACTTGTCGGATCCCACAGCGGGGATGGTATCCAGCAGGGCCAGCTCCTGGATGACGCTGTCGTTGATCCGGTCCAGGGCCGGGCCGGAGAGCACGCCGTGGGAGGCGCAGGCGTGGACGCTCTTGGCGCCGCCCACTTCCACCAGGGCCTTGGCGGCGTTGCACAGGGACCCGCCGGTGTCCACCATGTCGTCAAAGAGGATGCAGTCCTTGCCGGCCACGTCGCCGATGACGTTCATGACCTCGCAGCTGTTGGCCTTCTGGCGGCGCTTGTCCACGATGGCCAGGTTCATGTGCAGCTTCTGTGCGAACGCCCGGGCGCGGGCCACGCTGCCCACGTCGGGAGAGACCACCATCATGTTCTCGCACTCGGAACCGAACTTCTTGGCATAGTAATCCACGAAGATGGGATTGCCGGCCAGATTGTCCACAGGGATGTCGAAGAAGCCCTGGATCTGGGCGGCGTGCCGGTCCATGGTCAGCACCCGGTCCGCGCCGGCGGCGGTGATCATGTTGGCCACCAGCTTGGCCGTGATGGGATCGCGGGCCTTCGCCTTGCGGTCCTGCCGGGCATAGCCGAAGTAGGGCATCACGGCGGTGATGCGCCCGGCGGAAGCGCGCTTGAGCGCGTCGATCATGACCAGCAGCTCCATGAGGTTGTTGTTGACGGGGGTGCAGGTGGACTGGACCACGAACACATCGCTGCCGCGGACCGTCTCATACAAAGAGACGAATATCTCCCCGTCGGAGAAGGTCCCCACCTCGGACTCGCCCAGCTTGGTGCCCATGAGCTTGCAGATCTCCTCCGCCAGCTTGGGGTTCGCGTTGCCTGAGAATACTTTGATGTCTTTCCCGTGAGATATCATATCCAAAACGCCCTTTCTTTTCTGTTTTCTCTGTTCCCTTCGCTATCTCTCCATCCGCCTGTGCGCGGATGCGCCTCACGTTTCCTCTTGCCGGTGGATCCGGCGCCGCCGCTCGGCCCAGCCCTCCTTGTTCTCCTGCCGGACCCGGGCCACGGCCAGTGCGTCCGGCGGGACGTCCTTGGTGATGGTGGCGCCCGCCGCGATATAGGCGCCCGCGCCCACGGTCACCGGCGCCACCATATTGGTGTTGCAGCCGATGAACGCTCCGTCGCCGATGGTGCAGCGATGTTTGCGGAAGCCGTCATAGTTGGTGGTGATGGTGCCGCATCCGAAGTTCACCCCCGCGCCCACGTCGGCGTCGCCCACGTAAGTCAGATGGCTCATCTTGGTCCCCTCGCCCAGCACGCAGTTCTTGAGCTGGACGAACGCCCCCACATGGCACCGCGGCCCCACCGTGCAGCCCGGGCGGATGTGGGCATAAGGTCCCACGTCGCTCCCCTCGCCCAGGGTGCTCCTGTCCACCTGAGAGGCGTTGATGGTCACGCCGTCTCCCACTGTGCTCTCGTCCACCACGGCCTGGGGCCCGATCGTGCACCGCTCGCCCACGCGCACCGCACCGCGGAGCATCGTGCCCGGCAGCAGGACCGTCCCCCGTCCGATAGACGCCCGGGGGTCGATATAGACGGCGGAGGGGTCCAGCACCCGCACGCCCGCGCGGATGTGGCGCTGCACCACCCGGTCCCGCAGCATCAGCTCCAGTTCGGCGATGGTCTCCGGTCCGAAGACGGGCAGCCAGCCGGGGATCAGGCGGGCGTCGGTGACGGCGTTGGTCATCTTCTCCCGCCAGCTCTCCTGGAGCGTGTGGCCCGCCGCCGCGTAGACGAAGCCGGGGCCGGCCTCCTCCATGGGCAGCGCCGCCCGGGAGAGCACCAGCACCTCTTCCGGCGTATCCAGGAACGCCGACAGGTCGGCGGCCTGTTCAGACACGATCACGTCCGCCTCCGGCGGGAAGCAGGCCCGGGCCTCCTGCGCGAAGCGGGGGCCGCAGACAACAAAAAACCGCTGCACGCCATCGGCCTGCAACTTGTCGCTCACCCACGTCAGGATGGGGCAGAACAGAACGGCTTCCAGCATCAGCGGTTTGGAGTGCGCCGGGATGGAGGAGTCCTCTTCCAGAAAAAACACGGCGCGCTGTGGATGATCCATCGGTGAATCTCCTTCCTTCAGGGTCCTGTGGACATATTCTTGATCCTATTATAACAAACATTTGCCGAAAATCCAGAGCTTGCCATAAATTTGTCCAGGAAATTTTTCCACCGCTCCCGGAGCCTGTCCCGCCTTTCGGGCGGCGTCCCGCGGCGGTGCCGCCGCCTCCGGTCGTTTTCTGCGTTTTTTCGTCGTTTCGCAGAGATCAGGCGGTGTTTTGTCGTGGTTTCTCCTAAAATTCCGGATTTCTTTCCATGTGATAGTTGAATTCGCAGGGGGAAAGGATTACAATGGAGTGCGCTCGTATGAAAAACGGGAGGAGCGGCCATTTTATGCTCAATATCGTACTGGTGGAGCCGGAGATCCCACAAAATTGCGGAAACATCGCACGCACCTGCGCGGCTACCGGCAGCCGCCTCCATCTGGTCCGTCCCCTTGGCTTCGACATCTCGGACCGGGCGGTGAAGCGCGCGGGCCTGGATTACTGGCACCTGGTGGAGGTGGCGGACTATGACAGCCTGGACGATCTGTTCCGCCGCCATCCGGAGGCTGCGGCGAACGCGTGGCTGACCACCACGAAGGCGCCCCGCCCCTATACGCAGGCCGTCTTCACCGCAGACAGCTGGCTGTTTTTCGGCAAGGAGACCGCAGGCCTGCCCCTGGCCTTCCGGGAGCGGTTCCGGGACCGGTGCGTGCGGCTGCCCATGGTATCCCAGGCCCGCAGCCTGAACCTCAGCAACACCGTGGCCGTGTGCGTGTATGAGGCGCTGCGGCAAGTCGGCTTCCCCGGCTTGCTGGACGTCGGCGAGATGGCGTCCGGCGCGCCCGGTCCTGCCGCCCCACAGTGAACGACGCCCCACCGGCCGCCAGGCCGGGGGAATGAAGAGGAGGAACTCTGCATGAACTACGCGAAGAAGACCGTCCGGGACGTGGACGTCACCGGCAAGAAAGTCCTGCTGCGCTGCGATTTCAACGTCCCGCAGGACAAGGAGACCGGCGCCATCACCAGCGACAAGCGCATCGTGGCGGCGCTGCCCACCATCCGCTATCTGCTCGAGCACGGCGCCGCTGTCATCGCCTGCTCCCACCTGGGCAAACCCAAGAACGGCCCCGATCCCAAGCTGAGCCTGGAGCCCGTGGCCGTGCGGCTGAGCGAGCTGCTGGGCCAGCCCGTCCTTTTCGCCCATGATGTGGTGGGCGAGGATGCCAAGGCCAAGGCCGCCGCGCTCCAGCCGGGGCAGATCCTGCTGCTGGAGAACACCCGCTTCGAGCCGGGCGAGACGAAGGACGACCCCGCCCTCTCCAAGGCCCTGGCGTCTCTGGCGGACCTGTATGTGTCTGACGCCTTCGGCGCCGTGCACCGCGCCCACGCCTCCACCGCCGGCGTGGCGGACTATCTGCCCGCCGTCTCCGGCTTCCTGATCCAAAAGGAGCTGGAGGTCCTGGGCGGCGCCATCTCCGATCCCAAGCGCCCCCTGGTGGCCATCCTGGGCGGCAGCAAGGTCAGCTCCAAGATCGGCGTCATCAACAACCTGCTGGAGATCGCCGATACCATCATCATCGGCGGCGGCATGGCCTACACCTTCTCCGCCGCCCAGGGCGGCAAAGTGGGCGAGAGCCTGCTGGAGTCCGACTGGATCGACTATTCCCGCGAGATGATCGCCAAAGCGGCGGCCAAGGGCGTGAAGCTGCTGCTGCCGGTGGATACGGTCTGCGCCGATGCCTTCGCCCCCGACGCCAAGAGCCAGGTGGTCAAGGCCGGCGAGATCCCCGACGGCTGGCAGGGCCTGGACATCGGGCCCGAGACCGTGGCGCTCTACTGCGCGGCAGTGGCCGACGCGGGCACCGTCATCTGGAACGGTCCCCTGGGCGTGTTCGAGTTCCCCGCGTTCGCCAAGGGCACCCAGGCAGTGGCTGAGGCGCTCAGCAAGACTTCCGCCATCACCATCATCGGCGGCGGCGACAGCGCGGCGGCCGTGGAGCAGCTGGGCTATGCCGACAAGATGACCCATATCTCCACCGGCGGCGGCGCCAGCCTGGAGTTCCTGGAGGGCAAAGAGCTGCCGGGCGTGGCGTGCCTGCTGGACGCCTGACGGGACGCCAGGGCGCTTCGCATCCTATTTTGCATCTTTTTATCCCTTTTTTATGGACGATACTTGACAAATCAGCAGAAATTCTGTATAAGATAATGGTTTACGCTGATCGGATGGCCCCGCGTGTCCTGGACGCCGGAGCCTAAGCACAGATATCCCGACACAGAAACGAGAAGGAGACTGGAAGAACATGAATCGCAGATATCGCAAGACGGTCATCGCCGGTAACTGGAAGATGAACATGACCGCAACGGAGACCAAGAAGTTCGCCGAAGAGATGAAGAAGATCATGCCCCGGGTGAAGTGGTGCGAGACGCTGATCTGCGTCCCCGCCTGCAACATCTCCGTCGCCACCAAGGCCTTCAAGGACCTGCGCATCTCCGTGGGTGCCGAGAACGTCTATTTCGAGGAGAAGGGCGCGTTCACCGGCGAGGTCTCCGCCGAGATGCTCAAGGACCTGGGCGTGAAGTATGTCATCGTGGGCCACAGCGAGCGGCGGCAGTATTTCTGTGAAACGGACGCGGCCGTCAACAAGAAGGTCCACGCCGTGCTGGGTGCCGGCATGAGCCCGATCATCTGCGTTGGCGAGAGCCTGGAGCAGCGGGAGACCGGCGTCACCAACGAGTGGATCGCCCTGCAGGTCAAGAGCGCTCTCTTTGGCGTGCCCGCAGACAAGCTGCGCCGCTGCATCATCGCCTATGAGCCCATCTGGGCCATCGGCACCGGCAAGACTGCCACCGCCGAGCAGGCCGGCGAGGTCTGCTCCAACATCCGCGCCACCATCCGCAGCCTGTACGGCGCCCGGGTGGCCCGGTCCGTCACGATCCAATACGGCGGCTCTATGAATCCCAAGAACGCTGCCGAGCTGCTGGCCCAGCCCGATATCGACGGCGGCCTCATCGGCGGCGCCGCCCTCAAGCCCGAGCAGTTCCTGGAGATCATCAACGCCGCCAACCAGGACTGATCCGTCAGGCATGGGCCCGTTCCGGGTCCGGGTCAAATGGAAATGAAACGAGGTCTCTATGAACAAAACACCGACTACTCTGATCATCATGGACGGCTTCGGCCTCTCTGGCGAGGACAACGGGAACGCTGTCCGGGCCGCCGAAACGCCCCGGCTGGACCAGTTTTTCCGGGAATTCGCCCATACAGAGCTCTCCGCCTCCGGATTGGATGTGGGGCTGCCTGACGGACAGATGGGCAACAGCGAGGTGGGACACACCAATATCGGCGCGGGCCGTGTGGTGTTCCAGGACCTGCCCCGCATCAGCAAAGCCATCACGGATGGCGACTTCTTCCGCAACCCCGCGTATCTCCACGCCATGGACGCCTGTAAGGCGCGCGGATCCTCCCTGCATCTGATGGGCCTCCTCTCTGACGGCGGCGTCCACTCCCATGTGGAGCATCTGTGGGCCCTGCTGCGCATGGCCCGGGACCACGGGCTGGAGAAGGTCTATCTCCACGCTTTCCTGGACGGGCGGGACGTGTCCCCCACCTCCGGGGCCGACTTCGTGGCCAAGGCGGTGGAGCAGTGCCGGACGATCGGCGTGGGCAAGATCGCCACTGTCATGGGCCGGTACTACGCCATGGACCGCGACAAGCGCTGGGACCGGGTGGAGCAGGCCTATGACGCCATGGTCTACGGCGAGGGCGCGGTGTTCAATCCCGTGCCGGTGGCCGCTGTGCGGGACTCCTATGCCCGCGGCATCACCGACGAGTTCGTGGAGCCTGTGGTCTGTGACCCCGAGGGCACGATCTCCGATAACGACAGCGTCATCTTCTTCAACTTCCGTCCCGACCGGGCCCGGGAGATCACCCGCGCCCTGGTGGATCCGGCCTTCGACGGCTTCACCCGCCAGATCTTCCCGCTGACGTTCGTGTGCAACACGGAATATGACGCCTCCATGCCGGGCGTGGAGGTGGCTTTCCCCCGCCTGTCCGTGCGCAACGGCCTGGGCGAATACCTCAGCCAGATGGGCATGACCCAGCTGCGCATCGCCGAGACGGAGAAATACGCCCATGTCACCTTCTTCTTCAACGGCGGGTCCGAGACGGTCTTCCCCGGCGAGGACCGGGTGCTGGTCCCCTCGCCCAAAGTCGCCACCTATGACCTCCAGCCGGAGATGAGCGCCTACGCGGCATGCGACAAGTGCGTGGAGCGCATCGAGTCCGGCGCCTATGACGTCATCATCCTGAACTTCGCCAACTGCGACATGGTGGGCCACACCGGCGTGTACGACGCCGCGGTGAAGGCGGTGGAGACCGTGGACACATGCGTGGGCAAAGTGGTCGACGCCACGCTGAAGATGGGCGGCATCGCCATGGTCACCGCCGACCACGGCAACGCCGAGCAGATGCGGGAGGCGGACGGCAGCCCCATGACCGCCCACACCACCGATCCGGTGCCCTTCATCCTCTGCGGCGCGGGCACGGAGCTGCGCTCGGGCGGCCGCCTGTGCGACATCGCCCCCACCATGCTGGACGTGATGGGCCTGGCCTGTCCCGAGGAGATGACCGGCAAGACCCTGATCGTGAAATGACCCCCTGCCAACGAGAGGCCGCCTGCACAGGCGGCCTCTTTCCCGTTTTGTCGCTTTTGTATAGCGCCTGGAGATCCTGGGCATACTTCCCATCGATCCAAGATCGAGGGAGGTACCATACATGTCGGATCGAGTGAAAGCTGCCCTCAGCGGCAAGGGCTTCTATGCCGTGCTGATCGTATGCGTCCTGGCGGCCGGGATCGGCGGCTATCTCCTGCTCTTCGGCCAGGAGGAGGACCCGGCGCCGCAGGTGCCGGAGGTCTCTGCCCCGGTGGATGTGCAGCAGTCGGAGCCGCCGGTGGTGGAGGCCGTCCAGCCCCAGCCGGTAACGGAACCGGAGCCAGAGCCCGCCCCCATGCCGGAGCTGCCGGTGGATGACACGCCAGTGGTGGCACAGGCGCCGCGTCTGGTGGTCTCGCCCCTCCAGGGCGAGGTCGTGGCCGCCTTCTCCGTGGACGCGCTGGTCTATGACGAGACGATGGCAGACTGGCGCACGCACGCGGGCGTGGATATCGCTGCCGCCGAGGGCGCCGACGTGGTGGCCGCCTGCGACGGCACCGTCTCCGCCGTGGCGGAGGATCCCCTGATGGGGACCTGCGTCACGCTCGTCCACAGCGACGGCTATGAGACCACGTACGCCAATCTCCAGGCCGCGCCTCCGGTGGAGGCGGGCGACAGCGTCTCCGCCGGGCAGGTCATCGGCGCCGTGGGCGCCACAGCGGCGGCAGAGGCCGACCGCGGTCCCCACCTGCATTTCTCCGTCACCAAGGATGGCGAACCGGTGGATCCGGACAGTTTCCTGGCCGGCTGACCAGGCCGGCTCCCCCACAGGAGCAGTCCCAGGCCCCGGCACGCCGCACCGGAGGAACAGACAGGCAGCACGCGCCCCTCAAGGCGTGTGCTGCCTGTCTTCTGCACGGCCTCCACAGATGTGCCCGGTCGCGGCCCCATCGCTCCTCGTCCTCTGGTCCCTGTCGTCAGGGAGATGTGGAAAAGCCCCCCGGTGTCCCCTCGCAGAGGGAGGACGCCGGGGGGCCGTTCGTTTCGCAGGTCTGTCCGTACGAGCGCTCACACCTGGTCCGGCTCGTCCTCTTCCAGACGTGCATGGGCCGCGTGGATGGTGCGGCGCAGGAAAATGGCGCTGAGCGTCAGCGAGACCACCTCCGCCGCGGGGAAGGCCGCCCAGACCAGCTCCAGCCGCCCGGTCTGGGCGAGGATCCATGCCAGAGGCAGCAGCACCAGCAGCTGGCGGCACACAGAGACGATCAGGCTGTAGAAGGGGTTGCCGATGGCCTGACAGACCGAGCCGGCGATGATGGCGAAGCCTGCCAATGGGAAACTGATGGAGATGATCCGCAGAGCCACGGAGCCGATCTGGATCATCTCCGCGGAGGCATCGAAAAAGCTCAGCAGCATCTGGGGCGCCAGTTGGAACACGCCGAAGCCCACCAGCATGATGCAGATGGCCGTGATGATGGTCAGCTTCACGGTCTGCTTCACCCGGTCCAGCCGGGCCGCGCCGTAGTTGTAGGAGATGATGGGCACCATGCCGTTGTTCAGACCGAACACCGGCATGAAGATGAAGCTCTGGAGCTTGAAATAGGCGCCGAACACGGCCGTGGCAGTCTTGGTGAAGGAGAAGAGGATCTGGTTCATCCCGAACACCATCACCGATCCGATCGACTGCATCACGATGGACGGGAAGCCCACCCGGTAGATCTCTTTGGCCACCATCCCCTCCCAGCGGATCTGCCGGCCGCGGATGTGGATGTCCTTGTTGTATTTGAGGTTCAGCACCAGGGCGATGACGGCCGCCAGGATCTGGCCGGCCACTGTGGCGATGGCGGCGCCCGCCACCTCCAGCCGGGGCGCGCCCAGCAGGCCGAAGATCAAGATCGGGTCCAGGATGATGTTGGTCAGCGCTCCGATCAGCTGCGTGCACATGGCCAGGGTCGTCCGTCCGGTGGACTGGAGCAGCCGCTCGAAGCAGAATTGCCCGAACAGGCCCACGGAGCAGCCCAGGCAGATGGCGGCGTACTGAGTGCCATAATGGATGATGATCTCCTCTCCAGCGGCCTGCATCCGGAAAAACGGCCCTGAGAGGAACACGCCGATGAGGGCGAAGATCACGAAGCTGCATAGGGACAGGAAGATACCGGTGTTGGCCGCCCGGTCCGCCATGGCCTGGTTCTTCTCGCCCAAGGAGCGGGAGAGCAGGGCATTGATGCCCACGGCGGTGCCCGCGCCCACGGCGATCATCAGGTTCTGGAGGGGGAACGCCAGAGACACGGCGTTGAGGGCGTCCTCGCTCAATCGGGCCACGAACACGCTGTCCACCACGTTATAAAGGGCCTGGACCAGCATGGAGATCATCATCGGGATCGCCATGCCGGCCAGGAGCTTCCCTACGGGCTGGACGCCCATCTTGTTCTCTGGAGGCGCCACAGCAGCGGTCTGGGTCTTGTTGTCCATCGTGAAGGTTTCCTTTCTCTTTTCTCGTTTTCCAGAAAAAGGACGCGGCCTCTTGAGCCGCGCCGTTTTCCTGGCATGGGATCCTCGTCAGGAACGTCGCGCCAGGGCGCTCCGTTCACTTCTTTTGGAGCTCGCCGGTGGCCAGCTGGGTCAGATAGGCGTTGATGAACCCGTCGATATCTCCATCCATCACGCTGTCGATGTTCCCCGTCTCATAACTGGTGCGGGTATCCTTGACCATTTGGTAGGGCATGAACACATAGGAGCGGATCTGGCTGCCCCACTCGATCTTCATCTGCACGCCCTTGATGTCGGAGATCTTCTCCGCGTGCTGCTGCGCCTTGAGCTCCATGAGCTTGGACTTGAGCATCTTCATGCAGTTGTCCTTGTTCTGGAACTGACTGCGCTCCTGCTGGCTGGCCACCACGATGCCCGTGGGCTTGTGGATCAGCCGCACGGCGGAGGATGTCTTGTTCACGTGCTGGCCGCCCGCGCCGGAGGCCCGGTAGACCTGCATCTCGATGTCCTCGTCCCGGATCTCGATCTCATCGTCATCCTGGATCTCGGGCATCACCTCCACTGCCGCGAAGGAGGTCTGGCGCCGGGCGTTGGCGTCGAATGGAGACACGCGCACCAGCCGGTGGACGCCGTTCTCGCTCTTGAGGAGACCGTAGGCGTTCTCCCCCTGGATGGAGATGGCGGCGGACTTGATGCCGGCCTCGTCTCCGTCTTCATAATCCAGGATCTGGTACGTGAAGTCGTGGCGCTCGGTCCAGCGGGTGTACATCCGGTAGAGCATCTGGGCCCAGTCCTGGGCCTCGGTGCAACCCGCGCCGGCGTGGAAGGTCAGGATGGCGTTGTGCCCGTCATATTCGCCGGAGAGGAGCGTGGCCATCCGGGACTCCTCCACTTTCTCCTCCAGGACGCGGAAGCCCTCTTTCAGCTCCTCCAGCAGTTCCGCATCGTCCGCCTCCTGGCCCATCTCGCACAGGGCGGACAGGTCTTCCCATTCCTGGATCAGCTTCTCCTGCCGTCCCACCTTGTTCTGGAGCTGCTTGAGCCGCTGCTGCACTTTCTGAGAGCGCTCCAGATCGTTCCAGAAGCCCTCCTGGGCAGTCTCGTCCTCCAGGCGCGCCGCCTCCGCACGGGCAGCATCCACATCCAGGGCCACGGAGAGCTTCTCCAGCTCCGGCCCCAGCTCCCGGAGCTTCTGCTTATATTCGTCGTAATCGATCAAAGCCATAGCGTTCTCCTCACGTCATATTCCGGTAACTGTAGTATTATAATGGACATGATGATCTTTGTAAAGCAAAACGTGAGAAAATTTGCTTTAAAATGTAAAAAGCCACAGTTTCCCCGCTCTGGCCCGCCCGAAACGGCCCATCCTCCCTGCGGCGGCCCCAGACCAGAACTCGGCGCAAGCGGGCCCGGTCTGGAAAGGAGGGCGACGGTGTGAGCGCGCGATGAGCTTTGTAATGAAATGAAAAAGCTCGTCGCAAGCGACATATCGCTTGCGACGAGCTGGAGCGGCCGATGGGAGTCGAACCCACCTATGCAGCTTGGGAAGCTGCCGTTCTACCGATGAACTACGGCCGCAGATCAGGTGTCTGGTGGGTATTATAACAGAGCTTTTCCAGAAATGCAACCAGAAATTCACCGTCCGGCCCAAGATATCTCCCGCGGCCGGTCCCGTCATGGGCCGAGACTGGCCGCGGCCCGTCATGAACGTCCCTCTCCCCTCATAGGATGCTAGCAACGAAGCAAAGGGGGATCGCTATGAAGAAACTGATCGCGCTGGTGTGCGCTGTGGCGCTGTTGGGCTCCAGCGCCCGGGCGCTGGAGGTGGCGGCGCCGTCAGCGCTGCTGATGGAGAAAGAGACGGGCACGGTCCTTTTCGCCAAGGACGAGCACGCCAAACTGGAACCCGCCAGCGTCACCAAGATCATGACCATCCTGCTGACCATGGAAGCCATCGATTCCGGACAGCTCAGCTACGATACGGTCGTCACCGCCTCCGCCCACGCCTGCTCCATGGGCGGCAGCCAGATCTGGCTCAAGGAGAACGAGCAGATGACCGTCAGTGACATGCTCAAGGCCGTGTGCGTGGTGTCCGCCAACGACTGCGCTGTGGCGCTGGCAGAACAGATCGCCGGCAGCGAGGAGGCCTTCGTGGAACGGATGAACGCTCGGGCCGCCGAGCTGGGGATGGCCGACACCACCTTCAAGAACGCCACCGGCCTCCCGGCGGCCGGCCATGTCACCTCCGCCTACGACATCGCTCTCATGAGCCGGGAGCTGATCTTGCACCATCCGGACATCCGCCAGTATACCACCATCTGGATGGATACGCTCCGGGACGGCACGTCGCAGCTGGTGAACACCAACCGGCTCATCCGCTTCTTCGATGGGGCCACGGGCCTCAAGACCGGCTCCACCGATTCCGCCCTCTACTGCCTCTCCGGTACGGCGGAGCGGGACGGCATGGAGCTGATCGCCGTCATCATGAAAGACGCCACTTCCGCCCAGCGGTTCCAGGATGCCTCGGCCCTCCTCACCTACGGCTTCAGCAACTATGCCCTGGAGAAGGTGGTGCCGGAGACGCCGCTGCCCCCGGTGCCAGTGGAGCTGGGGACCCAGGCCACTGTCCAGCCGGTGCTGGGGGAGGGCAGCGCTCTGCTGCTGGAGAAGGCGAAGGCCGGGACCCTGACGCAGTCTGTGGAGCTGCCCGCTTCCATCCCCGCGCCGGTGGCTGCGGGCGATCCCATCGGCACGCTGACCGTCACCTCCGGCGAAGAAGTGGTGGCGCAGCTGCCCCTGCTGGCAGGGGAGGAGATCCCCCGCGTCACGTTCTGGCAGATGTTCACGCGTCTGGCACGCATGGCGTGCCTGGCCGGATGACCGTCGCGTTTTCCCCCGCTGTTCCGACGCTTTTCTCTTGTGCCAGGTCCTGGAAGATGATATAATCGGGTCCAAAGAACCGCACGGCGGCGGACCGCCGCATGCAATACAAAAGAGAGGACCTGGTCTACCATGTTGGATGTCAAGCTGTTCCAGATGCACACCTTCCTGCCCCTTCCCTACGAGGACGCCCTCGCTCCCCGTCTCAAGCGGGCCCACGAGAAGCTCCAGACCGGCAGCGGAGCCGGCGGTGCGTTCACCGGCTGGGTCCACCTGCCCCGGGACTATGACCGCGAGGAGTTCGCCCGCATCCAGGCGGCTGCGGCGCGGATCCGCTCCGATTCCAAAGCGCTGGTGGTCATCGGCATCGGCGGGTCCTATCTGGGCGCCCGCGGCGTCATCGACTGCCTGTGCTCGCCCAACTACAACCTGAAGAGGAAAGACGGCCCCAACATCTATTTCGTCGGCAACGGCCTGTCCGCAGACGCGCTCCAGGAGGTCCTGGACCTGGTGGAGGACGTGGACTTCTCGGTGAACGTGATCTCCAAGTCCGGCACCACCACCGAGCCGGCCGTGGCGTTCCGCTTCTTCCGGGAGGCCCTGGTGGCCCGTTATGGGAAAGAGGGCGCCCGTTCCCGCATCTATGCCACCACCGACCGCCACAAGGGCGCTCTCAAGTCCCTGGCAGACGAGGAGGGATGGGAGACCTTCGTGGTGCCCGACGACGTGGGCGGCCGCTACAGTGTGCTGACCGCCGTGGGCCTGCTGCCCATCGCCGTGGCCGGTGTGGACATCCAGGCCCTGATGGACGGCGCGGCCGGGATGATGGAGCGCTGCCAGGACGCCTCTTTCGACTGCCCCGCCTGGCGCTATGCCGCCATCCGCTATGAGCTCTACCGCTCCGGCCGTTCTGTGGAGCTGCTGGCCTGCTACGACCCCGCCTTCCGCTTCATGCTGGAGTGGTGGAAGCAGCTGTTCGGCGAGAGCGAGGGCAAGGACGACAAGGGCCTCTTCCCCGCCAGCGTGGAGTTCACTGCGGACCTGCACTCCATGGGCCAGTACATCCAAGAGGGCAAGCGCCTCATGTTCGAGACCGTGGTGCGTCTGGGCGCCTCGGCCCATCAGCTGTCCGTGCCTGTGGACGAGGCGGACGGCGATGGTCTGAATTTCCTGGCCGGCAAGACCATGGACTTCATCCGCGACCGGGCCATGGAGGGGACGCTCCTGGCCCATACAGAGGGCGGCGTGCCCAACATCATCGTGGATGCGGGCGGCAAGACACCGGCGGATCTCGGCGCGCTCATCTATTTCTTCGAATATGCCTGCGGCCTGTCCGGCTATCTGCTGGACGTGAACCCCTTCGACCAGCCCGGTGTGGAGGCCTATAAGAAGAACATGTTCGCTCTGCTGGGCAAGCCCGGCTATGAGGACCGCAAGGCCCAGCTGGAGGCCAAGCTGTCCAAGTGACGGAGCGCGGCGCCGGGACAGCGGCTTTTGGCTGCCCCGGCGTCAAGCCCTCAATATGAACAAATATCAAATTTTCTTTTCTCCATTGTCTTTTACACGATCTTATGATAGACTTGATATAGTCCCAGCAAGTCCTCTGTTCCCCAGCGACTTTAACAGACAGGAGTGATTCATTATGGTCAGACTGATCATGGGCGCGAAGGGTTCCGGAAAGACCAAGCAGCTCATCGAACTGATCAACAACGCGGCGAAGGACGAGCCCGGCAACGTGGTGTGCATCGAAGCCAACCGCAACATGACTTACGATATCCACTACCACATCCGTCTGATCGATGCGCAAGAATATAAGCTTGACAACTATGACCTGTTCCGCGGGTTTATCAGCGGCCTGTACGCGGGCAATTACGATATCTCCCACGTGTTCATCGACAATCTGTGCAAGACCATCGGCTGCGATGTGGATCGGTCCACCGAGGAGTTCCTGGAATGGCTGGATGCGTTCGGCGAGAAGAACAACATCAAGTTCACCGTCACCATCAGCGCGAACCTCTCCCTGGCCACCGAGGGCATGCAGAAGTTCCTGTGAGGGACGCGACAGCAGAAAAACGAAAGAGGAAGGGCGATGCTGCCCTTCCTCTTTTTCTGTCTGTCCCAGCGGCATGGCGGGGCGTTCAGCCAAGCCCCGCCAGCACCTGCTCCGACACGGAGCCCACATCGCTCAGGCACACCTGGTCCACACCGAAGAAGCCGGCCATCCGGACCCGCTCTGTCACAGCGGCCTGGTCCAGGTACCAGACCACAGCCTCCTGCTCCCGCTGCGTGTAAGAGAGATAGGCACAGGCATACCGTCCGGCGTAGTAGCGCTGGGTGTCCTCATCCGCCAGCAGGACCTCCAGCTCGCTGGCGTCCACCTGGCCGCTGCGTTTCCCGTCCACCCATCTGGTCCCGGTGGTGGTGAGCATCAGCGCCAGCTTCTCCGCCGGCACCGTGCCCCGCAGCTCCGCCAGGGCGTAATAGACTTCCTCCAGCGGTTCCAGCGGCGCGGTAGGGAAGCCTCCGTCCCCCTCATAGGGCGCCACCCGCACCACCAGACAGTCCGCGGCGGCGCTGAGCGCCGCGTAGTCATACCCCTCGTAAGCCGTGCCGTCCCACACCGGCGCTTCCGCCACTACATACAGCGTCCGGTCGTCTCCCAGCGCATCGGAGAGCGCGCGCACCAGCGCCGTCATGGCGCCGCGCTCCTGCTGTCCCGCCTGGGGGATATCCAGGAGCAGTCCGTCCCAGCCGCCCTGGGACACGGTGTCCGCCAGCAGGGCCGCCGTCTCCTGTGCTTCGCCGTTGCGCAGCACGCTCACCGAGCCGGACACATGCAGCAGCGCCTGGGCGCCCGCAGCCTCCACGGCCTGTTTCCGGGCCTGGAGCGCCTGGGCGTCCAGCGAGGCGTTGAGGATCGGCCGGCCGCTGTAGAGCACCCGGGTGCCGGACACCGCCACTGCGCTGAGACCGGTGAGCGACGGCACTCCTTCTCCGCTGGGCAGGATCCCAAACCGGCTGGGCGCGCCCTGTTGGAGCTTGTCGTAGAGCCGCATGAGGATCACCGCCACCTGCTCCCGGGTGGCGATGGCACTGGGGGAGAACGTGGTGGCCCCGGTGCCGCTGATCAGCCCCAGTTCATAGGCCATGGCGATATATCCCGTGTTGGTGCGCACGTCTGTGAAGGGCATGGGCAGGGACTGGGCCAGCCCCGCGATGGTGCCGTAGCCCAGGGCCCGCACCAGCATCACCGCCAGCTCCTCTCGGGTGATGGGATCCGCGGGGCGGAAAGTCTCCGTCTGTCGGGTGAGGGCCCCGTGGGCGTAGGCCGCCTCCACCGCGCCGTAATACCAGGCCTGTGGATCTTGTACGTCCGTATACGTGCTCTGGGCGGGATGGATCTCCTCCCAGCCGAAAAAGCGGCACAGCACCACCGCGAAAGCCGCCCGGGTCATCCGGTGGCCCATGCCGAAGGTGGTGTCGCTCTCGCCCTGGAAGAATCCCAGCTCCACCGCCCGCTGGATAGACGCGGCGGCCCAGCTGTCGGCTGGCACGTCCGTAAAGCCGGCGGCGGCCGCGTGGACCGGCACCGCAGAGACGAGCATCCCGATCAGCAGCACACAGGACACCGCGCGTCGCACTCGTTTCATCATTCGTCTGGCTCCTTCCTCCGCGTCCCATGGGGCCTTGCGGAAGTTTTTCGTCATTGTACCAAAATCCGGCATCTGCGTCAATCGGACCGTGTCGGGATCTGTCGGGAGGGTCCCACCGGCAGCACATCTTTTCCACATTTTTTCTTTACGTTCGCCCCTATACCTGATATAATAGTAAAGTTATCGTGGATCATTATCATCTGCGGAAGGAGGGACCTGACCGTGAAATTCGAAAAATGGAACATCGGTGCGCCGGCGGAGCAGGATGTCGCCCTCCTGCGCAGTGCTGGATATCCGTATCTGCTCTCCACTGTGCTGGCCGCGCGCGGCGTCACCACGGCGGAAGCCGCAGCGGACTTCCTCGACCAGGAGCGGTCGCTGACCCTCTCTCCCATGCTGATGAAGGACATGGACAAGGCGGTCGCCCGTATCCAGCGGGCCATCGCCGACGGCGAGACGGTGGCCGTGTTCGGCGACTATGATGTGGACGGCATCACCTCCACCGTGCTGCTGCTGGACTATCTGAAAAGCTGCGGCGTGCCGTGCCTGCGGCACATCCCCCGCCGGATCGAAGACGGATACGGTCTGAGCAAAGACGCCATCGCCAGCCTGCGGGACCAGGGAGCCACGCTGATGATCACCGTGGACTGCGGCATCACCGGCAATGAGGAGGTGGCCTTCGCCGCCTCCCTGGGCATGGACGTGGTGATCACCGACCACCACGAGTGCGAAGACGTGCTGCCCCAGGCCGTGGCCGTGGTCGACCCCCACCGCAGCGACTGCCCCTATCCCTTCAAGCACCTGGCGGGCGTTGGCGTAGCGCTGAAGCTGGTGCTGGCCCTGGGGGGCGAGAGCCGCGAAGACGCGCTCTTCGCCCGCTATTGCGCCTTGGCCGCCATCGGCACCATCGCCGACGTGATGCGGATGGAGGGGGAGAACCGGACCATCGTCCGCTGCGGGCTGGAGGCCCTGCCCCACACGGACTTCGTGGGCATCCATGCCCTGCTGAAAGAGGCGGGCCTGCTGGGCAAGCCCATCACCTCCATCCAGATCGGGTTCGTGCTCTCGCCCCGGATCAACGCCGCCGGGCGGATGGGGGCGGCGGACCTGGCGGCGGACCTCCTGGAGACCGCCGACCCTGCCCGGGCAGAGGAGCTGGCCCGCGCACTGTGCGACCTCAATCGGGAGCGCCAGGCGGTGGAGCAGGCCATCTGCGCCGACGCCATGGCCCAGATCGACCAGCTGCGCAGCGAAGAGCGCAGCGCCCTCGTCCTCTCCAGCGAGGCCTGGCACCAGGGCGTGGTGGGGATCGTGGCCTCCCGCCTGAGCGAGAGATATGCCTGTCCCAGTTTCATGATCCATCTCAAAGACGGTACGGGCAAGGGCTCCTGCCGGTCTTACGGCGGGTTCAACCTCTTCGCCGCGCTGGAATCCTGCGCCGATTTGCTGGACGGCTTCGGTGGCCATGAGCTGGCCGCCGGCTTCACGATCCCGGAGGAGAACATCGCCGCTTTCCGCGCCCGGATGAACCGCTATGTCCGTTCCGCCTCGGGCGGCGAGCTGCCCGTCAGTTCCCTGGACGTGGATGCGGCCATCGTCATGCCCGGTGCCGTGACCCTCTCCGAAGTGGAGCAGCTGGACCATCTGGAGCCCTATGGCGCTGGGAACCCCCGTCCCGTGTTCGCCCTGCTGGGCGCCACCGTGGACACGCTCCAGAGCGTGGGCCAGGGCAAGCACTTGAAGCTGCGCCTGTCCAAGGGCACCAGCCGGTTCGACGCCATCTTCTTCTCCGTGACGGAGGCGGAATGCGGCGTGTCGGCGGGCACCCGGGTGGACGTCGCGTTCTATCTCCAGGCCAACACGTTCCGGGGCAGCACCACGCTGCAGCTGCAGCTGGTGGACATCCGCCCCTCCCTGACGCCCAGCCACCACGAATCGGAGGCGCTGGACCTGCTGCGCCGCTTGATGGACGGCGCGCCCCTCACGCCCCAGGAATCCGCCCGGCTGCGCCTCTCCAGGGACCAGTTCGCCGCCTTCTGGATGGTGCTGGACCGGCAGCTGCGGCAGGGGAAGATGGAGACGGACCTGCTGCCCTATCTGCGTCGGCTGTCGGCCGCCGCCGGCATGGGAGACGGCTTCCTGCGCGCGGCCCTGGCCCTGGCCGTGTTCCAGGAGCGGGGGCTGCTCAGCCTGCGCCTCCAGGAGGACCGGCTGAGCCTGTGTCTCAACCACATCCAGGGGAAGGTGGACTTGGATGCCTGCCCCTATCTCGTCCGGCTGCGCAGCGCGGCCGGCTGAAACCGAGGTGACCTGACATGACGATCCAGGAACAGTTCGAGAACCTGGAAAAGACCATCCGCAGCTATAACCCCGCAGCGGACTTCGCTCAGATCCGCGCCGCCTTCGAGTTCGCACAGAAGGCCCACGAGGGCCAGAAGCGCAAGAGCGGCGAGCCTTATATCATCCACCCCTTAGCGGTGGCACAGATCGTGGCGGAGGAGCTGAAACTGGACTCCGAGTCCATCGAGGCGGCGCTGCTCCATGACGTCATCGAGGACACCGCGGCCACCCACGAGCAGGTCTCCAAGCTTTTCTCGCCCACCATCGCGGACTTGGTGGAGGGGGTCAGCAAACTGACCCGTATCCAGTACGCCACCAAGGAAGATGAGCAGATGGAGAACCTGCGCAAGATGCTCATCGCCATGAGCAAGGACATCCGGGTGATCCTCATCAAGGTGGCGGACCGGCTCCACAACATGCGCACCATGGAGTACCAGTCTCCGGAGAAGCAGAAGCAGAAATCCCTGGAGACCATGGAGATCTACGCCCCCATCTCCCACCGCCTGGGCATGCAGCGGATCAAATGGGAGCTGGAGGACCTCTCTTTGAAGTATCTGGACCCTGTCGGATACCAGGAGATCGTCTCCAAGCTGGACGCCAAGCGACAGGAATACGAGGACTTCATGCGCCGCACCCAGATCCAGATCGACGAGCGGCTGGGGGAGATGGGCATCCAGCACATCGTCTACGGCCGGATGAAGCACCCGTATTCCATCTACCGCAAGATGTTCAACCAGAACAAATCCCTGGACGAGATTTTCGACCTGTTCGCCTTCCGGGTCATCGTGGAGAACGTGGGGGACTGCTACAACGTCCTGGGCGTCATCCACGACCTCTACAAGCCCATCCTGGGCAGGTTCAAAGACTATATCGGCACGCCCAAGCCCAACGGCTACCAGTCCCTCCACACCACTGTCATGGGCACGGACGGCATCCCCTTCGAGGTGCAGATCCGCACCAAGGAGATGCACGAGATCGCCGAATACGGCGTGGCCGCCCACTGGAAATACAAGCAGAACGGGCAGGGCGCCGGCACGGAGGGGCGCTATGAGTGGGTCCGCCGCCTGTTGGAGAACCAGGAGGGCGCTGACGCCGAGGACTATATCCACTCCCTGAAAGTGGATATGTTCGCCGACGAGGTGTTCGTCTTCACCCCCGGCGGCGACGTGCAGAACCTGCCCGCCGGCGCCACGCCCATCGACTTCGCCTATGCCATCCACTCCGCCGTGGGCAACCACATGGTGGGGGCCAAGGTCAACGGCCGCATCGTCACGTTCGACCATGTGCTCAAGAACGGCGACATCGTGGAGATCCTCACCTCCAAGTCCGCCAAAGGCCCCAGCCGGGACTGGATGAGCATCGCCCGCTCCAGCGAGGCCCGCAGCAAGATCCGCCAATGGTTCAAGAAAGAGAAGAAAGAGGAGAACGTGGCCAACGGCCGCGCCGCGTTCGAAGCGGAACTCAAGCATTGCGGCATCGCCATGAAAGACGTCCTGGCGGCGGACGTGCTGCCCTTGCTGCTCAAGAAGGTGGCCTATCCCACCCTGGACGACATGTACGCCGCCATCGGCTACGGCGGCTTCACCGCGCAGAAGGCCGTCAGCCGGATGCAGGGAGAGCTGGGCCGCATCGCCAAGCAGCACCAGGCGGAGAAGGCCGCTCTGGAGGCGGAGCTCCATCCGCCCAAGGGCGAAGAGCCCAAGTCCAGCGCCCCCAAGCGGGTCAAGAGCGAACAGGGCATCATCGTGGAGGGGCTGGACAACTGCCTGGTGAAGTTCTCCAAGTGCTGCACGCCTGTGCCGGGAGATGAGATCATCGGCTTCATCACCCGGGGCTACGGCGTGTCCGTCCACCGCTGCGACTGTCCCAACGCCTCGCCGGAAAAGCGCAGTCAGCCCGGCCAGGAGGGGCGGTGGATCAAGGTCACTTGGGGCAACGACACCAACGACAGCTATCCCACCATCGTCGAGGTGGTCTGCAAAGACCGGCTGAACCTGCTGCTGGACATCTCCGCGGCCCTCTCCACCACCAACACCTTCGTCTTGGGCATCCATTCCCGCAGCACGGAGGACCAGTTCGCCATCTTCCGCCTGGAGGTCCGCATCAAAGACGGCACCCAGCTCAAGGCCCTGATGAACAAGCTCCATCAGATCTCCGGCGTGCTGCGCGTCACCCGTCCCGCCGGATGAGCGGTCCGGCCCCTCTTCCGCGGGAGCGGCATCTGTCTATCATCTGAAAGGAGCGGATACGCCATGAGAGCAGTCGTCACCCGTGTGGCGCAGGCTTCCGTCACCATCGGCGGGACGGTCAACGGCCAGATCGGACGGGGCTTCCTGGTGCTGCTGGGCGTCGGCCCCAGCGACACGGAGGAGACCGCCCGGAAGCTGGCGGAGAAGATCTGCAACCTGCGGGTCTTCGAGGACGAGGACGGCAAGATGAACCTGAGCCTGGAGCAGGTGGGCGGTGCCCTCCTGGTGGTGTCTCAATTCACCCTGTACGCGGACACCTCCTCCCGCCGTCCCGGTTTCTCCGGCGCGGCCAGACCGGATCTCGCCGTCCCGCTGTACGAGGCCTTCATGGCCCACTGCCGGGCACGGGGGTTCGACGTGCAGCACGGCGAGTTCGGCGCCGATATGCAGGTGGACTCCCGCAACGACGGCCCCGTCACCATCCTCTTCGATACGGAGCGCCCCTCGTGAGAGCGGGCGTCCCTCCCTTTATTTTCAAGATCGAGGTGTCCCATGGAAATCAAATGCCTGACAGTCGGTCCCATCGGGACCAACTGCTATCTGCTCTGTGACGAACAGGCCAAGGCCTGTGCCGTCATCGATCCCGGCGGAGACGGACCGCGCGTGTGCGATGCCGTCCGCGCCTGCGGCTGCGATCCCTGCGCCATCTTGCTGACCCACGGCCACTATGACCACACCGGTGCCGTGGCAGACCTGCGGGAGGCGTGGCCGCAGCTGCCCGTGTACCTGTCTCACAAGGACGTGTACGCCGATGCCTATGCCCGCCAGCTCTTCCCGCCGATCCCCGGCGCAGTGGACCTTGGCGAGGGGGACAGCGTGACCGTGGGCGGCCTGACGGTGACCGTCCTGGCCACCCCCGGACACTCCAAGGGGTCCGTCACCTTCCGTTGCGGCGGCGTCCTCTTCTGCGGGGACACGCTCTTCGCCGGTTCCTGCGGACGGACGGACTTCGTGGGCGGCAGTATGGAGGAGATGATGGCCTCCCTGCGGCGGCTGGGGGCGCTGGAGGGAGATCTCCAGGTGCTGCCCGGCCACATGGAGCCCAGCACGCTGGAGCGGGAGCGGCGGACGAACCCCTTCCTCCTCCAGGCCATGGGCGGCGCGCGCTGAGGTACCTGCCATGAAACTGGTGTTGAACGGACACGACGAGCGCTACGTGGTGGAGCAGAGCCTCATGGCCCTCTTCCCTGGCGAGCTGCCCGTCTACGAGCCGGTGGCCCCCGGGGACGACGCCTGGGCGGCGATCACCTGCGATGAGGCATCGGGATATCTAGTGGTGACTGCCGACCTCTTTTACCATGGCGCAAGCGGTGTCTACACCTACGGGATGCCGCTCACCGGCTCAGCCTTTGACCGGGAGGGCCAGCGGAGGCACGCCATCGGGGCCTGCTTCTACCTGGCCCGCCGGGAGATGGGCCTGCCGGAGCTGCCCTGGGGCATGCTCACCGGCGTCCGGCCGGATAAGCCGGTGACCCAGGCCCTGGCCGCGGGCAAGACGCCCGAGGAGGTCCGCTCTATGCTGGAGACGGAGTATTTCGTCACCCCCTCCCGGGCGGCTTTGGCCCTGGAGACCGGCTCAGCGGCCCTGGAGGCCGCCCGGGGGCTGGGCCCCCAGGATATCGCCGTATACGTGGGCATCCCCTTTGGTCCCACCCGCTGCGCCTACTGCTCTTTCGTGAGCCAGTCGGTGGAGAAGAGCCTTGGCCTGGTGCCCCCCTATGTGGACGCCCTGGTGGCGGAGATCGCCGCCGGCGGGCGGATGGTCCGGGAGCTGGGCCTGCGGGTCCGGGCCTTCTATATGGGCGGCGGGACCCCCACCACCCTCACCGCCGCCCAGCTGGACCGGGTGCTCACGGCCTTCGAAGACGCCTTCGATATCCTCCCCTGTGAGGAGGTCACCGTGGAGGCCGGCCGTCCCGATACCATCACCGCAGAGAAGCTGGCGGTGCTCCGGTCCCATGGGGTGGACCGGGTGTCCGTGAACCCCCAGACCCTGGAGGACCACGTCCTCCGGGCCATCGGCCGCCGCCACACGGCGGAGGACGTCCTGCGTGCCATGGACCTGGTGGCCTCCTACGGCTTCCCCCACGTGAACATGGATCTCATCGCCGGATTGCCGGAGGACACGCCCGAGGGCTTCCGCCGCTCTCTGGACCGGTGCCTCTCCTTCGGCACAGACAACGTGACCATCCACACGCTGGCGCTGAAGAAGGGCAGCCGCATCCTGCTGGAGAAGCGGTCCATCCCCGGCCCCGGCGAGGTGACGCAGATGCTGGACTACGCCGCCCCCGCCCTGCGCCGCGCGGGCCTGGCTCCCTATTACCTCTATCGCCAGAAGTATATGTCCGGCAGTTTCGAGAACATCGGCTGGTGCAAGCCCGGCAGCGCCTGTTTGTACAATATCTACATCATGTCCGAGCTGTGTTCCATCCTCTCGTTCGGCGCGGGCGGCTCCACGAAGATGGTGGAGCCGGGCACGAACCACATCGAGCGGACGTTCAATCTGAAATACCCCAAAGAGTATACCGAGCGTCCAGAGAAGGCGGCGGCCAACCAGGCGGCCTTCGCCGCTTTCTACCGAGCTTTGAAAGGAGACCGATGAGAGATGCCATATCCCCTCCACGAGATCAATGCCGCCATCCGTACCGATCCCAAGGGTTTCGCCGAGGCCTGTGACGCCGCCTTCGCCAAGAAGGTGGACGCCGCCGCCCGGAAGATCGCCGACCACCGTGGGGCGTCCCACGTGATCTTGCTCTCCGGTCCCTCCGGCTCCGGAAAGACCACCACCGCCATGAAGATCGAAGAGGTCCTGGAGCGCATGGGCATCGTGACGCATACCATCTCCATGGACAACTACTTCAACACCATCGACCCGGAGACCGCTCCCCGCAACCGGGAGGGCGCCATCGACTACGAGTCCCCGTTCTGTCTGGACATCGATCTGCTCAACCGCCACTTCGCCATGCTCGACCGGGGGGAGACCATCCACGTGCCCAAGTACGAGTTCTCCCGCCAGATGCGCTCGGATATCCTCTCCCAGCCTCTGCGGCTGGGGCCTGACGAGCTGGCCATCTTCGAGGGCATCCACGCCCTCAACGACATCATCGTGGGCAAGAACCCCAAGGCCTTCAAGCTCTATATCGCCGCCCGCTCCAACTACACCAGCGGCGAGGGCGAGGTCCTCTTCCAGCATCCCTGGCTGCGGCTGTGCCGCCGGATCGTCCGGGACTATAAGTTCCGGGGGAGCGACGCCTCCTTCACCTTGAAGATGTGGCCCAACGTCCGCCGGGGCGAGAAACTCTACATCTCGCCTTACAAGGAGAACGCGGACCTGATGTTCGACTCCTCCCTGGCGTGCGAGGTGTCTGTGCTCAAGCCCTACGTGGTGCCGCTGCTGGAGGCGCTGCCCGCTGGGAAGTATGCGGTGGTGGACGATATGCTGCGCGCCTTCGAGCCCTTCGAGGTCCTGGAAGAGCGCTACATCGCCCCCGACTCCCTGGTCCGCGAGTTCATCGGCGGCAGCGCCTACTCCTACTGATCGTCCCTCGCGCAAACGCCTGCGGACAGATGGAGGTGTCCTGATGGACGAACGATCACAAGACCTGCTGGACCGTGTCCAGAAAGCCGCCCGCCAGATGGGCGGGGCCGCCGCCGGGGCCGCTCAGCTGGCGGGGAAGAAGACCGCGGCGCTGCTCTCGGCAGGGAAGCTGGGCCTCCAGGCCCGTGACCTGGAAGCCCAGACGGCCGCCCGGCTGCAAGAGGTGGGCGAGATGCTCTACGCCACGCACTGCGGTGACCCTGCGCCTGCCGGAGCGTTGCTGGAGAAGCTGGAGGAGATCGACGCGCTGCGGGCCCGGTCCGCGCGGATCGCGGCCCAGATCGCACAGCTCCAGGGTGGTCGGGCCTGTCCCCACTGCGGCGCGCCGGCCCGCGCAGACGACCAGTTCTGCCGGGGATGTGGAAGGAGATTGACATGACGTATCCATTGCAATGTTATGAAGAGAGCGCAGCGGCGCTGCGCTCCGTCCTGGGCGGCTTCCGCCCCCGCGTGCTGCTGATCTTGGGGTCCGGCCTGGGCTCTCTGGGCGACGCCGTAGAGGATCCCATCGTGGTCCCCTATGCCAAGGTGCCCCATATGAAGACCTCCACCGCCCCCGACCACAAGGGGCAGTTCGTGTTCGGCCGCCTCTCCGGCCAGGACGTAGCCGTGATGCAGGGCCGGCTCCACACCTATGAGGGCTGGTCCTTCGAGGACGTGAGCTATCCGGTGCGGGTGCTGCGCCTGCTGGGCGCAGAGGCCCTCCTGGTCACCAACGCCGCCGGGGCGGTGAACACTGCCTTCCATGCAGGGGACATCATGCTCATCACCGACCACATCAAGCTCTTCGGTGTCAGTCCCCTGTGCGGGCCGAACATCGACGCCTTCGGCCCCCGTTTCCCGGACATGAGCCATGTGTACACGCCGGCCCTGCGGGATGTGGCCCGCCGGACCGCCCAGTCCCTGGACATCTCCCTGCGGGAGGGCGTGTACATGTACTTCCCCGGTCCCCAGTATGAGACGCCCGCAGAAGTCCGCCTGGCCCGGACCCTGGGCGCGGACGCGGTGGGCATGTCCACCGTGCCGGAGGCCATCACGGCCGCGCACTGCGGCATGGACGTGCTGGGCTTCACGCTCTGCACCAACATGGCCGCCGGTGTCCTGGACCAGCCCCTCAGCTCCGACGAGGTGCTGGCGGCTGCGGCCGAAGCCGGGCAGCGCTTCTCCGCCCTGGTGAAAGGCTGCCTGGCCCGGTTATGATCTGCCCTCCCGCGCCATAGGCTGGGATAGCTCCAGGCATATTCTTTGAAACGTTCGAGGTAATCGCTCCATGTCGAAACAAAAAAAGCAGTCCTTCCTGGGCGGCGCCGCGATCCTGGCCGCCGCCGTGGCCATCGTGAAAGTCATCGGCGCCGTCTACAAGATCCCTTTCGGGAACATCGTGGGGAGTCAGGGACAGACATACTTCAACGTCGCCTACAACATCTATAATGTGCTGCTGACCATCTCCACCGCTGGACTGCCGCTGGCGATCTCCAAGCTGACCAGCCAGGCCCACGCCCAAGGCCGGGAGAACCAGAAGCGGAAGATCTTCCGGACCGCCATCTGGCTGTTCTTCGTCCTGGGCCTCGCCGGTTCGGCGCTGATGTATTTCGGGGCCGGACAGCTGGCTGAGATGATCCATGAGCCCCTGGGCTACTGGCCCATCCGGGCGCTGTCCCCCGCCGTGTTCTGCGTGTGCCTGCTGGCCTGCATGCGGGGATATACCCAGGGACAGGGGAACATGACGCCCACGGCCATCTCTCAGGTCCTGGAGGCACTGTGCAAGGTGTGCATCGGCCTGCCGCTGGCCTGGTATCTCCTGCAGCTGGGCATGGGACTGGACATCGGCGCCGCCGGTGCCATCTTCGGCGTCACGGTGGGCACGATCTTGTCCATGCTGTTCTTGATCTTCTATCTGGCCACCCACCGCGATCGCTCCAGGTCGCTGGACACGCCCGAGAGCAGCGGTTCCATCATGCGGCAGGTGCTGGCCATCGGCGTGCCCATCACGCTGAGTAACTCCGCCATGAGCATCATCACGCTGGTGGACACCTCCAACGTGCTGGGCCGCCTGCGGACCATCCCGGAACTGGCTGACTCTGCGGCCACGCTGTTCGGCCAGTATCAGTTCGGCATGAACCTCATCAACCTGCCCCCCTCCTTCGTCTTCCCCATCACCATGAGCCTGATCCCCTTCGCGGCAGCGGCCCTGACCCGCCGGGATGCCGTGGAGGCGGACCGGATCATCTCCTCCGCGTTCCGGATCATCGCCACGCTGGCCATCCCCGCCGGCGTGGGGCTGAGCGTGCTGGGCGGCCCGGCGCTGCTGATGCTCTATCCCGCCCAGCAGACCGACGCGCTGGCGGCCGGTCCCCACATGCGCTGGTTGGGCATCGCCTGCATCTTCATCTGCCTGATGAACCTGACCAACGCCGTGCTGCAGACCTACGGCAAGGAGAAGATCCCCATCGTCACAGTGATCATCGGCGGCATCACCAAGATCGCGCTCAATTACCTGCTGGTGGGGAACCCGGCGATCAACATCCACGGCGCGCCGATCTCCACGCTGTGCTGCTATGCGGTGATCGTGGGGCTGAACCTGGCCTTCGTGTGGAAGTACTCCATGAAGAAGCCCCATTACCTCCAGCTCTTCGCCAAGCCTGTCATCGCCTCTGTGCTGATGGGCGGCGCGGCCTGGGCGGTGTACGGCCTGGTGATGCGCGTGCTCACCGGCGGCGCATACGCCTATGGCGCCAACGCCCTGGCGACTCTGATCGGCATCTGCGCGGGCGTGGCGGTGTACTTCGTGCTGGTGATCGCGCTGCGGATCCTGCGGGCAGAGGACGTAGCCGGCATCCCCCACGGCAAGACGCTCATCCGGCTGCTGCACCTGCGGTGAACACCGCGCGCTCCGTACCTCCGCGCGTCCGCCTGAGGGGCGTGCGGAGGACGCTGCGGTCCTTCCCGGGAAGATCCCGGGGCTTCTTATCGAATTTTCTTGCAAAGGCAGACGATGTATGATAGATTTTCAATGTAAGCCGGCCTACGGCTATGAAGACTTCCTGGCGATCATGCGCGCACTGCGGGCGCCCGGGGGCTGTCCCTGGGACCGGGAGCAGACCCATGCCTCCATCCGCAGGAACTTCCTGGAGGAGACGTACGAGGTCCTAGACGCTCTGGACCGGGACGATGCTCCCGCCACGTGCGAGGAGCTGGGCGACGTGCTGATGCAGGTGGCGTTCCACGCGCTCATCGAAGAGGAGCGCGGCCGCTTCACCATGGCGGACGTGGTGGACGGCGTGTCCAAGAAGCTGGTCTACCGCCACCCCCATGTGTTCGGCTCCGTCCAGGTGTCCGACAGCCAGGAGGTCCTGGTGAATTGGGAGGCGCTCAAGCGCAAGGAGAAGGGCCATGCCACCACTGCGGACGCGGTGGAGGCCGTGCCGCACACGCTGCCGGCCCTCTGGCGGGCGGAGAAGGTCCAGAAGAAGACCGCCAAGGCGGGCTTCGACTGGGACAGTCCTCTGCGCGCATTGGACAAGCTGGAGGAGGCGGTCCATGGGCTGCGCGCCGCGCTGGAGGCCCGGGAGACAGCAGATGCGGCGGCGGATGGGGGCTTGGAAGCGCTGGGAGACGTGCTGTTCCTGACCGCCAAGGTCGCGCAGATGTCCGCCGTGGATCCGGAAGAGGCGCTCCATCAGGCCTGCGACCGGTTCCAGCGCCGCTTCCGCGCCGTGGAAGCCAGTGCGGACGAGCCCTTGTCGGAATACAGTGAGGCGCAGTTGGCCAAGCTGTGGGAGGATGCCGCACGCTGAGGATCTCGATCGCGAACGCCGCGTTAAGAGATAAAGGGATCGATGATGATCGAACGATATTATTTAGGAGGAAACCATCCATGAACAAAGCTGAACTGATCAATGCCGCCGCTGCGGCCGCCGAAGTCTCCAAGAAGGACGCAGAGGCTGTCATCTCCGCCACTCTGGATGCCATCACCGCCGCTCTGAAGGAGGGCGACCGCGTGCAGCTGGTGGGCTTTGGCTCTTTCGAGGTGAAAAAGCGCGCCGCCCGCACGGGCCGTAACCCCCGCGATCCGGAGAAGACCATCGAGATCCCCGCTTCCGTGGTCCCCGTGTTCAAGGCCGGCAAGGCCCTCAAGGACGCTGTGGCGAAGTGATCGCCCCCGCCGGACCGGCGGAGCGTCCCGGCTCCGGGAGCGGAGCCATGGTATCGACGACGACTGCCGGCGCCTCAGGTGCCGGCAGTCCTTTTTGGGAGGCGATCTGATGCGTTTGGACAAATATCTCAAGGTCTCGCGGCTCATCAAACGGCGGACCGTGGCCAACGAGGCCTGCGACAACGGCCTGGTCCTGGTCAACGGCAAGAGCGCCCGGGCCAGCTACGAGGTCAAGCCCGGAGACCAGATCACGCTGCACTTCGGCGCGCGGACGGTGACGGTGGAGGTCCTCTCCGTCCAGGAGAGCGTCCGTCAGGCGGACGCGGCGGCCATGTACCGGGAGGTCGGCCGGCCCAGACCGTGAGCCGGCCCATCGCCCATCTTCTATTCATGATCCCCCGCCCCGCCCCATATAGTGGGGACAGGGAGGGACGCTGCATGAACGATCACATGACCATGCCCACGGCCGCGCACCGCCTGGAGCTGGTGGGCAGGGAACAGCTCACCGTCTCCGGGGTGGAGGACGTGGAGCGCTTCGACGAGACCGGCATCGTCATGTCCACCGCAGCCGGGATCCTGGTGGTCACCGGGGAGGACCTGCACATCGGCAAGCTGTCCCTGGACGGGGGGGAGCTCCACGTGGACGGGCGGATCGACTCCGTGTCCTATGAAGAGGGCGGCGGAGAGCGGGGCGGCTTCCTCCGGCGGCTGTTCGGGTAGTTGCCCATGGAGAACTATGTCTCCCAACAGCTCATGGTCTTCGTCCAGTCCATCCTGCTGGGCGTCTGCGTAGGGGTGCTCTACGACCTGCTGCGGGCGCTGCGCCTGCGCTGGCCCCGGCTGACCGCGCCGCTGGATGTGCTCTATTGCGCGGCGGCGGGGCTCTCGCTGTTCCTGTTCACGCTCCGCCGGGCGGAGGGGCAGCTGCGGCTGTACGTGCTGCTGGGGCTGGTGGGCGGCGCGGCGCTGTTCTTTTCCGCCGCGTCTGCGCCGCTGCGGCCGCTGTGGGACTTTTGGGTGGACACGCTGGCCTTCTTGGCATATTTGCTGTCCATCCCCCTGCGCTTGGCGAAAAAATTCTGCGAAATGCTCCTGCGCCGGGGAAAAAACCTCTTTTATTTTACGTGGAAATGTTATACAATAAGAAAAACCCGTCCAAGACGGCCAGGAAAGCGAGGTGCGGCGTATGGCAAAAGCCCACGCTCCAAAAAAACAGGCTCCCCAGAAAAAGCCGCGCAAGCGCGCCGGCGTGTTCACCACACTGCTGCTCCTGGCCCTGCTGGTGGGCCTGGGCGTCACGCTGCACCGCCAGCAGGCAGCGGTGGTGCGCGCCCAGTCCGAAAAGGCCGAGCTGGAGGCGCAGGTCCAGTCACAGCAGCAGGAGAACGCCGCGCTCGCTGAGGACATCGCCGAAGGACCCACACAGGAGAAGATGGAAGAGATCGCCCGGGAGCAGCTCGGTTATGTGGAGCAGGGCGAGCGGGTGTTTTATGACGTGAGCAACTGACCGGTGCCGGGCGGCGAGAGGGACCATCGATCCCTCCCGCTCGCGATGGCACCGGCCGTTCTCGTTCGACCCATCACGGCGGCAGCGCCGCCGAAACTCACGGAAGGAGAAACAAGTTATCGTATGGAGCCACAGGTAGGGAGCATTCTGGAAGGCAAGGTCACTTCGATCACCAAATTCGGTGCGTTCGTCGCCTTGGAACAGGGGCGGTCTGGTCTGGTACATATCTCAGAGATCGCCAACAGCTTCGTCAACGACGTCCACGACTTCCTGCAGGTGGGACAGACCGTGAAGGTATTGGTCCTGTCCACCGAGAACGGGAAGATCAATCTGTCCATCAAGAAGGCCCTGCCGCCTGAGGAGCGTCCTCCCCACCGGGCGCCGCAGTCAGGCAGTGCCCCCCGTCCCGCCAAGGCTCCCCGTTCCTTCGGCCGGCAGCCGCTGCCCGCCTCCGGGGACCAGTCCTTCGAGGACAAGCTCAAGCAGTTCCTCTCCTCTTCGGAGGGGAAGATGGCCGACCTGAACCGCAGCATCGACGGCAAGCGGGGCGGCGGCCGCAGACGCAGATGATCCACATGCGCCGCCTCCCACACAGGCGGATGCCATAAGGCCGCGCCGCCGCGCTCTCCGCCCTCCTGGCCGGGACGCGGCGGCGCAGCCGTCTCGTCCGGTCCCTTCCCTCAGGGCAAAAAAGGGCCGCCCGGCACAGTGCGCCGCGCGGCCCAAACGGGTGGGATATTGGAAAGCTTCCTCGATCATCATACACCCCCGCGCCCCCTTTTGTAAACATAGTTGCGGAACATTACCGCAAGCTGCTCACGGCTGACCGGATCTCCCGGATGCCAGGTATGATCCGCATAGCCTGCCACAATCCCCCTCTGGTGCGCCCAGAGCGCCGCATCGTAATACCATGCTGTGGCCGGGCTGTTCTCCACATCGGTAAAGGGATTGTCTCCGGTCACCTCCGGGCTCCCGGCCAGACGGAAGAAAATCAGGGCAACCTGTGCGCGGGTAATGGGCGCATCCGGGCTGAAGGTAACGGCACCGGTTCCATCCATCAGACCGTTCTTCCAGACAAACATCACATCGTTGTAGAACCAGTCGTCCGGGAGTACATCGGTAAAGGGACTGTCCGCTTCCTCCTGAACGCCGATACTGCCGGACGGGGAATCAGAATCCTCCTCATCCGCTTCGTCATCTCCAGTGTGGCCGCCTTCCGTGCCACTGCTGCCACCGCTGGCATCCGGTGCAAATACCGCTCTGACAGTCACATTTTCGGCGGGCATGGAAAAGGCGTTATTTTCAATGGTGATATTGCCAGAAACAACCTCCCACCGTTCAAAGTGATAGTTTCCGCCGGAATCAGCGGTCAGCCTGATCTCTGTCCCTGCGGTCGCAGATGCCGGGGACGCAGACGCAGTGCCGCTGCCCTCAATTTCCACGGTGACGGTATAAACCGTCAGGTCGTAGTACAGCTTCAATGTCACAATGTCGGCGGCGTCCCTAATCTCCGTCAGCGTTCCGCCGGCAACGGTTCCCGCCGCATTGGGATTGTATGTATAGCCCTCATAGGTTTTGGGGGCAGCTGTTACCGTTTTGCCAATTTCATCAATCGGCTGTTCGGTGTCTGCAAGGGTATATCTGCCATCGGCGTTTTGTTGGTAATGCTCCACAATGTAACGCACATATTTCGGGTCAATCGGGGTCGTTGATTTTTGTACTGCCAGCGTAGCGGCATCACTTATGACGCTGCCAGCGCTGTTGCTCACGACACAACGGTATTGAGTGCCGTTCATGTCCATTGTGGTTTTCCCTGTGGTATAGGTGGCGTTGGTTTCGCCTGTAATATCCGTCCAACCGGAACCATTCATATTTTGCTGCCACTGATAGGACAACGGCTCGCTGCCGGTGGCGGCGATGGTAAAGGTGGCAGTCTGTCCCTCGGTGACGGTGGTGCCGCTGGGCTGGGTAGTGATGGTGACCGCAGCATAGGCCGCGCTATGGAAGTAATGGTGAGCGCTGCTGATATTAATGGTTTCTTCTTCCGTAAATGGAGAGCCGCCAATTGCTTTCGCATCGTCCGCGTTGTCGCCCACTTCCACCACAATGGAGGTATTATGCTTGGGGGCGATTGTGATCGTGTTGGCTTGGATTCCTTGGTCGTTGCTGGCAACGGTAACCTCGCCGCCAGTGATGGTGACGTTGTTGAAAGCC
>CALXDL010000031.1 GCA_944387055.1 uncultured Oscillospiraceae bacterium
TTTTTCAGCGCTCATCGCTCGCCAGCCTCTATCGCACCGCAGCGCTCGCCGCTCTCGGCCGCTCCCCGGCGCCTCGGCACCGGACAGCTTGCTTAGGATACCAGATGCCTCCCCCTCTTGTCAACCCTTTTTTGGAAAGTTTTTTATTTTTTTGATAATAGCCATCGCGAACGCTGATGCCTCTTCTTTTGCCGCTGTCGGAAAACGCTCTGGGCAAAGGCCCGCTCCGGTGTTATAATGCTTTTGGATCCATGTGATCTTCTATATCATATCAAGGAGGGATCCTTCTGCTTATCCAACGGATGAGCGGCACTTTCGGCAAGCTCCATGAGCGTACGCTGGAGTTGTCGCCTGGTCTGAATATCCTCCAGGCCCCCAACGAGACAGGCAAATCCACTTGGTGCGCTCTCCTGACAGCTATGCTCTATGGCATCAATAGCCGGGAGCGCGATCGCGCCGGTTTCATCGCAGACAAGAACCGTTTCGCTCCCTGGAGCGGTGCTTCGATGAGCGGACGGTTAGACTGTATCGTCGCAGGCCAGGCACTGACCATCACACGCACCACCCGCCGCCAGAGCGCCCCCATGGGGGAGCTGCGCGCGCTCTATGCCGGCACTGGAGAGCCTGTACCGGATGTCACCAGCCGATCATGTGGTGAGGCACTGCTGGGCGTCAGCCGAGAAGTGTTCGAACGCAGCGCCTTCATCCGCCAGAACGGATTGGCCATCAGTCAGGACGCTGAACTGGAGCGGCGTATCGCCGCTCTGATCACTTCCGGAGAAGAGGACACCTCTTATATAGAAGCATCTGAGGCCCTGCGCAAGCAGTTGAACCGCCGCCGTTATAATAAGACTGGACAGATCCCTGCTTTGGAGGTGGAGTTGGCCGAGCTAAACCAGTCTCTAGCAGAGAGCGATTCTCTAGTCCAGCAGCACGCCCAGGCCCAGGCCCAGGTGGATCTTTTGACCGCACAGGCAGCCGCTTTGCAGGAGGAGTTGGCCGCCTGCGACTGCTGGGAAGCGGCTCAGCGCCGTCAGGCCGTCCGGGAAGCGGCCGAGGCCGCTGACCGCGCAGAGGCCAGGGCCGCCCAGGTGCAGGAGCAGCTCCGCAATGACCATATCCCAGAAAATGAGACGATCGCCCGGCTCCGTGGTGCCATCGTGAACTTGGAGACCACGCGGAAGGCCGTAGACAAGGCCCGAGCAGAACGGGACGAAGCCATGAAGGCTCTCCTGAGGGCAGAGGCTGCCGTGAACGAGAGCCCTTTTGCCGGGCAGAGCCCGGAGAGCGCCCGAAAGGAGGCCTCCGCGCCTCCTGTTCCTGCAGACTGGCGGAAAGGACCGGGGCTTCTGCTGATTGCGCTGGGCACCATCGCCGCATTCGTCCTGTTCTATGCAGCAGGCACGGTCCTTTCCGGTTCTCCCTGGCAGGAATTCGTTTCCATGGCTGCTCTGTCGGCAGGGCTGTGCACTACCTATGTCCTTGCCTGGCGGCTGCGCCGCCGGGCCATCAAGGACGCCCAGGAAGCTGTCCTTTCGAAGCGCTTCGGCACCGCAGACCTGGACGCTATCCATCAGCTGGCGGAGACTTACGCCAGACTGTGCCAGGCGCGTGACGCCGCCCAGGCCGATGTCAACGCCAAGTCCTCCGCTGCGGACACACTATATAGCAGTCTCTCCTCCAATGAGCAAGGGATCTTGCTGGAGGTCCGCCGCTTCGCCCCCGATGCCTTCGACATCCCTACGGCGGACCATCTGCTGCGGAGTTGCGCCGTCCGGCGCAAAGAGCTGGCGGAGGCGGAGTCCGCCGCCCGAGAGGCCCGGCTGCGTCGCGACCTGCAGGCCCAGCAGGCGCCCGAGCCGGAAGGCCCAGTAGAGGACGTCCCTGCCCCCACCCGGGACCGAGCGGCCATTTCTGCGGAGTTCGAGCATATCCGTGCCGCCCTGGCAGACGCACGGTCCTCCGCAGACCGTCTGGGCGGACAGCTCCACAGTGCTGGAGACCCGGTGGTGTTGCGGACAACGGCAGAGGGACTCATCGCCCGCAAAGATGGGCTCGAGATCGAGTACAGCGCCATCCGACTGGCAATGGAAGCATTGGAGCGTGCCAATACCACTCTGCAAAATCGATTTTCTCCCGCCTTGGGCCGCCGGGCGGCGGAGATCTTCACCCAGCTGACGGACGGCCGGTATACCGGCGTGGTGTTGGACCGCAGCTTCCATCTATCCGCAGAGCCAGCAGGAGACGCCATCTTCCGGGATGCGGCACTGCTCTCCGCCGGCACGCTGGATCAGCTGTATCTGGCGGTCCGGCTGGCCATCTGCGACCTGGTGCTGCCAGCGGAAAGGCAGGTCCCCATCGTATTGGACGACGCATTGGCGAATTTCGACGATGACCGCTGCGCATCCGCTCTGCGGTTCTTGAAGGAGGCCGCCAGAGGCCGTCAGATCTTGCTCTTCACCTGTCACAGCCGGGAAGCGGACTTTTTTGCCGGGGATTCAGAAGTTTCCGTCCAGCAGTTGACGAAGGCCGTGCGACAGGTATAAGATATGAGTTGCCAGACCCGGCATATACTATATATTATTTATAACGAGATGACATACACAAGGAAAAAGGAGAACGTATCATCATGAGCGAATGTACCCATGACTGCTCTACCTGCGGTGAGAGCTGCGGGGAGCGTCAGCAGCCCCAATCCCTGCTGAAAGAACACAATCCGGCCGCCCAGGTGGGCAAAGTCTATGGCATCGTGTCCGGTAAGGGCGGCGTGGGCAAGTCTATGGTGACCAGCCAGTTGGCTGTCACCATGCGCCGCCGCGGCTATTCCGTGGGCATCCTGGATGCGGACGTCACCGGCCCTTCTATCCCCAAGGCCTTTGGTCTCCACGGCCAGGCTGTCGGCAGTGAACAGGGCCTCTATCCGATGGAATCCCGCACGGGTATCCAGGTCATGTCCACGAACCTGTTGCTGCCCAACGAGACAGACCCGGTCATCTGGCGGGGCCCCGTGATCTCCGGCGTGGTCCAGCAGTTCTGGACGGACGTGCTCTGGCATTGCGACTATCTCTTCGTGGATATGCCCCCGGGCACGGGCGATGTGTCTCTGTCCGTCTTCCAGTCCATCCCCCTGGATGGGATCCTGATCGTGGCCTCTCCGCAGGAGCTGGTGTCCATGGTCGTCGAGAAGGCCGTGAAGATGGCAGAGATGATGGAGGTCCCCATCGTCGGTCTCGTGGAGAACATGAGTTATGTCACTTGCCCGGACTGTGGCCGGAAGCTCCATCTGTTCGGCGAGGGCAAGACCGCCGAGGCCGCCGCGCGCCATGGGCTGCGGGTCTTGGCTGAGATGCCCATCGACCCTTCCTTGGCTGCCCTGGCAGACGCCGGAGACATCGAGTCCTTCCAAGGCGCTTGGCTGGACGCTGCCGCCAACGAGCTGGAGGGCAAATGACTCGCCGAGGCCCGCGCCGCACTTTTATGCGGCGCGGGCCTCTTGCACCTTACGCCGCCCCACGGGAAAAGACACAAGGGATAGAGTCGAGAAAAAATGCTTTTTGTGGGTAAAAACAGTTGCAAATCCATGTGTGATCCGCGATAATAGAAAAAAAGCCGGTGTCCGCTGGGGCGCCGGGAAAACAGAGAGATATGAGGGGGAACTGCAATGCAGGAATTGAAGGACCGCATCGTGAAGGAAGGCAGGGTGCTGCCCGGCAACATCATCAAGGTCGACGGCTTCCTGAACCATCGCATCGATACGGAACTGATGGACCACATCGCTGAAGAATTCGGCAAGCATTTCAACATGGACGAGGTCACTATGATCCTCACGGCCGAAGCCAGTGGTATCGCCCTGTCCGCCATCGTGGCCCATCACTTCCACAAGCCCATGATCTTCGCCAAGAAGGCCAAGAGCGACAACATCGAGGGCGGCCTCTACCAAAGCGATATCTTCTCTTATACCTACAAGAAGAAAGTGACCCTCCTGGTGAGCAAGGAGTGGCTCTCCGCTGACGACAAGGTCCTGATCATCGATGATTTCATGGCCAACGGTGAAGCTATGCGCGGCCTGTGTGATATCGTCTCTGCTGCCGGAGCCACGTTGGTCGGCATCGGCTGTGCGGTGGAGAAGGGCTTCCAGGGCGGCGGCGACCGTCTGCGGGCTGCCGGCGTGAATCTGAAGTCCCTGGCCATCATCGAGTCTGCAGAACCCGGCAACATCGTCTTCCGGGACGAGGACTGAGCCCCATTTCTTCTCTGCCCTGTGTAACGACCGCCTCTTTTTTCGTCTGTGCTGCTAGGGGGCTGACCGCCCTCCGATCTTGAGTGTCCAGACCCGAAAAGGAGGCGTCTCTATGAAGTGGACCGCATCGTTTTTGTCCTGGTCCTATTGGTCCTGGCTCCGCTCTCCGGCTGCACGCCGGAGGGTCCAGAGACCGCGGCTGCAAAGCCAACCTGTCATCTATCTCTATCCAGAGGCGGAGACCGATGTCACTGTCACACTGGACTATGATGGGAGATCGACCTGCGTCTACCCGGCTATGGAGGACGGTTCCTAGACCGTCACTGCTGCCGCAGATGGAGGACAACGCCTACGCCCTCATCGTCTTCCAGCCGGATGCTTACACAGACCGCGCCGTCCTCACCATCGATCCGGCACCGGACACGGTGCTGCGTGTCTTCATGGCTTGGCATCCTCTGGAGGAAGCCGTAGATATCCCGCCCCAGGCACGCACGGCCCCGGACCGCACCGGCTTTACCATCGTGGAACGGAGCGGTGCGGATATCTCATGACCGAATTTATACAAAGGAGGAATCCCCTTGTCTCACCAGACTGTCATCGTGCTGGACTTCGGCGGACAGTATAACCAGCTCATCGCCCGCCGGGTCCGGGAATGCGGCGTCTATTGCGAGGTGAAGCCCTATACTACCCCGCTGGACCAGATCCGCGCCGCCGATCCTATCGGCATCATCTTCACCGGCGGCCCCAACAGCGTGTATGATCCCAAGTCTCCCCAAGTGGATCCGGCGATCTTTACCTGGGGCGTGCCCATCCTTGGCATCTGCTATGGCTGCCAGCTGATGGCCCATAACTTGGGCGGCCGGGTCACCGAGGCTCAGGACGATTCCGCCCGGGAGTACGGCAAGACCGAGACGTATTTCGATACGTCCTGCAAGCTCTTCAAAGACCTGCCCACGCAGGGCATCACCTGGATGAGCCATGGCGACTACATGGAGAAGGTGCCGGAGGGTTTTTCCCTGGTGGCCCATTCCGACGCCTGCCCCAATGTGGCCATCTGCGACGAGAGCCGGGGCTTCTACGGAGTCCAGTACCATCCTGAGGTGAACCACACGGAGCACGGCACCGATATGATCCGCAACTTCCTGTACGAGGTCTGCGGCGCCCAGGGTGACTGGACCATGGGCGACTATAAGGAGACCGCCATCCGCACCATCCGGGAAAAGGTGGGGGCTGGCAAGGTGCTCTTGGCGCTCTCCGGCGGTGTGGACTCCTCCGTGGCCGCCGCCTTGGTGGCGGAAGCCGTCGGCAGCCAGCTGACCTGCGTGTTCGTGGACCACGGCCTCATGCGCCTGAACGAGGGCGACGAGGTGGAGGCCGCCTTCCGGAAATGGGACATCAACTTCGTCCGCGCCAATGCGGAAGAGCTGTTCCTCTCTAAGCTGGCGGGCGTCAGCGATCCGGAGCGCAAGCGCAAGATCATCGGCGAGGAGTTCATCCGGGTCTTCGAGGCGGAGGCCAAGAAAATCGGCCAGGTGGACTATCTGGTCCAGGGCACCATCTATCCCGACGTGATCGAGTCCGGCACCGGCGACGCCGCTGTCATCAAGAGCCACCACAACGTGGGCGGCCTGCCTGACTACGTGGACTTCAAGGAGATCATCGAGCCTCTGCGGATGCTGTTCAAGGACGAAGTCCGTCAGTTGGGCCGGGAGCTGGGCCTGCCGGAGTATCTGGTCATGCGTCAGCCGTTCCCTGGTCCCGGTCTCGCCATCCGCGTCATCGGCGAGGTGACGAAGGACAAGCTGGATACCCTGCGTCTGGCGGACTTCATCTTCCGGGATGAGATCGCCAAGGCCCACCTGGAGGGCACCATGAACCAGTATTTCGCAGTGCTCACCAACATGCGTTCCGTGGGCGTCATGGGTGACGGTCGGACGTATGACTACACATTGGCCCTGCGCTCCGTCACCACCACGGACTTCATGACCGCCGATTGGACCCGCATCCCCTATGAGGTGCTGGACCGGGTGAGCGTGCGGATCGTCAACGAGGTGCCACACATCAACCGAATCGTCTACGACATCACCAGCAAACCCCCGGCCACGATCGAGTGGGAATAAGCAAAAAGTGGATATGAGGGCCCGCAAACCCTTGAAAATACTGACTTTTTGATTTTTCAAATCCCCATTTGATAGCAGATTGATAGCACTCGTCAAATCCCGATTTATTGAGTT
>CALXDL010000032.1 GCA_944387055.1 uncultured Oscillospiraceae bacterium
CGCAAAAGCAGCAGCGGCTCGAAGTCGTCGTTTTCCAGCAGCACCTCCGCCGGGACCTTCAGCGCCCCGGCCAGCTTGCCCAGGATGGCAACGGAGGGGTTGGCCTCCCCCCGCTCGATCTGGCCCAGCATGCTGCGGGACACGCCGGCCTCCGCCGCCAGCCGCTCCATGCTGAGCTTTTTGCTCTTGCGGATGCGCTTGATGTTCTCCCCCACAGCCCGGGTCAGCTCCATGGTATCCCCGTCCTCTCCGGCCAAAATGGCCAGGATATTGTGCAATAGCTGTTCTATAGTATCCGGTTTGTCGGATTTTGTCAAGAGGGATGGGGCGAAACGGGGCCGCACCAGGCCCAAACGCTGTCCTTGTAAAGGGCTGTCGGATATTATATAATAGAGCCGGAGCATTTGGGTAAATTTTTATGGATACAAACAAGGGCATGTGCGCAAAGGAGGAATGATCGTGAAAAAGAGATGGTTCATGCTGTGTCTGGTCGGGGCAATTCTGCTGTGCGCCGGGTGCGGGAATGTGGAGACGTCCCCCGAAACACCGCCGGCTGACGAGACAGAAGAGGCATCCCCTCTGCCGGAAACAGAAGCTCCGCCGTCCAGTGAGACACTGGAGCCCGTGGATGAGACAGACCGGGTGGAAGTCTACTCCGACGAAGAAATCACCATCACAGTGCCGGCGGCCTACGAGGACCTGGTTCAGGTGGATTCGGTCGGCACGGACAACCTCTTTGTGGTAAGCGCGAACCTCTATTATGCGCCGGAGTATTCACAGGGAGAGCAGGGAGAGTTCAGCGATTCGCCGTCCCTTTGCGGCGGCTGGATGCTGACGGTAGAATGGATGCCTGCCATGGCCGCCAGGGGGATGGAGCAGTCGGACAGCTTTTTCGCCACCCGCTGGACTGGGGACGGGCAATCCATCTACTACGAGAACCGCCCCACAGCGGAGTACCTTGAAACCGCCTCCCCGGAGTTCCTGGCCGTGCTGGATTCCATCCAGGTGGACTACGGCGATCTGAAGCCGGTCACAGAGGCGGACACGGCCCCCTACCAGTGAGACGCCGCCTGACGCGATACACTTTGGCGAAAAGAGGGATCCGAAAGAGCATGGATTGCCGGCAGTAAAAAGAGAGCGCCACAGCCGTGGCGCTCTCTCTTTTACACGCTCTCTTACACTCTCTTCCAGCTTGCCCCGCCCTTGGTGTCGATGATCTCGATGCCCTGGGCCTTCAGCTCATCCCGGATGCGGTCCGCCTCGGCGAAGCTCTTGGCCTTCTTGGCCTCGTACCGCGCCAACACCAGCGCGTCGATGGCCGGGTCGCCCTCGCCGGTGACGGTGTAGCCGCCCTCCGCCGAGGTGGTCTTGGCCTGGGCGGCCTCCGCCCAGCGGGCCGCCGCCTTCTCCAGCAGGGACAGGGACAGCACGCTGTCAAAGTCCCCGATGAGGGCCAGCTTGGCGGCATCGGAGATTTTGGCCTTCAGCACATCGAAGATGCAGGTGACGCCCATGGAGGTGTTCAGGTCATTGCCCATCTGCTGGCCGAACTTCTCCCGGTAGGGCTTCATGGCGGCTTCGTCCACCGCCCCGTCCTCCGGGTCCAGGGCCGCGATGCGGCCGATCAGCTTGCTGTAGGCCGCCGCCGCGTTGTCCAGGTTCTCCCAGGAGAACACCAGCGCCTTGCGGTAGTGGCTCTGGAGGCAGAAGTAGCGGTAGGCCAGGGGGTCGTACCCCTTCTCCTCCAGCAGGGAGACGGTGAGGAACTCGCCCTTGGACTTGGACATCTTGCCGTCCGTGGTGTTCAGGTGGTGGACGTGGAACCACTGGGGGCACCAGGGATGGCCCAGGTAGCTCTCGCTCTGGGCGATCTCATTGGTGTGATGGGGGAAGGCGTTATCGACGCCGCCGCAGTGGAGGTCCAGGTGCTCCCCGTTGTACTTCAACGAGATGCCGGAGCATTCGATGTGCCATCCGGGATAGCCCACGCCCCAGGGAGAGTCCCATTTCAGGGCCTGGTCCTCGAACTTGCTCTTGGTGAACCAGAGGACGAAGTCGTTCTTGTTGCGCTTGTTGACGTCTTCCTCCACGCCCTCGCGCACGCCCACGGCCAGATCCTCCTCGTCGTGGTCATTGAAGACATAGTAGCGCTCCAGCTTCGAGGTGTCGAAATACACGTTCCCGCCGGCGAAATAGGCGTATCCCTTCTCTTCCAGCCCCTGGACGATCTTGATATATTCGTCGATGCAGCCAGTGGCGGGCTGGACCACGTCGGGGGTCTTGATGTTCAGCTTGGCGCAGTCGGAGAAGAAGGCGTCGGTGTAGAACTTCGCGATCTCCATGACGGTCTTGTGCTCCCGCTTGGCGCCCTTGAGCATCTTGTCCTCGCCCTCGTCGGCGTCGGAGGTCAGGTGGCCCACGTCGGTGATGTTCATGACCCGGTGGACATCATAGCCCGCCCAGCGGAGGTACTTCTCCAGCACGTCCTCCATGATATAGCTGCGCAGATTGCCGATGTGGGCAAAATGGTAGACCGTGGGGCCGCAGGTGTACATCTCCACATGGCCGGGGGTGTGCGTGCGGAACTCCTCTTTTTTATGGGTCGCAGAATTGTATAGATACATGCTCGAACAGTCCTTTCTTTGGTGTCGTTTTCTCGGTCTGTGCGTCTTGTGCCGTCTTCAAGTCTCATCGCGGTCAAAGGCGGGCGTCATCCCATCTTATCCAGTCTCTCCCGCGCACATGCCGCTTTTTTGGGGGAGCCGCGCAGATAGAAAAAACACCTCCCATATCCGATTCAGTCGGATACAAGAGGCGTACGATGACGCGGTCCCACTCTTGCGCTTCTCTCATGCCGGCCAGACAGCCGGACAGCCGATAACGGCGGCCACACCGGGGGCCATTACGCCCCGCGCTCCCGGACGCACTTCACGATCTCCGCCGTAGGCACGCTTGCAGCCGGTGACATGCCCTCTCTGTCCTTTGGTCGGATCGTTACTCTTCCCGTTCTTCGCGCGATCGATACTGCTATGATGCATCTTATCAGGATCCGTCCGGTGTGTCAAGGGGGGAGCCGCATCCTTCCCTTTTTAAGGGGGTAGTGGATTATCGATCCAATGCAAATGAAATTTTCCATCAGTTTGAAAAAGAGCTGCTCCCAGAAGTGGGAGCAGCTCTTGATCTTTCTGGTGACGCTCCACTCGGCAACGATCATTCTTGATATTGTTGGGCAAGCTCACTCTTACTCGGAGCGATCGTGATAGCAGCACCTTCGATCGCTGTATCGTTGAAGAATTCCTGGAAAAATTCAAGCGGCACATAGGTGTAACCATCGTGGATCACGGTCGGGACAGCATTTTCGATCTCACGGCTCATGTTTATTACTTGCAGTTTACCTTCGAAAACTACAGTAGCTGCTCCGTTAATCAAAGTGGCTTTCTGGATATAATCATCATCGATCGTGATCTCCCCAGTTTCAGGATCCCAACTGACTGTGTAGCCCAATGCCTCTCCGATTTTGCGGAGAGGCACCATTATGGTATCGTCCTCTTTATATGGAGTGAGCGGCAGATCGCTTAGATCCAATGGCTGGTCATTTACAATGATCGTATATGCTTCATTTTGGATGTCTCCCGTCGCAAAAGCAGGGACATAAAACAAAAGGAGGCTCATTAGAGCCAAAACGCTTGCCAAAAATTTTTTCATCCTAAATGCCCCCTTGTTGGATCGACTTGGGAAAATAGCTATTTTGTCTAGACGCTAAAACTTCAGAAAGCTCCACATAAATTTTCTGTTTTACCTGTTTTATTTGAATATACTCTCCCAGGAACGCCAGATCGGATCAGGACATCGTAACTAAGGTCCCATTTATATAGACATAAAATCTCTCTCATGCTTTTTTCCATTATAATGTACAGAAATTTTCTTTACAAGGTACTGCAAGTAACCAAAGTCATCTTGGGCCAAATATTTATTTGATATTACAAAAACACACGTAATCATGTATGCAGATCGACTGATAATGCAAAACAGCCACAAGCACGAGGCAGATTGCCTTTTGCTTGTGGCTGTTCTCATCTTCAGACACGCTATTTGATGAAACCGACCGAGTTCAGGCCATCACTACTTATCTCGAAAAGAGACTCGCATCCTTCCGGCGCTTGGGATGGGACAGGATGATCGATCTTGGGGACGATGTCCAAACGACGGGGATGACCTGGAGCGCGCAGCAGGCCCTGAGCCACAAAGGGAAGGACCGCAGCATGATCGGATCCTGACAGATGGAGGATAGATAATCGAATCCCCGGTCAGCATCGGGGCGTCTGTACAGAAGAGTCGACGCTCCTGCAAAGAATATCACCGAACACTGCAGGAGTCGCCGCCCTTCCAAGCGGAAGGCTGATAGAGCATATATCGACACTATCATGGTATCTATCGGTTCGCGTGACCATTCCCGCCTCTATATGAGGTGCCGCGGTATATATCCATGCAACGGAGCTTCCCGTTCGTCAAGAGCGCGGGATCTGGAACGAGCAGCGTGTCCATAGGGCCGACAGATGTTCGGGCCGCATGCTGCTAGTCCATATCGAAGCAGGGACGTCCCCCTCGAACAGACCAGCGGGCTTTTGACAAGGCGATGCCAAGCGGGAAGACGGTGTCAGGACAGGTCTGGCCCCTCAGAGCCCTGCGAACGATGCGCAAGTGCGGTCCTGGAACACAAAACGACTATCCAGCGGATCGTTCCAGGAAGATACGACTGGCAAGGCAGCTCCTTTTCCCTTCGGGATATGACGGTCCGGGAATTTGGCAAACGCTCGCCTGGATCGGCCGGCTGGTGCCGGCACGCTCTTTGAACGAAGGGCCTCCTCTCCAGATCCATCCGGTGCGCTGGCATAGCCGCCCAGAAAAGCGCCATGATAAGCGCAGGAAAGGATGGTGGCAGATATGGACATGCGGCATCACAGATGGCGCTGGGCCGTCATCTTTTTGTCGGCCCTGATGGTCCATCTGTTCCTCCAGGGTCCGTGGGCCCATCGCTCCGGCACTTTCGTCTCTGCCGGACCGCCAGCTGCGCTCTCATCCCTCCTCGCACAGCAGGCGCTCTCTCCCCAGGACTATGACACGCTGTTTTTGGAGACGGGCCTGTCCCCTTGGGCAGTCGATCACCTGCTGTCCCAGGGCGCGGATGGTGCCGCCCAGATCTTGGCGGCCCAGCAGGCACTCCGTGCGCCGGAGCCGGTCACCTGCACCTCACTGATCGCCGGACGCATCACCTGTGAGGAGCTGTCAGCCGGGCCCGGCGCACCGCTGGCGCCGTTGACGCCCGGCGATCTGCTGGTGACCTTTTCCACCCACACGGCAGGTTGGCGCCATGGCCACGCCGGACTCGTGATGGAGGATGGTGACGTCCTGGAGGCCTCCCACCCAGGCGCTGTCAGCGGCCTGCGCCCAGCCTCCCGCTGGAGACGATACGCCAGTTTTTTGGTGCTGCGCGTCCGGGACGCGGGGCCGGAGGCGCGCGGCCAAGCCGTGCAGTTCGCCCAAGCACATCTGGAACAGCTCCCGTATGGCCTGCTCTGCGGCCTATGGAGCGCAGACGGAGAGGGACTGCCCCATCGTGTGCACTGCGCCTATCTCCCTTGGCGGGCCTGGGCCGCGTGCGGCTATGATCTGGACGGGGACGGCGGCATATCGGTCACTGTGGCCGATCTTACCGCAAGTCCCCTCTTAGAAGTGGTGCAGGTCGCTGGGATGGATCCAGCTCCTTTCCTCTCCCGGGCCGCCGGGCGCGGACAGATCTCGTCCTGATCGCTCCAGCGCCGTCAGGAAAACAGGACGGCCGTCCCTTTCGGGGCGGCCGCGATCGTCCACTGCGAGCGGATATCCTTGGTCAAAAGGACTGGATGATGTCCCGGTTCTTCACGAAATACTCCACGCCGGACCACAGCGTCGTCACTACGATCGCCCCCACGCACACCGCCGTCAGCACCGGTGGGATCGGCAGGAACATCAGTACGACGCATACCATCGTCGTCGCCGTCTTGACCTTTCCGGACCAGCCGGCGGCGATGACCCGCCCCTTGTCGCTGGCGATCATCCGCAGGCCGCTGACGGCGAATTCCCGGCACACCACGATCAACAGTGCCCAAGCCGGCATCTGTCCGATCTCCACGAACCACAGCATCGCAGCGGTGACCAGCATCTTATCGGCCAGCGGATCGGCGAACTTGCCGAAATCCGTCACAAGTCCCCTGGCCCGGGCGATCTTGCCGTCCAGCAGATCGGTCAGGCTGGCTATGATGAAGATGGCCAACGCCACATAAGTGGAGCCAGGGAATCCCCAATAGAGCACCACCATAAAGACAGGAATCAAGATAATGCGTAAAAGGGTCAATTTATTCGGCAGATTCATTCCAGTTCTCCTTCCTCTCCCAGAGGCTGGGACAGCTCCGTCCCATATGGCCCGCCCAGACGCTCCGGGGCCGGACGTTCTATGTCAGGGTCGTCGGGCTCTCATCCCTCCACCAGCTCGCCTGTCAGCTCGCCGTCCATGGTCCCGGTGAGCCGGACTGTCACGAAGGTGCCGGGGGCGATCTCCTGGTCCGCGGTGAAATAGATCCGTCCGTCGATGTCGGGAGATTCTGCATAGCTGCGGCCAAAGAACATCTGCGCCTGTCCATCGAACCCTTCGCAGAGGACTTCTCGTGCCGCCCCCAGGATAGAGGCATTGTATGCGTCGATGATGTCCGACTGCACGTCCACCACCAGTTCCGCACGCCGCCGGGCCTCCTCCATTTCCACATGGTCCATCTGGGCGGCTCGCGTACCCTCCTCAGGTGAGAAGGGGAACACGCCCGCCCGCTCGATGCGCGCCTCCCGCAGGAAGGCGCACAGCTCCTCCAGCTCGGCCTCGCCTTCGCCGGGCAGTCCGGTGATGAGGCTGGTCCGCAGCACCAGACCGGGGATCCGTTCCCGGAGCTTGGAGAACAGCGCCTGCAGCTCCGCCTTGGTGTCCCGGCGGTTCATGGCCCGGAGGATCCCATCGTTGCAATGCTGGATGGGGATATCCAGATAAGGCAGGATCTTGGCTTCCTGGGCGATGGTGTCGATCAGCTCATCTGTGATCTCGTCCGGATATAGATAATGGAGGCGGATCCAGTGGAAGTCCAGCTTGCACAGCGCACGCAGGAGCTTGGCCAGCTGATGCTCTCCATCCAGGTCCGTACCGTAACGGGTGATGTCCTGGGCGATGACCAGGAGCTCCTGCACACCAGCGGCGCTGAGTTCGGCCGCCTCCTCCAGCAGCTCGTCCATAGGGCGGCTGCGGTACCGTCCCCTGAGGGAGGGGATCACGCAATACGCACAGTGATTGTCGCACCCTTCAGCGATTCGAAGGTAGGCGTACCAAGGCGGGGTGGAGAGGATCCGGGGGCCGCTTTGATCAGCTGTGTGGATATTTCCCAAATGGCAGGGCCGCACACCGCCCTCGCCCATCACCTCATCGATGGCTGCAGCGATGTCGCCATAACTGCCCGTCCCGAGGAGTCCATCCACCTCCGGCAGTTCCTGGAGCACATCGCCCTTATAACGCTGCGCCATACAGCCGGTGACCAGGATCTTCTTCACTTTCCCGGCCTTTTTCAGTTCTGCCATCTCCAGGATGTTCTCGATCGCCTCCTCACAGGCGGAGGCCAGGAAGCCGCAGGTGTTCACCACCACTACGTCCGCGCCCTCCGGCTCTGTCTGGATGGTATGGCCCGCCGCTTGGACGGCAGCCATCATCTGCTCGCAGTTCACCTGGTTCTTGGCACAGCCCAGGGAGATGAATGATATGATATGCTGCAAGATTGTTCCCTCCAAATCGGATCAGATAGTCTCCTCGTAGAAAAGCCGCTGCACGGGAGCGTCCTCCCTGTGCCGCACCTCGTATGTACGCAGCCGCCGCATCTCGTGGAAGCTATGATCGCACTGGCGGCCATAGGGGCGCTGTCTCGCTCGAGAAGGGCGGCGCATCAGGTATGCAGCCGCTCTGCTGCCGTCTCAACGCGGCCGGACGGCCCTCTTCTGTCCCTATTCCTCCCAGGTCTCCGCACCCAAGCGGCCCCAGGCCGCACGCACGTCGTCCCAGGAGAAGCCCCGGCGCACCAGTGCGCCGGTGAGCTGCCTCTTTTCTTTCTCGTCCGGTGTCCTCCCGCGGAGCTTCCCTGCCAAAAAGCGGTCGATCTGCCCGCTGGCATCCGGCAGCTCTTCCAGCGCTTCGTCCCACAGTGCCCGGGGCACACCTTTCTCGTAGAGCTTTTCCCGGGCACGCGCAGGGCCGTATCCCAGGTCTGCGCAGTGGCGGACCAGGGCCGCCGCATAGGCCGCGTCGTCGATGGCCCCGATGGCCTCCATCCACTCGCCCGCGTAGCGGGCCTCCGCTTCGCTGGCGCCTTTGTCCCGGAGCTTGCGCTCCAGATCGCGGCGGCTCATGGCGCGGCGGCCCACCAGGCTCGCCGCGGCAGCTTTCGTGTTGGATATCCCGGCGGCCGCTTTCAGCCGCGCCAGGGTGGAGCTGTCTAAGCCATCCCCCGGGCGCAGCCCAAAGTCCAGCAGCTCCTGTTCCGTGACTTTCAGGCAAGTCCCATCGTCCAGGAATACCAGCACCCGCCCCTTCTTGTGCCGGGACGCCTCGATGCGGTCAATCCGCATCGTCGAAATCGTCGGCACTCACGTCCACGGCCCGTCCGGCAGCCTTGGCCGCGATACGGGCCTGATTGCTCATCAGCTTGTCGAAGTTCTTGCGGATATCGGCCTCCAGCTTCTCGGCCACCTCTGGATTCTCCAGGAGGTACTTCTTGGCCGCGTCCCGGCCCTGCCCGATCCTCGTCTCACCGATGGAGAACCAGGAGCCGGCTTTCTGAACCAGATCCAGCTTCACGCCCAGGTCGATCAGCTCGCCTTCGTGTGCGATGCCCTGGCCGTACATGATATCGAACTCCGCCTCCCGGAAGGGGGGCGCCACTTTGTTCTTCACGACCTTCGCCCGGGTACGGTTGCCGATAATCTCGCTGCCGTTCTTGATGGCCTCGATCCGGCGTACATCGATGCGGACGGAGGAATAGAATTTCAGCGCACGGCCGCCGGTGGTCACCTCAGGGTTGCCGTACATGACGCCGACCTTTTCCCGCAGCTGGTTGATGAAGATGACGATGCAGTTGGTCTTCCCGATGGCGCCGGTGAGCTTGCGCAGGGCCTGGCTCATCAGCCGGGCCTGGAGGCCCACATAGCTGTCCCCCATCTCACCTTCGATCTCCGCCCGGGGCACCAGCGCTGCCACGGAGTCCACCACCACCACATCGATGGCGCCGGAACGGACCAGAGCCTCCGTGATCTCCAGCGCCTGCTCACCGGTGTCCGGCTGAGAGATGAGCATGTCCTCCACCTTCACGCCCAGTGCCCGGGCATAGGTGGGGTCCAACGCGTGCTCTGCATCCACGAATGCCACTTCGCCGCCCCGCTTCTGTGCCTCCGCCACCACATGGAGCGCCAGAGTGGTCTTGCCGGAGGACTCCGGCCCGTAGATCTCCACGATACGGCCCTTTAGCAATCCGCCGATGCCCAGCGCCACATCCAAAGCCAAGGAGCCCGTGGGGATGAAGTCCACGTTCAGCTCCGCTTTATCACCGAAGCGCATGATGGATCCCTTGCCGTACATCTTCTCGATCTGTGCCATCGCGGTGTCGATGGCCTTCTTCTTATCCTCTGCCGGGGCCGCATTGGGCAGCGGCGCTTTCTCTCTCGCCATAGTTCTCTCCTCCTGTATCCTCTATCTATCCGTTTCGTCAGCAGCCGCAGCAGCCCGCCGGGTCACCGCTCCGCTGTTGTGTCTCTCCGATCATATCCGTCCCAGCCCCCCAGCATCATCGGGCTGGGGAACAGCTCCTCGAGATCTGTCAAGGCGATCCTGGACCGCGGTCAGATTGTTGGCCAGCGGGCCAGTTCATATCTCCGTGCACAGCGTCCCGAACACCACTCTGGGGATATCGTGGAGGTCTTTCACCACCTGGATATCTCCAAAGCCCTGGGCACGCATGATCCGCAGCACCGCGTCTGCCTGGCCGATCCCCACCTCGAAATAGAGCCGGCCGCCGGGGACCAGGACCTCCTTCCACCGCTCGGAGATGGAACGGTAAAAGTCCAGACCGTCCTCTCCGCCGTCCAGGGCCAGACGCGGTTCATAGTCCTTGACTGATGGGTCCAGCGTCTCGATGTCCGCCCGAGGGATGTAGGGGGGATTGGAGACGATGCACTGGAACTCCCCCAGAGATCTCTCCGGCTTCTCCCGGGCATCCGCCTGGATGGGCACCACCCGGGCGGCGAGACTATTGCGGCGGACGTTCTGACGGCACACCTTCAGCGCACTGTCGGACCATTCTCCCAACACCACCCGTGCCTGCGGCACTTGAGCCGCCACCGCTAGGCCGATACAGCCGCTGCCAGCACACAGGTCCAGCACCCGGCACTCTCCCAGAGTCCTGATATACCCGATAGCCTGCTCCGCCAGCACCTCTGTATCCGGCCGGGGGATCAGTACGTCCCGGGAGATGTCCAGGGGCAGGCCGTAAAACTCCCACTCTCCGATGAGATAGGCCACCGGCTCTCCGGCCAGGTGGCGGTCCACCAAGTCCCGGACACGCTGTTCCAACTCTGGAGAAGCATACAGTCCTCCGTCCCGCACCAGCTCCTCGCGGCTCTTGTTGGTCCCGAAGCATACCAGCTCCCGAGCCTCCAGCGTGGCCTCCTGGATCCCGGCCCGCCGCAGCTGTTGGCGGATATCTAGATACAAATTGTTATATGTCGTAGCCATAATACGCTCCGTTGACTCAGGCCCTCTTGGTCGATGGATCGTGCGAAGCCTCAGCCATCATCAAGCCGTAGGCATACAGCCCGTCCTCACTGTCCTGATACCGCTTCATAGCACGCTGGACCGGCCAGCAGACAGCACCATCAGGGAAACGGACCGCGATGCTGATCTCGCCCTGAGGATCTGTGTCGTCCGTCTCCCAAGTGCCGCCCAGCCGCTCCCGGAACACTTCGCCCATATAGCAGCCGATAGCGAAGAGCTTGCTCCCCACCTGGCCATCTAGGATCCCGCCGGGGCGCATCTGCTCCTCAAAAAAACGATCGAGCTCCCGAAAGCTCTCCACGCTGCCGTCCAGCCGGTAGCCGGAAGAAGTCATCGCCTCCTTCAGCCAGGCGGATGCTTTGGGGATATCCTCCCGCAGCGTGGGCCTCTTTCTACGAAAACGGTCCAAAATGCCCATTGCCGTCGTCCTCCTCTATACCTGGGTCTCCACACCCGGTTCACCACGCATCTTTCCCTTTTTCCTCCGGGATGACCAGTTCCAGGGAGCGGATCGCGCACTCGATCATACTATCGTCCGGCTCATTGGTCGTAAAGTTCTGCATCCACAATCCAGGAGCGGTGAGCACCTTCGCTAGTCCGCCCTCCTGTGTATGGCGGCCCACCCAGCGGTTGAACTCGTAAGTGATGCCCACCACCAGAGGCAGCAGCACCAAGTGCGCCAATGTCCGCAGCCAGACGTTCGTGATGGGCCAGATGCCGAACACCACGCTGGAAAAGAGGATCGACACGAAGATGACCACGAACAGGAAGCTCGTCCCACAGCGGGGATGGTGCCGGGGCTGGATCCGGACGTTCTCCACTGTCAGGGGCAGCCCCGCCTCATAGCAGAAGATGGTCTTATGCTCTGCCCCATGGTACTGGAACACCCGATAGATATCCTTCTGCCGGGAACAGAAGATCAGATACAGCAAAAAGATCAGGATCTTCAGCACGCCCTCCACCAAGTTCCGTCCCCACATGGGGAACCCCGGGAAAAAGTGGAGGATCCCCCCGGTGACGAAGGTGGGCAGCACCAAGAACAAGAAGATCGACAGGCCAACGCCCAGCACCACGGCCAGGGCCACCACTGCGCTCTCCAATTTTTTGCTGCTCAGATGCTTTTCCAGCCACAGTTCGAACTTGGAGGGCTGCGCCTCCGCCTCCTCCGGGAAAAACTCCGCAGAGTACATCAGGGCTTTCACACCCTTGACCATCGAATCCAGGAAATTGACTGTCCCCCGGATCAGCGGCCAGCCCAAGATGGGATGGCGCTCCTTGATGAGCTTGAGCGCTTCCACCTTCTCGACCAGCTGGCCCTCTTGGGCTCGGACCACGATGGCCTGCTTCTCCGGGCCGCGCATCAGGATGCCTTCGATGAGCGCCTGTCCGCCGATGCTGGTGCGGAAGGCGCAGGATCTTTCTTCTGCCATGGGATCACCTTTCTAATGACTTGGATAGGATAACACATCGCGCCGCGATATGCAAACATTCGTTCGATTCTTACTCCAGGATCGGCAAGCGGATGGTGACCACGGCGCCGCCGCCCTCGGCGTTGCCGATGGTGAAAGAGCCGCTGTGGAGGTTCACGATCTCGTCGCATACCGCCAGACCGATGCCGCTGCCGCGGGCTTTGGAAGTGCCCTTATAGAACTTCTGCTTCACGAAGGGGAGCTCCGCCTCAGGGATCCCGGGTCCATAGTCCCGGACCCGGACGGTGACGAAGTTGCCCTCCCGGCAGATCGAGGCAGAGATGCGCTTGCCAGTGCCGCCATGTTTGGCCGCATTGTCCAGCACATTGCAGAACACCTGCTTGAGCCGCTCGGGATCGCCGGGGATGAGGGGCAGCTCCTCGTCCCCACAGTGGTATTCCAGCTCGATCCCCTCCTGCCGGAACAATTCCCGGTATGTGAAGATCGCATCCTCGAACTCCGCCTGGAGATCTACCTGCTCGATCCGCAGAGTGAAGCGGCCGTCCTCCATCTTGGAGAATTCCAGCAGCTCTTCCACCATGGTGCTCAGACGGCGGGACTCGTTGAGGATGATGCGGATACCGCGGCGAAGCTGCACCATATCGCCGCTGGTGTCCTCCAAGATGGTCTCGCCCCAGCCGTTGATCGCCGTGAGGGGCGTGCGCAGTTCATGAGACACCGAGGAGATGAACTCCGATTTCATCTTCTCGTTCTGGCTGATCTTCATGGACATGTCATTGATATTGTCCACCAGCTCACCCATCTCATCGGTGTAATGGTTCTCGATCCGGAACCCATAGCTGCCGGCAGAGATCCGCTTCGCCGCGTCTGTGACTACGGCCACCGGCTCCACCACGCTATTGATGAACAGGAGGTTCGAGATGATGACCAGCGCCATGCACAGCGCCGCCACCACCAGGATGACCATATCTGCCAGCATGATCTGCCGGTTCACCGCACGCAGGGAGGTGACCATCCGCATGACGCCTACGACCCGGCCGTTGAAGTTCAGCGGCACGGAAACGGCCATGATGTTCTCGCCCGTCTCTGGGTCCCTCCCCTTGAATGCGGCAGGATCTTCGCCCGCCATGGCCCGCGCCACGTCGTCGGTCTCCGGCGAGGTGCCCGCTGTCAGCCTGGAGGTGGAGGCATGGATGCGTCCGCCGCTATTGAGGAACTGGAGCTCGATCCGATCCTTCTCCTCGAAAGAGTTCACGGCCTGGTCCGCCATCTGCGTATATTCGCTGTAGCTGTTCATGAAGTAACTGTTGAACGAATCCGCCAAGGTCGTTGCCCGGCTCTCCAAGCCCTTTTGCATGCTGTCATAGTAATAGCTGGACACGCCGGCAGAAAACAGCACCACGATGAGCACCAGCAGCACCAGCACGGGCATCGTGGTGTTCACGATCCACCGCTGCCGCAGGCCGCGCAGCCGCAGGGCCTTCCAGCCCTGTCCCCTTTCTTCCTCAGCCATGCGCACACCTCCTTTCGCAAGAGAGCGGGATCCGCCCCCCCGATCTGTATGGGGGGTCAGAATCCCCATTTATAGCCATAGCCCCACACGGTGGTGATATATGTGGGGTTCTGGACGTTGTCTTCGATCTTCAGCCGGAGCCGCCGGATGTTCACGTCCACGATCTTCAATTCTCCGAAATAGTCCCGGCCCCAGACCATGTCCAATATCTCCTCCCGGGAAAGCGCTTTTCCCGGATTCTCCATGAACACCTTCATGATGGAATATTCTACCTGTGTCAGTTTGATGCGCTGGCCGTTCTTTTCCAGGGTCCGGTTGCGGGTGTTCAGCAGGAAGGGGTCCTGGCGGATCTCTCCGGTCTGGACCGTGTCGTCCCCCCCGGCCCGGCGGAACAGGGCGTCCACGCGGGCGGTCAACTCCGCCGGAGAGAAGGGCTTGGTCACATAGTCATCAGCGCCCGTCATCAAGCCCGTCACCTTGTCCATCTCCTGCGAGCGGGCGGTGAGCATGATGATACCGATCTTCGTATTGGTCGCTCGGATCCGGCGGCAGACCTCGAACCCATCGATGCCAGGCAGCATGATATCCAGCAGCGCCACCTTCGTGTCCGGTTCTGCTTTCAGGCGCTCCAGCGCCTCCTCGCCGGTCTCCGCCTCGATGACATCGTAGCCTGCGCGGCGCAGATTGATGACGATGAAGCTGCGGATGCTGGACTCATCCTCCAAGACCAGTACTTTTTTCATAATAGTAATGTCCTTTCTCGCCCCATAGAGGCTTCAGTTGTCGGCGCCCCAATCCGTGGAGGTGATCAAGCTGAATGCGTCCCGGACCTGGTCTTCTGTCACGCCGTAGGCCCAGGCGCTGTTCGCCTCCAGCAGCTCCGCCGCATAGATGGTGGATGTCTGCCGGCTGAGGCTGAAGCGGTTCCCGTAGCCGACTTTCAGTTCCCGGCTGGAACCCGTGAACGTATAGATCTTCAAGAATTCCTTTGGCGGCTGTCCGTCTGGCTGCAGGATGGAGAACGTGACCACCGCCTCATCCGGGGCAGTGCTGCGGGACACTGTGATCTGGTCCTCCCACTCCTCTGGCAGCCGCAGATACCAGCCGTCATCCGTGTCGTGATAGGTACTCATGACCCGCTGGGCCGAGCCTGCGGCGTCATAATCATACCAGTCGGTCCTCCGGTCCGCGCTCTCCTCCGCCCCGCCGAGCTGGAGCGCGATCGTGCGAGGCACCTCCGTGGTGCCATCTCCGTCGATGTCCGTGGGATACAGCCCCTGGAAGGACGCGATCTCCCCTGAGACTCCCGTGGCGTCCGAGAGGGCCAGATTGGTCAGCTCGCTGTTGCGCAGCGCGAGGATATCCGTGATCGAAGTGGAGGTCTCGTCGTCCACGCCGGTGATGAACAGGGCCGGCTCACCGTCCCGCAAGGCTCCCTGTGTCACCCGCCCCTGCTGGTTCAATTCAGCCATCGTGACGGAGATGCGGATCGAGGTCCGGGAGACCAGACCGCTGTCCTGCCAGTCATAGTGGTCCGCCAGGCCGTTGTTCTCATCATCCGAGCGCAGGACCACCAGCTCCTGCATCTGATCCTGGTCCAGGTCCATGACGGCGTAGCGCACGTAGTAAGTGCTCATGAGCTCTTCCGGCGCGCCGCTGCGCAGAGAGTAGACGGACAGGGCCTGGAGATCCGTGTTCACCCGCCATCCCACCAGCAGTTCCGTATAGCCGTCTCGATCGAGGTCGCTATAATTGATGCTGTAGAATCCCGTGCCGCTCCCCTCGATGAGAGCGGTCTGTTTATAGCTCTCATCCTCAGGTGTGAAGATATAGATCTTCAAAGGCTTCTCATCGCTTGGATCCCGGAGGAACACGATGGCCTCCTCCTGCCCGTCTCCATCCAGGTCCCACATCTGGACCGGCTGTGTATTGTTGCCGGAAGCCGGCGGCGCGTTCTCTGCGCCGCTGGCCAGGAGCTGATCGATCTGCTCGTCCAGCTCTGTGTACTCCGGGGGAAGCTTTGGCAGGCTGTATAGGTCCTGAGGCGAAAGGGTGAAGCCGCAGCCGCTGACTGTCAGCATGGCAACGCTCAAGACCGCTGCCAGCATCATAGAGCGCAGCCTATGCCGCATGGCGCCGCCTCCTTTCCGGCGGCTCCCGCCGCCTGCAAATATGCATACTTTAACTTGTATATGATATCACGTTTGCCCTTGTTTGTGTAGCTTTTCTTTGACCCTTCCGGTGCTTTTTACGGTCTGTTCATTTTTCGATACCGTCCCCATCTGCAGCGCTGCGTGCCCCAGCGCCCCTCCCCCTGTGATCGGCCCTGGCCTGCTCCCAGCGCACCCGCGCCCTGTGCCCAGAACTTTTTCGATCCGCTCTTGAATTTCCGTAAGACATCCTGTATAATAAAGAGCAACTCTTCAGGAGCGTGTCTTTGCCGGTGTGATGGAATTGGTAGACGTGACGGACTCAAAATCCGTTGGTAGCGATACCGTGTGGGTTCGAGTCCCACCACCGGCACCAAATAGCAAAACCACGCAGCCACGACGGTTGCGTGGTTTTGCTTTGCGCCGCAAGGGATCAATGGATCTCAAAAAGTTTATTTCACGGAAGCGTTCGTTCTATTCAAGATATAAAAAGTGCTGTTTTTCACAAGCAAATGCTAACTAAAACGCTAACAGAAAATCCGCCCCCATCTCTGGAGGCGGACTTTTCATTTCATAATATCCTTATAATATTTGAGAAGTTTGTCGTCTGCGGCGTCTTTGTCTTCCAGGAAAGCCTTAGCCATATCAACGTAAAAGTCAAGGCTTCCTCCGACGCCATGTTTTTTTCGACCGGAGAATAATCGCTGTATACTATGCAAAGAGCCGTCCAAAATTCCACTGGATTTAAGGATATTTTTCGTTGCGCCATGACTTGTTTTGCTTGGTCCAATGTCCAATGAGCTCCTTGTGTCCCATCTGCATTTTTCATTTTTCTCGTCCATGCCTTTGCATTTTCAAGAGAACATTTATATGGCAATAATAACACAAAAGGCCAGAGACAGATCCTTTCGTGGCTCTGTCCCCAGCCCTTTTGCTTATCCTTCCCTATTTGATTGAGTATGCCTTTTCTGAAAGTCCGGCTTTTATTTTAGGTCTTGCTTCTCAATGTATTGTTGAAATCCGAAAAGCAACAATACACCGATAATAAGCCCTCCGCCAATAATCGTTGATAGTGGAGGGGACTCGTCAAACAGCAAAAAGCCAAAAAATGCAGAGAACACAATACCAGAATAATCGTATATTGCGATATCTGATACATCAGCAAGCCGGACAGCCATCGTCATGGAAAATTGTCCGATCATCGCAAATATCCCAACGAATATCAAAAGCAAAATATCATGTAAAGATGCGCGAAAGGTGCTTGAAAGAGAACCTATAGCCGCAACGACCGTGCTGAAAAGCGAAAAATGAAAAACAATAGTAAAAACATTTTCGCGGCTTTTCAAATAGCTTAAAATCACTTGGACGCCTCCAGTGATCGCGGCAGAACCCACAGCGCATACAAGTGGCAGTATCTCCGAGCCAAAAGAGGGCTGGATAGCAACATATGTCCCTATTATACACATGAACAACGCAGGGACAAAGATTTTAGAAGGTTTTTCTTGAAAAAAAGCCATCGCAAACATCGTTGCCCAGATAGGGGACGTTTTAGAAAACAGATTGACATCTGCCAACCTTGCATGTTCCGTAGCGTAAAACAGCAGGACGATACCTATAAAGCCTAAGCTAGATCTGGCTATAAGAGCTGGCTGATGCGCTCTGTCCCCGAATAATGGTAGTCCTCTCTTTCGCAATACGAGGAGCGAAAGAACTGTACTGATAAAATTCCGGAAAAATATCTGTTCTATCAAAGAAACGCGCTCCGAGGTAATACGTACCACCACTTGCATCAAGACAAATGCCAGTGACGAGACCACCATCAAACAGATCGCTTTTCCCTTTGCTCCTCTCTGTGCCATATAATCTAAGCAATAGACTTTACGATCTTGCCACCTAACATCACGATTTTTATCCGTGTAGGATCCCCCAATAAAGAAATTTCTTTCAGTGGATCTCCCTGGACAATCACGATGTCAGCCAATTTTCCGGTTTCTAAGGTGCCGATCTCTGGATTCATCACGATCTCAGCCCCCGTCTTCGTTCCTGCGACGATTGCCTGCATCGGAGTCATACCTGCTACGACTAAACGCTCAAACTCCATACCATTCAGGCCATGGACTCCCATTACTGCATCACCGCCGAAGTCAGCACCAAGCCCAATTTTGATTCCTGCATCGATTGCCATTTTGATGGATTTGTATTGACGCTCATAACAACTCGGGGTCTTTGCAATAGCCCAAGGTGCCAAATATTCCAAATTTGTTTTATTTTTGATATTTGTATAATATACATGCAAGATAGAGAGTGTTGGGACCAGCCACTTTACCTGTTTCTGCATGACCTCGATGTCCTCTGGCTCGATATTGTAACCATGTTCGATACATGTCACGCCATTGCGGAGGGCCGCTTTCAGTCCTCGATTACTGATACAGTGCGCGGCAGCGTATGTCTCATACTTTTCCGCTTCTTCCACCATCGCCCGGATCTCTTCATCGGAAAACTCTTGGGTATTGGTCCGGCTGCTTTGAGAAGTTACACCGGCCGAAAGCATCATTTTCACAAAATCCGCGCCATCCCGGAAATTTGTCCGGGCCGCTTTCCGCACTTCAGTGACGCCATCCGCAATAAACGCCAACACGTTTCCTTTTTCGTTGTATTCCACAGGGAAGCTTTTAATCATATCAAAGTGCCCATTGGTCTGGGTGATGACCCGTCCAGCGCAGAACAAACGCGGAGACGTGATATATCCTTTTGCAATTGATGTTTTTAAATGCACAGACACGCCTCCGCAATCGCGGACCGTAGTGAAGCCTGCATCCAGAAGCTGCCCTAGCTCCTGGACTGCTTTGCAGACTTTCTCATATGGATGGATCTGATAGAGCTCATGAAAGCGGACAGACCCCATACCAATATGCTCATGTACATCAATGAAGCCTGGCATGATCGTTCCATTTTCTACCTCGATTACTTTGGAGCATTCTGGAAGCGGATACTCGTTTTCCCTGCATACTGCCTTTATCCGATCATTCTCAACTAATACCAGTCCTTTTTCGATGCTATCAGCGCCTGTACCGGTAATCACTCGGCCTTTTAGCGCATACAACTCGTTCATTATTGTATCCTCCTCTCTTTATCTGAATATCTGATTTTTCTTGTCTGATCCCATCCTATGATAGGCGGGATCAGACAAGAAAATATCTAAAGTAAAAACGTGATATATGTGGCTACTCAATCAAAAGGATAATACGGATGGTCAAAGACCGCGGTATCATGGCCCGGTAGGATATACGCCCCTGTCTTCTCTAATTTCTTAAAAGTGGCGTGGTAAGCAAAGATATCTTGAAAAATTCCGTTCGGGATATGCGGACAGTAGGCAGGGCCTCCACTCCAATTCTCAAAGACAGGTACCGTGTCGCCTGTAATTGCAAATTTCCCGCTTTTCGTATCGACGATCACGCACTGACTCCCAGGACTATGGCCAGGAGTCAGGATGACATCGATGCCTGGAAGAATCGTATCGTCCCCATCCAACACTGTATACTTTGTGTGCATGTAGTAATCATTGCACATTCCCATTTCCAAACACTCATAACCCTCCATTTGGTTGAAATGAGGCGCAGCTGCATACTGTAATTCCGCACGCTGGACGTAAAATTTCGCGTTTGGAAATAGATGATTATTAGAACAGTGGTCAGGATGGAGATGTGTCAAGATCACTGTATCGATCGCCTCTGGATCGATATGGTGTAGTTTGAGTGCGGCCGCTGGAACCTGCTCCGGTGTCCTAGTCAGGCCATAATGATATTTGCTGAAGCGCTCCTGTTCATAGGGGCCGGTATCGACCATGATCCCCCGCCCATCCTCACCCTCCAGATACCAAATAATAAAGCGAAAAGTCCCGATCTCTCCCATATGTCGCAACATAACATTGACAGACCTATCACATGTTAGCGTCCCAACATCGATTGGAGTGATTTTATAATTCATGGTGATCGTTCCTTTCTATTATCCGAAAATCAAGTTCGGCAGAGTCAAAGAGAGTGCGGGGACCACAGTGATAAGCACAAGCAAAATCAACAGCGGAACATAAAAGTTCCAGCCTTCCCGGACGATCTCCTCATATCGTATTTTGCAAATTTTCGAAACCGAAAAATAGCACATAGCGAAGGGAGGAGTAATCGTTCCGACCATCACATTCAGTACCATCATCATTCCGAATTGCACCAGATCTACTCCAAGCATTTCCGCAATGGGGACAAAGATTGGAACTGTGATAGCCAAGATGGAGTTTCCATCAATAAACATACCCATGATAATCAAAACGATGTTGATGACTGCCAGGATGAAATATTGGTTACTAGAAATCGTCAAAAGTGTATTTGCGACCAGTTCAGGGATCTTTTCCAATGTAACGAGCCAAGCAAACAGAGTAGATGTCGACATGATCAGCAAGACCGCGCCGGAGAGGATCGCCGTATCCAGCAGATTTTTTACCAGTCTCTTCCAAGTCAAGCCTCCCATGATGAAAGCGATGACAACAGAATAGAATGCAGCAACGCCCGCAGCTTCCGTTGGAGTAAAGATACCCCCCAAAATACCGCCAATGATGATCACGACGACCATCAATGCAGGAATCGCACGGACAAACGCCTTCCATGTTTGGGAAACCGTAGCCCGGTCCGACACAGGATAGCCACGCTTGTGAGAAAGGTATACGATCATTGCAGAAAATCCAGCCGCCATCAAGATCCCAGGGAGGATCCCCGCCATAAACAGTCGGCCAATGGACACTTCCGCAAGGCCGCCGTATAGCACCAGTGGGATGCTTGGAGGAATGATCGGTCCGATCGTAGCCGTCACAGCCGTTACAGCACCGCTGAAGCCATCAGGAAAACCCTCTTTCCTCATGGCATCGACTTCAATTTGTCCAAGACCAGCTGTGTCAGCCAGAGCGGACCCGGACATCCCCGCAAAAATAAAGCTGCACAATACGTTTACATGCGCTAAACCGCCTTTAAAATGCCCGACCAAGCATTTGGCAAAAGAGAATATCCGCTCGGTTATTCCTCCTTCGTTCATGATCTGGCCGATAAAGATATACAGCGGGACCGCCAACATCGTAAAACTGTCCATAGAGGCGACCATGCGCTGGACCATGATGAAAAGCGGAGTGCTCCCATCGATCAGGAGGACTGCTAGTCCCGCAAAGCCCAAAGCATATGCGATCGGCGCACCTAAGGCCATCGTACCGACAACGACGCCTAGCAGGATCACAATATTCACCCAACCGCCTCCTTCCCATGTGTCGCACGTTCCCTGATCTGGCAGCCCCAGTGGAACAGGATATGATAGATGATCAAGATACTACCGACAGGCACCGCCAGAGTCTGGTAACCTTGCGGGATGGCAATCGTCACGAATTTTGTTGTCATTTGATCCATTGCCAGTCCAAAGCCCGCAAATATGACGACAACATTGAATAATAGGATCAGAGCTTCAAATACAGCTTTCAGTATAGCTTTTGTCCGCTCTGAAAATTTGTCAATCAGAGCCGTTACATTCATATGCTCGCTTTCACGGCATGCGACCGCAGCTCCGATAAACACCAGCCAGACAAGACATATCCGGCAGACTTCCTCGCTCCATGTCAGAGGATTGTCTAACACCTCTCTGCAGAAAACTTGAGCCGCTACCAGTAAGATCAGGATAAACGAAAGCGATATCTCTACCAAATTTTCGACCCAGGAAATTACTTTGTTTACATTCTGCATATCTAATTCTCCTAAAAGTCATGGTGTTAGACTTTTTACATAGTCTATCAAGCCTTCCTCCCACAAGCCATCTTCCGGGTCTTCTACAAGCGCTTTGAATTCATCCGTATAAAGCGGAGCAAAGAGCGCCTGCTGCTGTTCCGTATCGAAGTCGATCACCTCATAGCCATTGGCTATCAAATCTTTGATCTGCGTATCCTGCTCTTCATAAGCCATCGCAGTATGCATCTCGCCCAATTCATTTGCGCAGTCGATCAGCGCGGCTTGCTGTCGTTCACTCATACCCTCGAACAATTCTGCGTTAATAATCGGCCCCGCTTGGTTGTAAAAGTGTTTGCTCATAATCAGGACATTTGTGACTTCCTGGAAGCTCATGTTATACATCAAATTAGGCGGGCCATCCACACCATCCGCCATCCCCTGTTGAATAGAAGAATAGGTATCGGCCCAAGCGACTGGTACAGGTGACGCTCCCAAATATTTATAAGCAAGGCTCCATATCTGCTGCTCAGGGACGCGCAGTTTCATCCCCTTCCAGTCATCCGCAGTGTATACAGGTTCCTGCAACATCCATCCGCTAGGTACCCGGCCCCAACTGGTCGTCAAAACTTTAATGTTATAGTTGCTTTCCAGCGTATCCCAAAGCTGGACCCCTTTTTCACTTTCAAAAAAAGAAACTACATGTTCATTACTTGTAAACGCTCCAGGCATGCCGATGATACGCAGGTTCTCCATGCCTTCGTAGTCTTGGAACCATGAGAGTCCATCGGCATACATATCCTGAGAACCTAAACGCACTCCTTCGATCTGTTGGAGAGCCGTACCGAGCTGAGAGTTGGGATATATCTCGATCGTGATAGTCCCATCCGTGCGCTCATAGACTCTCTGTGCATACTCTTCAAGTACTGTCTGCAAGGAGTTGGTAGATGCGACTACCGTGCCAAGCTTGAGCGTATAGTTTTTCTCTCCGGAATCGCTTATATCCGCAGTGGCATCATTTCCGCAGGCGGGTAGCATACAGCAGATCACCAAAGAGAGACAAATGGCGAGCAGTCTTTTCATGACGGTTCTCCTTTCAATTTATCTCTTTCACCTATTGAGTATCTGACTTTATTTCCCAGTGGTGAGACGTTCAAATATCTGTTCCTTTGTCATCCCCTCCAGCTTCAGATTCTTCATAGACCTGCCGGTCTCTATGTAATCCTCTTGATTCGCGGCGGATGCAATCGCGATCAGCGCGTCAATCACTGGCGTCTGGACGCCGATACTTTTTGCAAGAGAAGAGACTGCCACAAGTGCATACGGGATGTCCTCAGTGACATAGCGATGTTTCAAAGACGACGGAGCAGAGGGCCCGATCCCTCCATGGACTTCACTGACGCTAAAAAATTCATAGATACTTTTACGTTCCCGATGTCCATAATACTCATGATTCTGTTCCAAGAAGTCTACCAATTTTACGCCGAAGCTCTCCGCAACTTTGAGACGTTCAGCATCCACTTGTTCAATATTATGACAAACGCCCGGTGTGCATCCTTCCCAATAGAAATCATAGTCCCCTTTTGTCCATTCGATCCGGCCCATGTTTAGAAGCGCACCTGCGGGGTGGATGATCATATTATTATAGGAGAGACTCGTGTAAATAATATTAGGCTGCGGTTGGAAAATACCTGGGAAAAACACATCCAACTTTTCTACAACACTTTCGATACGGTCACAGGGGATACTGGCGATTTCCATTTCATCTTTGATGCCAGTAAGATTTACACTAGTAGGACCAGTGCGCCGGCATGCAAATACATTCGATGCAGTCTCGCAAATCGTTACATCTTTATGGTTGCCATTCTCGCGGAGCGTGTTCAAAAATTCAAGAGCGCCAAATACAGCACCGGGATTCAGGACCACGGTCTGGCCTGTCTCCAAATAAGGGGCAATATCTTTTGCAATCGAAGCATGACCAAAACCAGGGACTACTACCATGATCACTTCAACATTTTTGATCGCCTTCTCTATATCCGTGGTGACCATAGCGATCTCACCATAGCCGGTGTCTTCTCCTGTAAGAGTCATCCCTCCTCGTTCCTTGATTGCGGTCAGATTTCCTTCAAATCTAGGCGAGTCATATAGATGTACTTCATGCCCGCGTTTTCCCAAATACGCGGCAAAAGTACAGCCTGCATTCCCAGATCCAAGAATCGCTACAGTTGCCATAATACATGCCTCCTAAATTATTTTGACTCCTTCATCACATCTTTTTAGAAAAGGAGCCTATTGACTTGAACTCAAAAATCTTTATAGTAATATAATAGTAAAAACATTTCTAAGACGCTGGAGGACCGGATCGTGCAAGCGGATTTTGATTCCTTTAAAGAATTGATGTTCTTAGTCTACCAATGCGAGCAAGAAGCTGCTCAATATCGGGCTCTCCCTCATCGGTATGGAGATATGGTCCTCTATGCCGCAGAGGTACATATGCTGCGCGATATCGACCGGGCCGGAGTTACGACAGTTTCAGAAATTGCGGAAAAAAATGGTTGTTCCAAAAGTGCAGCCTCCCAATTGATCAGCCGCCTCTATAAAAAGGGCCTGATTCAAAAGTTGAACGATGATCAGAACCGAAGAAAGGTTTTAATCACACTCTCCGATACCGGGAAGCAAATCAATGCGATCCATGAAAAAATGGACGTCGACATTTATCATAAACACTGGGATGTGCTGGGCTCCCTTACCCAAGAGGAGATCGACCGGTTCTCGATGTTCTTCAAACAGCTTCGGGCTGAATATGCACGGATGTCAAAAGAAGCTCAGGAAGAAGCAAAGCAGAATGCATCAGGAGTGCCGCAGGACCGTTCCAGAACAGATCCCTAGCGATTTTCCGCCCGCTGCAGTGATCGTTCCATTGACGATGGTATAGACGATGCCATCGGCATTTCTGTCCGGATTCTTATAAGTGGCATTGTCCCGCAGCTTTTCCCAATCCAGCAAAAGCATATCCGCATAATATCCCTCTTTGATCTGGCCTCGTTTTTTAAGTGCAAATCGCTCCGCCGGAATGGAAGTCATCTTTTTCACCGCTTCTTCAAGAGTCAATATTCCTTTTTCCTTGACATAATGATCCAATATCCGAACAAAAGCTCCTTTGTAGCGCGGGTGCTGGCTATGATCAACAGATGGTGCTCCGTCTGAGCAGATCATGCTAAGGGGATGCGCGATGATGTGGTCCAGTTCCTCTTCATTTTGCATATAGCAAATCATCATGACCCGATTATGGTCGTGCCGAATCAAATCGATGGCGGAATGGATGGGATCTTCGCCTTGTTCCTTGGCAATATCTGCCAGTGTTTTATACAAATATCGCTTTTCCTCGCAGGCCACGATGACGATTCCTTCCGCTGTGGCATTCGTATAAAGGCTGAAAAGCATCTTTTCCGGTGTGTTCATTTCCTCAACGATTTTTTGGACCAAACCAGGGTCCTCTAATCGATCCAACAGGTCATTCTCACTTCCGGTAAGGACCCAAGAAGGCAATATATAGCAGAGTTTGATGTATCCTGTAATATACGGATATACATCGAACATTACATCTGCACCTTTAGCACGTGCTTTTTCTATATGCTCAAAAAGTTGTGTACTTTTCCCCCAATTCTTTTTCCCAGTAACTTTCAGGTGGGATATTTGCATTTTTACACCTGATTCCAAAGCCACTTCGAGCATCTCATCCACAGCTTCGACCGCCATATGTCCCTCATCTCGTCTGTGCGCCGCAACGATGGCTCCATGTTCACGGCAGACTTTAGCTAGTTCTATCAGTTCTGCTTTTGTTGCAGCGATCCCCGGTATATAAGATAGCCCCAGCCCAAGTCCGGCTGCTCCCTCTTCTAGGCTCTGCTCAAGAATATTTTTTACTTTATCCAACTCCTCCCGCGTGAGCGGACGGTCTGCATGCCCCGCGGCAAGAGTCCTTAGCGTCCCATGTCCAACCAGACTTGCGATATTGCTAGGGCTTCCCGTCGTTTCAATCGCATCCAAGTATCCACCCATTGTTTTCCAATCCCAAGGAAACATGAGCCCTGTGCCCGTGAGAGAATAGTACATATTCTTTAGCATGCTCTCCCATATCGGATCATAGGGTGCAGGCGTTGGCCCGCAATTCCCTACGATGTCGCTCGTAATTCCTTGCGCGATTCTTCCAAACTTAAATCGATTATCAAAAACTGCTGTTTCGAAATGACTGTGCGCATCTATAAATCCAGGAATCAGTAAAAGTCCCTTAGCATCGATTTTCTCCTGTGATTCTGCGTTTTCCGGGATCATACCGATTTTTGTAATTTTCCCATTTTCGATTCCGATATCTGCCTGATATCCCGGTGTACCCGTGCCGTCCAGGATCAGCGGCTTCCGAATAACTAGGTCAAACATGTGTGAGTTCCTTTCTTTTATTGTTAAGCTGCTTAACAATTAGGGAAAACAATATCCCATTTATTAGCAACACTACTAGTTTTCCATACACAATACGCAATCTTTGGGCAGATATGCTAACCAATGGGATGTATATTCTATCTTTATTTATTTAAGCTGCTTAACTTTTATGTATCTAGGATAGCTGGATATTGTCCTTTTGTCAAGTAGATATCAGGCTTTATATGTTCCAAAACTTATATCTATTTCTTGTTTGTTTTGCTAATAATTTACTCTTCAGCCGCTAACTATTCGATTCCATTGCTCAAAAAGTTTGAAAATGTCGCTTTTTTGGTCGCCGATCGTTGCGGTCATTGGGGCCGAGACCACAGATGAACTCGCTCCCCTTTCCATTTCATCAGAAAGGGGATGTCAAATAGGGAGCATGGCCACACTCCCGCAAGATCTCCGATTCTGGCAGATTGCCGGAGCGGAGATTTTTTCTTGTTGGGAGTATCCCAAACTTTCTCTTGTTTGCTTCGCTAATAATACGTTTCTGCCCGCTATTTTCAAAAAAGACATTGAATTGTTAATAATTGCGTGGTAGGATAGAGACGTTCATAATAGAAAGAAGTGGTATCCAATGACAAAGCTCAACGAAGTGCAGCTCCATGCAAAGCCAGTAGATCGCGACGTTTGCATGGAGTAAAAATCGTCGCATAATCAATATGCTGGCTTTGCTGCTTGACGATCATCTCAAGGAGGAAGCCTGCATGAGATACATCAATGCAAAAGCTCTTCTTCCCGATGCGCTGGTCAAGGAATTGCAGCACTATATCCAAGGGGGCTATCTTTATGTCCCCACTGATCGAGCGCAACAAAAACGATGGGGAGAAGCGTCTGGCTACCGGCAGGAATTGCAGCAGCGGAACCGCCAGATCGTAGAGGAATTTCGGAACGGAATCTCTATGGAGGAACTGGCGGAAAAATACTTCTTGTCCGTATACGCCATTCGGAAGATCATTTATCAGAAATAAACTGGCAGGGGTCGCAGAAATGCAGCCCCTGCTTTTGTGTTGTATACAGATCGATTCGGTATCATCTGGTGGATAGAAAAGAGGACATGGCAGTAGTACGATATAAGAAAAGGGATACATCCACAAGAAAGGAAACGATCATGTGTACTCGATTTGTCTACCGGGGCGACGATATGATCACCGGCTTCAATTTTGATATCGACCTTGCAGTATGGGACCACAAGATCATAAAAGAGAAGGACCCCTTCTATATCGGCATCCTGCGGCCCGACGGAGTACGTCATTCCTATCATGGCGTGGACCGCAACGGGAATGTCGGGACCTTGCTATATGTCCACGGAAATCCGGCTGGGACCTGTCAAGGTCTTAAAGACTGCATGACGATCGCAGACCTGACAGAACAGTTTATCCAGGCGCAGATCGGTCTTGACGATGCGCTGCAAATGGTGCAGGAAAGGAAGATCGTTTATGCCTCGGATACCACCATGCAGGCCATGCTGTCTGACCGGAAGGGCCGCACCCTGATCGTCGAACCGGGTATCGGCTGGCGGGAAAATGCGGGCCGGTACTCACTGATCACCAATTACTCCGTCCTTGCACCAGAGACCACGCGTCCATTTATTGTATCGGGAGATGACCGGTACGAAAGGGCTGCCCAACTGCTGGACACATACGGGAGGCATTTTACCGTCACCGATGCGTTTTCTGTTCTCCAGGCCGTCCGGCAAGAGGGACTATGGGCCACCAGAGTCTCATTCGTTTACTCCGCAACGGAGCACACCGTTTATTATGTGCAAAACAATGACCTTTCGCAGATCGAGAAATACGAGTTTCCGCAGCTTTGAGAGAAGGGGAAAGCCATGGATCCAGAGAAACTTTATCCTCGCACAAACGACCACGAGACGGTCTATTTGAAAACTGTCGCGGAGGATCCCAACATCATCGTTGGGGATTTCACCATATATAACGACTTTGTCAAAGACCCGCGGCAGTTTGAGAAGAACAATGTACTGTATCACTATCCGATCAACCATGACAAACTTGTGATCGGGAAATTTTGCTCCATCGCCTGCGGGGCAAAGTTTTTGTTCACCAGCGCCAACCATACACAAGCATCCTTGTCCACCTATCCGTTCCCGATCTTTTTCGAGGAATGGGGCTTGGATGTCCGAGACATCACGACCGCATGGGACAACAAAGGCGATATCATCATCGGCAATGACGTATGGATCGGATATGAGGCGGTCATCCTGTCTGGCGTTACCATTGGAGACGGAGCGATCATCGGCACTCGCGCCGTTGTGACAAAAGACGTCCCACCTTACACCATCGTTGGTGGCGTTCCTGCTCAGCCGATCCGCAAACGCTTCTCGGATGATATGATCTCGGCCTTGCTGGAGATCAAATGGTGGGACTGGCCTGAAGAGCGGATCAGGACGCACATTCCAGGCATCCAGGCCAGGCGGATCGATCGTTTGCAGCCGTTTTGCGAGCAGGAATGACGTGACAGCCCATGAAGATGCGATAGGGCACTGCCGCATGGGCTGAGCGCAGCATAAAAGGAGCAGGCACGACCGTTTCCACGGTGTGCCTGCATCTTTTGTGCTTGTCCTGCCCTGCCACTCTTTCTTTTTCAGCAGTCCCTTTGCTATCCTGCCAATTCGATCCCCGAAACGACCGGCGGGGCATCCTCATCTCCCAGCTCGCCCGTATAGGTGACGTTCACATGATCTCCTTCAGAGAGATCATCCAGAGAGACATCTTCTGCAAGGTCCATGACCTGGTATGCTCCATCATCGGTCAGCAATACCAGAAACTCTCCCTTCCGATTGATGACCCCGCTGACTACCTGTGCTTCACTGCCATCTTCAGAAGCTGCCGTTCCTTCTGCCGGCGCGTCAGAATGACCGCATGCAGTCAGGGCCATCCCCAGCATCAGCACGATGGCGCCTAATATGATGAACTGTTTCCATCTCATCGATATGTTCCTCCTATGCATTTTTATTGTTTGAGGTGCTGCTGCACATATCCAGGGACGTCCTGGCCGGCAGTCTTATAGAAAGAGGCGATCTGCTGCCAGTCCAGTCCTTCGTCGCTATCCTGGATAAAGCCGTACAAGCCTTTGAGCAGGACATCCTGTTCCTCGGGGCTGGCACTGGCGAGATGTTCATCCAAAAAGTCTAGGACCGGCTCTGCGGTGAAGGAGGAGAGCAGCAGCTGATAATACGCATCCAGGAACTGGCTGCTCTGATACTGCTCCATCGTTTCAAAGCAGACCGGGACATCGTTGCCGGTCCTCTCCTCCACGATCACATCGCCAGAGGCGGCTGCCATGGCATCTTCTCTGGTATCGTACTGTGCCAGCTCCGCAAAGAATCCCCCTTGGTCATCCTGCAAGATCCGGATGTCCTGACCCGCATATGGTGCGAGGGCAGCCTGGATCTCCTGACCGGAGAAAGAGAGCGTACGAACAGAGTAGATGGTATCCAGCTGGATATCCGTGGGCAGGAGCCGGATCACCAGACTGCCTGGGGCTTTGTACTCTTCGATCTGGACAGCGGCGTCATTCTCCAGCTCCAACTGGAGCGCAGTAGTCTCCGATGTACTGGTCGGAAGCACATAGACAGACTTGATATATTGGCTGGTGTCCTGGGCGCGGGTGATCTCCGAGAGGATATCGACGCTTGCCGTACCTGGGAGCGTGATCGTGATGGTCTTGGGATAAGAGGCGAATTCGGCTCTATAAGCAGCCGCATCCTCCTTAGCAAAGTCGAGCCGCATCTGCTCCGTGTCTCCGTCGCGCTCCATCGTTACGGTGGCTGTTCCGCCATCCGTTGCAACACCGCCTTCGGCCACGGACCAGTCTTTTCCAAACATCCGGACCAGCTGGCCAAGGATGGGCACGTCTTCCATCGCCGCGGCAAAAGCCGGCGAGAGGTTGATGGAGCCCATGAAGAGGCCCATGACCACGATAAGGGAGCATGCCGACCGCATGACTGTCCTCTTTACGCGGCGGCGGCGCGCCACGGTTTTTTTCCCCTCATCGATCCCTCGTTGGATGATCTCATCCAGGTCATCCGGGAGATCGACCGGGATATGATGGTTAGATCCCATTCGATCGCATCCTTTCTTTCAGGGCGCTGAGCCCGCGATAGTATATGGATTTCACAGTGGCCTCTGGTCTTTTCAGTATTTGCGCGATCTCAGAAAAGGTCATGTCCTCGTAGAACTTCAAAATGATGACGGTGCGCGATCGTCCATCCAACCATTTCAAAGCCTCTTTTACGACCAGTGTACTGTTCCATCGATCTTCATCGTCAGGACTGGAGATATCTGCTCCTTCCAAATCTAGTAGAACGGCCCGTGAGGACCGATGCAGAAAGGAGATCGCGGTGTTTGCCAGGATCCGGTAAAACCAAGGATAGAATTTTTCCACGTCCTTCAGGCGGTCCTTTCCGATATAGGCTTTACAGACCGCGTCCTGGACGATATCCTTCGCATCTTCTCGGTTTTGGACATATCCATAGGCTATGCGATAGATCGATGCTTCCTTCGCCTGTATCAACTCCAGGAACTCCGGATCTGTCAGTCCCTTTTTTCCTGCTTGCAGCTGCATCTGTCGAGCGACCTCCTTCTGTACAGTATGACTCTGCTATTTCCAAAATGGTTTCGATCCTCTCCAAAGTCGGCTGGATATCTTTTGGAGCGGTCTGCGGAGATCCGATCGGCATCCGGAGCGGGCAGGTGTCCGCCATGCGGGCCGGAGGAGGATGTCCGTCTCCTCTCCGCCCGGAGGTATCGGAACGATCCGGCAGTCATCTCGCTGCGGCAGGCGGCCATCGCTCCCACCGTCCTCTCCCACCCATCCTGCAAGGTAGCAGGTCTGGAGGGCTTTGCATACCATGACATGGGGGCGATCCCCCCAGAAGGAGGCACATCGACCAATGGGTGTTACGAATTCCAACAAGGTCGTCAACACAACGCAGATCCTTTGCGACGGGACTGTGCGTGTGACCCTCGCGTTGACGGCCACTCCAGATATCATGAGCAACCCCACGGACATCGTGTTAGTCCTGGACCGTTCTGGCAGTATGGCGGGAGTCCCGCTGGCAAACATGAAGGCCGGCGCGGATACCTTCATCGACATCATCGCCGACGCCACCGGCGGCTCCGGCGGCCAGATCGGCTCCGGCAGCCGCATCGGCATCGTCAGTTTCGCGGATACCGCTACGGCGGATACAGGGCTCATCACCTCTGTAGACACGCTGAAGGCCGCAGTAGATGCTCTGACCGCCGGCGGGAGCACCAACCATGCAGACGCCTTCGCCACGGCGGCGGGCCTGCTGGATCCCCCCTCCGGCAATGCGCGCGTGATCGTCATGTTCACAGACGGCAACACCACTGCCGGCGGGCCGCCTGCGCCGGTGGCCGCCGCGGCCCGGGCACAGGGGATCATCATCTACTGCATCGGTCTGGTGGGTTCGGACGGCGTGGATGTCAGCGCCCTGAACGAATGGGCCAGTGACCCCGACGCCGCTCACGTAGCGGTGACCCCAGATGCGGCCGACCTGGAGCAGCTCTTCGCAGACCTCGCGGCCAACATCTCCAATCCCGGTGCCACAGACATCGTCATCGACGAGACTGTGCAGGCGGACTTCGCCATCACCAGCATCCTGACGCCTAGCAAAGGCTCTGCCGCCCTGCTGGACGCCCGTTCTCTGCGGTGGACCATCCCCGAATTGGGCGTGACCGCCAGTGAGAGCGCTATCCTGGAGTTCCTGGTCCAGCACACCGGGCAGATCTCCGGAGACAAACTGGTCAACCAATCGATCACCTACTCTGATGCAGAGGGCAACGTAGTCACGTTCCCCGCCCCCACGGTCTCCGTGGATTGCGGCACCGTCGTCTATCCAGAGCCCTGTCCGACTCCTGTGGAACTGTCGGTCAGCGGATGTTCTGGCTCTGTGGAGGTCGATCTGGGGGACGTCTCCTTGGATGCCCCAGGCCAGATCCTCCAAGTGGATGTGACCCTGCAGCAGGTCTGCCCCGGCCAGCGCGTGGCCTTGGCCGCCATCCTCTCGGAAGTGGACTCTGCCGGTGTCGAGCATGATCGAGGCATGAAAGTCTTCACCATCCCCGCCCATGACGCGCCTTCCTGCCGGGACGTCCTGGTCAGATGCATCCGGTTCGTGTTGCCGGCGGACCCGGAAGGCACCGGTCAGCCCCCCTGTGCCCAGCGGGACCTGCGGATGCGCTTCATCGCCAACTCTCTGGACAACGGCTTCCTCTGCTGTGCGGATACGGCCACGCCATGACCTTTCTCCCCACCGCCTCCGGCGGTGGGTACATACTATCATCGCGACCCAGGGAACGGACAAGCCCCCGCCGGTATAAAACGGCGGGGGCAGTGGAAGGAATACTATCAGAGGCGGCTTTTTCGAGCCGCCTGTACGATCACGAGAAAGGAGGGACGCTATGAGATCGATCTGGGCGCAGACCTGTGAGATCCCGCCTCGAGCACCGCTGCCGGGAGATCTGGAGACAGAGATCGCCGTGGTGGGTGCGGGCATGGCCGGTGTGCTGATCTCTGCCGCCTTACAAGAAGCAGGGCACCAAGTGGTCATCTTGGAGGCAGAGCGGATCGGCAGCGGCCAAACAGGCGGCACCACGGCAAAGATCACCTCACAGCATGGCCTATGTTACGCAGCACTGGTCCGCTCCATGTCCCTGCCGGCAGCGAAGCTGTACGCTCAGTCCAATGAAGCAGCCATCCAGGGATACCGGCGCATCATCCTGGAGCGCGGCATCGACTGCGGGCTGGAGACATGCAGTTCCTATGTCTGCGGGGCCCCGGGGACAGATCCGGAGCCGCTCATGGAGGAGGCCAGAGCCGCTGCGGCGCTGGGGCTCCCCGCGGCTTTCACGGCAGATGTCCCACTGCCGTTCCCGACAGCCGGCGCGGTCCGGTTCAAAGCGCAGGCCCAGTTCCATCCGCTCCAGTTCCTCAAAGCCATGTCGGACGAGCTGACCGTGTTCGAGCATACGCGGGTCCAGGCTGTGGAGGATCACGCGCTGTTCACGGGCCATGGGACCGTGCGGGCAGAACGGATCGTTTTCGCCTGCCACTTCCCCTTCGTGGATCTGCCCGGCATGTACTTCGCCAGGATGCACCAGGAACGTTCCTATGTCCTGGCGCTGGCACACGCTCCGCGGCTGGAGGGCATGTTCCTCGGCTCGGGCGCCGGACACTGGTCTCTCCGGTCCTATCGAGATCTGCTCCTGTTGGGCGGAGAAGGCCATCGTACCGGAGAGAACGGCGACGGCGGGCGGTATGACCGCCTGCGGGAGAGAGCGGCAGCCTGGTTCCCCGGCAGCCGGGAGGTGGCCCACTGGTCTGCGCAAGACTGTATGCCCCCCGACGGCGTACCCTATATCGGCCGTTATGCGTCCAGCCGCCCGGACTGGTTCGTTGCCACCGGCTTCCAGAAATGGGGCATGACGGCCTCCATGGTGGCTGCCATGGTGCTGCGCGAACTCGTCTGCGGCCGGGACCATCCGGCCGCGTCCCTCTATTCCCCCAGCCGGTGGGAGGCGGCGGCGCTCCCCGGGATCGCTGCGGAAGGATGGCACGCCGTGAAAGGCCTGGCCAAGCGGTCGCTCCAGATCCCCACGGAGGCAGCCGCCCACATCCCACCCGATCACGGCGCCGTCGTCTCTCTGCACGGAGAGAAGGTGGGCGTCTATCGTGACGAGGAGGGGGCTCTCCATCCCGTGGAGATCCGCTGTCCCCATCTGGGCTGTCAGCTGGAGTGGGATCCGGACACACGCACTTGGGACTGCCCGTGCCATGGCTCCCGCTTCGACCGTTTCGGGCATCTGCTCTCCGGTCCCGCCTTGGAGGATATCGTCCATGAGGATGCGTGAGGGGTTTTGTGGCTGGTATTTCAAATGTCAGTCCGAAGACGAGTCCATCGCCCTCATCCCGGCGGTCCACACAGCGGGCGGCCAGCGCACCTGCTCCATCCAGATCCTCAGCGCTCACGGCTCTCTGGCGGCCGCCCTGCCGGGAGAGCACTGTCACATCTGGCGGGACCGGCCCTGCGCGGTACTGGGCGGCAGCCTCTTTTCAGAGAGCGGCATCCGGCTGGACCTCCACACAGATACGGTCCGTGCCGCCGGTTCCCTGCGTTTCGGGGCCTTCTCGCCGCTCCGCTATGACATCATGGGCCCCTTTTCCTGGGTCCCGGCCATGGAGTGCCGCCACAGCGTGGCCAGTATGCGCCACAGCGTGGATGGCCACCTGCGCATCAATGGCCGGGACTTCTGCTTCCGCGATGGTGTGGGATACCTGGAAGGGGACCGGGGCCGCTCGTTCCCCCGGCGGTACGCTTGGACACAGTGCTGTTTCGACGGAGGTTCGCTGATGCTGGCCGTGGCGGATGTCCCGCTGGGCCCCGTCTCGTTCACAGGCGTCCTCTGTGTCATCCAGTTCCAGGGGCGGGAATACCGCCTCGCCACCTATCTGGGCGCACGGGCCGCCTCTATCCGGGATGGGACGATCGTCATCCGGCAGGCCGGTCTGGACTTCACGGCGGCACTGTTGGACCGGCAGGCCCATCCGCTCCAAGCCCCGATACGCGGCGCCATGACCAGGATCGTGCGGGAAAACGTATCCTGCCGCGCCTTCTACCGCTTCCGCAGAGACGACCGGACGCTCTTCGCTTTCGAGACGCCGCGGGCCGCGTTCGAATACGGATATCCCTGAGAGGCACCCGCTGCCCTCATCTGCGCGCCGACCCTTCTTCTCAAAAGTGCGCTCCGTAGACGCGGACGGCGTTCTGGAAGAAGACGCGCTCCCAATACCGCTCTGGGACCAGCCTGCGGATGAAATCGGCATATACCGCCAGATCCACGATGGGCCAGTCCGTGCCGAAGAGGATATCGTCCCAGCGGTCAGCGGCGGTGAGCCAGGTCCGCAGCAAGGAGACATATCCCGCCTGCTCCTGGAAATAGCGCTCCAGGTCGACCGGTCCCTCCAGCAGGCCTGAGAGGTCTGTGGACACATTGGGGTCCTTCCCCAGCACGGCCGCCGCCGCGTCCAGGAACGGGTTGCCGAAATGGCACATGACGAAGTGGGTGTCCGGATGATCTGCCGCCACTTCGTCCAGGGCCAGCGGATGGCAGTATCGCAGGCTGGCACGCGGTCCAGCCGTGAGTCCCATGTGCACGGCCACGGGCTTGCCGTAATGGGCGGCGAGGGCATATATGGGCTCATATACCGGATCATCCAGCGAGATCCGGTTATAACCAGGATAGAGCTTGACGCCGCAGCAGCCATCCCGGGCCAGGTTCTCCTCCACCTTATCCGCAAGATCCGGGCGGATAGACGCGCCACCCGAGAGCAGGGAGCTGTCCAGCCCGATACAGTAGTGGAAGAGGTCTGCCGGATAGTCGTGATAGGCCGGTTCCAGGCTCCGGTTCCCCATGACCACTCCATGGACGATCCCCAGCTCGCCGTAAGCCTGGCGCAGGCGGCGGATGCTATCGCACGAGCCCGCCCCCTCTCCGCCGCCTGCTGGTGTCTCTTCCGGGAACACGTGCAGATGTGCGTCGATGATCTTCACGGGTGATGCCCCTCCTTTCCGCGCCGGTCCATCCACTCTCCTCTCCGCCGCTCTGCTGTCTGGACGTCTTCCGGAAGCAGCTGCATCAGATCCTCCCGCGTGGCATGGGACATCCCCGCCAAGCGGTCCGCCTGGCAGGCGACGATCCGCTCGAAGAGATTGCGCACGCCTCTGGCGTTGCCGAAAGCGGCCCCAGCGGCACTCTCCTGTGCGATGGCTATCCGGACCTGCTCCTCAGCGTCCGCGCTGAGCGTATAGCAGTTCTTGGCGCACTGCATCCGGAAGATATCCATCATCTCCGCCAGTGTATAGTCGTCAAAATGGAGCCAGATGTTGAATCGGGACTCCAGGCCGGGGTTGAAGCGGATGAACGCCTCCATCAGCCCGTCATATCCCGCCACAATCACCACCAAGTCGTCCCGGTGGTCCTCCATGGCTTTCAGGATGGTGTCGATGGCCTCTTGGCCAAAATCGTTCGCCCCCTGGCCCCGCAACGCATAGGCCTCGTCGATGAACAGTACGCCGCCCAGGGCCGACTCCACTGCCTTCCGGGTCTTGATCGCGGTCTGGCCCACATACCCCGCCACCAGGCCGCTGCGGTCCACCTCCACCAGTTGGCCCTTGCTCAGCACGCCCAGAGCGCGGTATATCCGGGCCATCATCCGGGCCACGGTGGTCTTCCCTGTGCCGGGAGCTCCGGTGAAGACCATATGGAGGCTCCTGTCCGCGGTGGGCAGGCCGTTCTCCCGCCGCATCTCATGGACGCGCGCCATGTTGACCAGGCTGCGGACCTGCTGCTTCACAGCAGACAAGCCGATATATCCATCCAGCTCCGCCAGGAGATCCTCCAGCTTCTCCGGAGCGGGACTGTCCTGCTCGGCCGCTTGCGCATCTATGGCCGTCCCGGCCGCTTCCGGCGCCTTCTCCGCCGGTCTGGCCCCCTTGTCCGGCGCGCCGCCGGGCGCGCCCCAGAAGTCGGTCCCCATGCGCCGCAGGTCCCGCTCCGTCATGGTGCGGATGAGGTCCAGCTGCTGCAGGATGATCTGGTCCTTCTTACTGATATCCTTACGGTCCATCGGCTTCACCCTTTCATGATCCCCGTGTGAGACAGTGCCCGGAACAGTGAGGCGGAGACAAGGCCAGTCAGCGCGCCGGTGAGCAGAGACACGGCCAGCAGGACCGGCAGATAATATACCGGCGCCCCATTCCCCAAGGTCAGCACGGCCGCCGCCACCTGCCCGCAGTTATGGGCCGCCGCGCCGCCGATGGAGACACCGTAGACAGACAGCCTCCGCAGGCGGCTCAGGCCGATCATCACCGCCATGGCGGTGACGCCCCCAAGCAGTGAGAAGATGAGGGCGTTCATGTTCCCGGCGAACACCGCGCCCAGGATGCACCGGGCCACCAAGATCAGCATGGCCTGCCCTGGTCCCAGAGCATACAGGGCGAAAAGGGTCACGATGTTGGCAAGGCCCAGTTTGATGCCGGGGATCGGGATGGCGGCAGTCAGTGGGAAGAGCCCCTCCAGATAGCTCAGCGCCAGTGCCATCGCAGTCAGCACCGCGCAGGCTGTGAGCTGATGTGTCGTCAGTTTCATGCCCCGCCTCCTTCATCCGATCACGGCGTCCACGTCCGGGCTGGCAGCGCCGCCCTCCAGCTGTATGATCACCCGCGCGGGCAGGCAGACGATGCTCCTCCCCGGCTGGGAGATGGGCGCAGTCTCCACACAGTCCTGAGAGGGGCAGTCAGACGAGGCCACGAACACCTCTGTCTCCGTCACGACCACATGGAGCGTATAGCCGTTCCCCCGGACTGTCTGTTCAGTCTCTCCGTCCAGCGGGATCCGCTCCACCTCTGTCCCGTCCACGGTGATCACCGCCGTGAGGCTCCCGCTGTCCTCAGCGGGGGCGGTCCAAGTCACCGCGGCGCAGAGCACGGCCAAGGCCGCCACCAGCGCCGCCACCAGGCCGTCCCAGCCGCTGGGCCGCAGCTCAGGATACGATCTCATAGGTGTATCCGCTCCCTTCGATCGCCTCGTATCGGTCTGCCAGTCCCTCCGTGAGCACCACCCGGCCGTCTTCTGTCACCAAGACCAGGTCGAACGCCTCCTTCTCTGCGCGCCAGAGATCCAACGCCCGTTCCTCCCCCAGGACGAAGAGGGCAGTGGAAAGGGCGTCACACATGGTGCCGTTGCCCGGATCGTCCTCCAACTGGGTCCGGCCCGTCGCGTCTGCCACCACGGTGACCGAGAGGAGGCCGCTCTGTGCGGGACGGCCCGTGGCCGGATCGAGGATATGGTGATAGAGCTGGCCATCCATCTCGAAGTTGCGCTGGTATCCGCCGGAGGTGACGGCGAACGCATCCTGGAGCAGCAGGATGGCGGCATAGGCACTGCCGTCTTCCGGCGCGTGCGGGTCCTGGACGCCCACACGCCAAGCAGTGCCATCCGTCTTTGCCCCACGGACGTACACGTTCCCACCCAGATAGACGACGCCGCTGGAGACCCCGTGTTCGGCGTACGCCCCTTCCAGCAGGTCAGAGACATATCCCTTGGCGATGCCGCCCAAGTCCACAGACTGGCCCTGGCCCAGGCGGACATACCATGTGCCGTCACGCTCCGTGACCTGTACCTGGCTGCCGTCTACCAACGCCAGCCGCTCCGCCAGGGTCTGGCTGTCCGGCACCTGCTGGACGTCCTTGATGAAGCCCCAAGCGTCAGCCACCGGTGCGATGGTGATGTCGAAAGAACCGCCGGTGAGGGCGCGATACGCTCCCGCCGCCTGTATCAGCTTCCCCAGGGCCGGATCCACTGCCATCTGCTGGCCATCTGCCGCGTTGAGCCGGCTCACCTGACTGTCCTCCCGTGTGCGGGAGAGGAGCTCTTCCATCTGAGAGACCACTTCCTGCGCCTGCTGTACGGCCCCTTCCCCGTCTCCGCCATATGCCGTGAAAGACATCACCGTATCCATGGCGAACACTTGACCGCTGGCCTCCTCTGAGGTGCCAGTCTCTGCCCCGCCGCACCCTGTCAGGCCCACGGCCGTCAAAAATACCAGCAGGAATATCAAGATCCGTTTCATCGCAACTCCTCTATCATCTTCATCTCGGTCTCAACGGGTGCATGTCCCCTCCCTGCGTGTCCTTGCGCAGCGGGTCCCATGCCCTCGTCTGACGGTTTATTCTATCACCAGCATCGCATGTCCGCAAGCACCGGGCGGAGCCGCCTCACACCGCGCTGTCCGTGCCCCGCCCCGCCCATCTCCTCCGATAGGATATGTTTATCGCGCCCATTGTACCATCCACATGCTCCTTTTTCAAGGCGGTGCCCCTCTGGCACACCAGCTCCGTGCCTCTCACGTCCCCCTTGCAAAAAGGGATCGAGCCTGCTATAATGTTTGGGTATGTCGGTGGAGGGATTGCCTCCGCGGCTTACAGATCGGAAATGATTCCCTGGAGGTCATCAATATATGTCGAAGAATCCCAAGAGTGCAAGACCGGTCAAAGGGAAGGACCCCATGACCGGAGCGATGAAGTTTTTCCTGGCAGGCTGCGTGGCCGAGCTGTACCTGTTCATCATCCGCCGCTTCTATGTGAACGGCACCGCCGCACAGATGGTGGCGTGGTTCGACTATCTGCTGTATCTGGCTGCGTCGGGCCTCGTGGTCTTCATCGTCGGACTGGTCCTGTCCGTCCTCTGGCGGGCGGACCGGAAGAAGCGGGTCTGGGGCTGGGCCATCTGCGGTGCAGGCGCGTTCCTGGGAGGAGCCTCCGGTCTGGTCCGGCTGCTGAACGCCCCTGCCCTGAGCTTCTTGTCCGTGGCGGTACCGGTGGCGATGCTGCTGGTCATCCTTTGGAGCCTCTATGACCGGGAGTGCTCCTGGGCGCTGACGATCCTGGGCGTCTCCCTGCTGGTCCTGTGGATCATGCGGCGGGAACTCAACAGCATGTTCCTGGGCAGCTATGTGAAGGCCGGCGCGGCAGTATACTTCCTGCTCTTGGTGGCGGTGGCGTTCCTGGCCCGCAAGGCCAGCCGTTCCAACGGCGTCCTGGGCAAGGTGCATGTCCTGCCCGCCGGTGCGGACGTCCTGCCGGTCTATGTGGCCTGCGGTCTTTCTGCCGTGGCCGTGGCGGCCGCGTTCATCAGCACGACCGTGGCCTACTACGCCATGTGGTCTCTGGCCGTGGTGGTCTTCGCCCTGGCCGTGTACTACACCGTCAAACAGCTCTGATCCCTTGGGCAGCTCTCCGTGGGCTGCCCTTTCTCTATAGTGCTACGCGCCCGGGGACAACACCCCGGGCGCGCGTCTTTTTATTGGTAATAGATGCCGAACAGCTCCGCATGGGGCTGCGTGAACGGTCCCAGGTGGATATCCATCCCGATCTCGAAGGCCCGATCCCAGGGGAAGCGGTACCCATCCAGGTCGACCGTGCCCCATCCCATCTCTTCATAAGGCTCCAGAGAGGCGATGAGGTTGCTCGTCTCTAGGTTCGCGAGCACCTGCTGCACGCTCGCCTCCATCCCGGTCTCCAACCGTTCCTGGACGGCCGCCCGGTCGATCTCCGGCTGCCAGAAGTTGTCCGGGTCGCCGCCCAAATCGTTCCGCACGAAAGCCAGCAGGTCTTCCCGCACCACGTTCTTATAGCAAAAGTCCTTGATCACACTGTCTGCCAGGGTCTTGGCGAACGCCTGCTCCGTCGCTTCCGTCCGCTCCCCTTTTTGTAGGAACGCATAACGGGCGACGCCGTGGCTCAAAGCCGTCCCGGTGACGATCGCCATGTCCAGGAAACCGGCATAGCTCAGCAGCCATCCCAGCTCGATCTCTTCGGTGAGCTTGTCGTGGAAGGCCGTCCCATACAGTCCATTGCCCGCGTCGATGAGGATGACGGGCAGCCCCTGCTGGCGGCACTCCTGGAGGGCCTCGATGAGCTGGCGTTGATAGACCTCGCTCAGCGACGCGTCCGCCGGCTGGGTCAGCACCAGGATCTGGAGCCCAGCCGCCAGATAGTTTTCGCTCTCCGTGAGAGAAAAGAACTCCAGATGCTCCTGCATGATGGTGGACAGCGGCTGGTGGTCGTAGGCGCAGGCGGGCTGATCCTCCATACCGCCGAAATACCGCACCGCCGCCGTGCCGCCGTTCCACCCGCTCTCTTCCAGGTACAGTCTGGCCACCGCCTTGAAAGCCAGATCGTCCACCCCGGAGAGCAGCGCGTCTCCCTCCCGCAGGAGGCTGCGGAGATAGGCGATCTCATTTTTCTGGATGCTGTCTTCCACGGAAGAATCATCGATGCCGATCAAGACGTGGAACTGTCCTGCCTCTGTCTCCTGCAATATCTCCATCATCCGATCTGACAGTTCCAGCTTCCGTGTCCGCGCGGAGAGATATTCCGTGACCTCCCACTCCTCCAGGCCGAACGCCGATGGCTCCAGCACCGTCCCGTCCGCGGAGAGAGGGTAGTCTGCCCGGATATCCTCCAGGGTCAGCGCCTCACCCTCCAGTACAGGACGGGCCTCCATCCCATAGGCGCGCAGAGCGTTATAGCCCTCCAGGTCCCAGTGGTCATAGCCCACCGTGGGCGCCAGACGCATGACACTGTCCAGCAGCCAGACCTGATCGTCCCCATCTGCCGCCAACGTCCCCAGCAGGTCTTCCAGCAGCTGGGATTCTGTCGTTCTCGTCCCGTCGGAGAGCACCACGTCCTCGTGCTCGGCCATCGAGCGGGAATTCACCAGTCCGCCGGAGAGGAGCTGGTCCATCGAGAGGATATAACGGTCACAGCCGGCCGCTTCCTGGGCCAGCACCCATTCATACAGGTCTCCCCGGTCTCCGGACTGGGTGCCATTGCTGTTGAGCGGCTGTCCGCGCAGACGGGTCCGGTAATCGTCTGCCTCCGGCATCACCAACTCATATCCCAGGGACTCGGCTAAGTACACCACCCGCTCCACATTGTCAGGCCGGTCATCCAGCGGCACATAGGCGATGACCGGCCGGTCCTCCGCTGCAGGCGGCAGTTCCACCGGCGATGCACCGCAGCCAGCCAGCAGCGCGCATCCCAGCACAGCTGCCGCCATACGTCTCATTCGTTCCATATCGTCTCCTTCTGCGCGGACAGCCTGCATGTCCTCCATGCAGGCTGTCCTTCCATCTCAGAATCCGAAACTGCTCAGGTCCAGACCGCCGGTCACGCCGGATACGCTCTTCTCCATCGCCTCGTCGGCCTGGCGCAGCGCCTCGTTCACAGCGGAGACCACCAGGTCCTGGAGCATCTCCACATCCTCGGGATCCACGGCCTCAGGCTTGATGGAGACAGAGAGGACCTCTTTCTTACCGTTGACCTTGGCCTCCACCACGCCGCCGCCCACGCTGGCGCTGAACTCCTGAGCCTCTACCGCCTCTTGCGCGGCGTTCATCTGCTCCTGCATCTGCGCGATCTTCTGCTGGAGCTCCGCCTGGCGCTGTGCGCCGGAAACCTTGCCGTTGGTGAACCCACGGCGAGCACTGTAACCCATACTGTTCTCTCCTTCATTTGATCTGGATATTGTCGAACTGGCTGCCGAATCGCAGCAAGTTCTGTAGATTTTCCTGGGGCGAGGCCTGGGGCGCTTCTCCCACTCGATACGTCAGATGGATCTCCATCCCGGCAGCCTTGGCGGCCTCCTCGCTCAAGACGCCCTTCACCCGGTCGTTCTCCAACCGGCTCAGTGTGATCTCATCCGGGGCGTAGACCGTCAGCACTCCACCCTCCAGCGTTCCCGCACACATATCCAGGAACACTCGGTACATGGGCGGCAGGCGGCCCTTGCAATTCTCCACCAGGGCCCGCCACCAGCCTCCATCCAGCACCGGCCCACTGCTCTTTGGTGCCGCGGCGGTCCGGCGCTCCGGCTCCGGCGGTGTATCCGCCGCTCGACCGGCCGGTCCCTCCGGCAAAGGCGGCTCTTTCGGGAGCGGCGGTCCCTCCGGCAAGGGCGGCTGCTCCTCTGCGGCCGTACCTCCACACGGAACGCTCGTGTCCATCCCAGCAGCCGGCACGGCCTGCGGAGGCTGCCCCGTGCTCTGCACGAAGGGTGCCTGGAGCGTCTGGCCTCGCGCCGAGCTCTCCTCCAGACGCTGTATCCGGGCCTCCAGAGCAGTCAAATCGCCGGAGAGCGTCTCATCGCACGCCCGCAGGAGACACAGCTCCGCGTCGGTGCGGCGGTCGGCGCTGAAATATAGATCAGCTATGGCCTTCTGCACTGTAGACGCCAGATAGATTAGCCGTGTGGCGGAAACGTCCTTCCCCAGCTTGTCCAGCGTGGCGGTATCATACCCGCCGGAGAGCAGGACTTCTCCGCCCTCCGGCGCTGTCCGCCGCAGCAGCAGGTCCCGTATCAGGGCTGAGAGCTCGGAGAGCACGGCCCCCACATCTTTCCCCCCGGCATAGAGCTTGTCCAGCAGCAGCAGTGCTGCTTTGGCGTCTCTGGCCAGGATGTGCGACATCAGTCCTGCGATCTGGAGGTTCCCCGCCAGCCCAAGCACCTCCAACACGGCAGAACTGTCGATGGTGCCGCCCACTGCCGCGCACTGGTCCAGCAAGCTCAGTCCATCCCGCAGGGCGCCGTCCGCCAGACGGGAAAGCAGTTCCGCCCCGTCCGCGGTGAGATCGATGCCCTCGGCACGGGCCACATGGGACAGGCGCGCAGCGATGTCCTGCGGTGTGATGCGCTTGAACGAGAACCGCTGGCATCTGGAGAGGATGGTGGCCGGCACCTTGTGCAGCTCTGTAGTGGCCAGGATGAACATGAGGTGCTCCGGCGGCTCTTCCAATATCTTCAACAAAGCGTTGAAAGCGGGGGTGGAGAGCATGTGGACCTCATCCACGATATATACCCGTTTCTTGACGTTGGCGGGCGAGTAGATCGCCTCGTCCCGCAGGGCGCGGACTTGATCGACGCCGTTGTTGGATGCGGCGTCCAGCTCCAGTACGTCCAGGAAGCTGCCATTCTCGATCCCCAGACAGGAGGGACAGCTGCAGCAGGGGTCTCCATCCACCGGCCGTTCACAGTTGACCGCCTTGGCCAGTATCTTGGCGCAGGTGGTCTTCCCTGTGCCGCGGGTCCCGGTGAAGAGATAGGCATGAGAGGTACGGCCTTCGGCCACCTGCCTGCGCAGAGTCTGCGTGATATGGGACTGGCCGATGACGTCAGAAAACGTCTTGGGCCGCCATTTGCGGTACAGGGCCTGATACATGTACGCACACCTCCCAGCAGATGGATAGAAAACGTCCTCCGTATGCAGCTGCGGAACCGGCGCCCTCGCGGCACATGGAACATCCCGCTGAATGCTGCTCGGTTCCCCGCCTGACATGGTTCACGGGCATCCATTGCGCGAGACCGGCTCCGCAGCTGCATGCGGAGGA
>CALXDL010000033.1 GCA_944387055.1 uncultured Oscillospiraceae bacterium
GTCCGCATGATGTCCCCGGCCTTGTCGGTGAGGCCCAGCATGGCGTAGAAGCCGTTCAGGATCTTCCGGTTGTTCACCCGGATCTGGAAGCGGTGCAGCCCCAGGCGGGTAAAGACCTGGTAGATGATGGCGGGGATCTCCGCCTCGTTGGTCACGTCCAGCTTGCCGTCGCCGATGATGTCGATGTCCGCCTGGTAGAACTCCCGGAACCGGCCCCGCTGGGCCCGCTCCCCACGGTAGACCTTGCCGATCTGGTAGCGGCGGAAGGGGAAGGAGAGGTCGTTGTAGTGGAGGGCCACGTACTTGGCCAGGGGCACCGTCAGGTCAAAGCGGAGGGCCAGGTCCGCGTCGCCCTTGGTGAAGCGGTAGATCTGCTTCTCCGTCTCGCCGCCGCCCTTGGCCAGCAGCACCTCGCTGGACTCGATGATGGGAGTGTCCAGGGGCGTGAAACCATAGAGGGAATAGGTGCGGCGCAGGATGTCCATGATCCGCTCCATCTGCTGCTGGGGCGCCGGCAGCAGCTCCATAAAGCCGGACAGGGTCCGTGGGGTCATCTTAGCCATAGAGAAAGCTCCTTTTCCGTGTGATGCGGGCAGCTGCCCGGGATCTGTTATGTGTGTGTGGCATATGTACGCTTTGTCGGAGGAAGACATTACGACCGACCCGATCTCTTTCGTACGAGCTGCGTCAGATCATGGGGACCTCAGAGTGGGACGGAGCACCCTCCGGTGCCGGCCGCTTTATGGAGCCGGACAGCGTCCAAGGGGAAACATGGCCGCCATGATGTGATCCTTCTCTTGCCGTCCGCATATGAGAGGGGGAACGATCGGAAAAATAAGCGCTCCCGTCCCGCAGCTTTGGGACGAGAGCGTCTTACGCTTCGTGGTGCCACCCAAATTCAAGGCCCGTCGAAAGGCCTCCTTTGACCTCCTGTGGTACGGGGAGGGGGCCGTGGGCGTCTCCGCCCCCGCTCCGCCGCTGTCCTTCGTCCAGTCCGGCCGGGGCGCTCTCAGCGCCGCGTCCCTCTCTGTGGGCCGGTGTTTGGAGTACTGCTGCGGCATCTGCGCGGCAAGGGATATTCTATGCGGTTTCCCTTGAAAAGTCAAGCGATGGGACGATTCGAGGCCGGATTGACGATATATCGCCAATCCAGATCTCCACGGGCCAGTCCCAACGTCAGCATCTCCGCCGTGGCGATGTTGCTGGCGAAGGGGATGTTGTTCTGATCGCACAGCCGGGAGATATAGGAGATGTCGCTGACCATGCTCTCATCGGTGGGATCGTTGAAGAACAGCACCAGATCGAACTCGTTGTAAGCGATGCGGGCGCCGATCTGCTGGCTGCCGCCGTGGGCATAGGAGAGGAAGCAGTGGACTTTGAGTCCTGTGGCATCGGCCACCATGTGGCCGGTGGTGTTGGTGGCGTAGATATGGTGTTGAGACAAGATCCCGGCGTAGGCCGTACAGAACTGGACCATCAGGTCCTTTTTGTTGTCGTGGGACATCAGAGCGATATTCATGCAGGACTCCTTTCTATCTGATGCGCAGCAGGGGGACTCTCCCACCCTGGATGCGGATCGCGATGTTTCGGTAAGCGGCAGCGGCCAGCAGGCCGTCTGCCAGCAGGATCGGCACGCCCCGGTTCAGACACAGGTTCAGGCCGTCGTCTTCAGGGACCACGCCCAACAGAGGAAGGCCAGCCTTGTCGATGGCGTCGTCCAAAGTGGCGTGCATGCTGCGCAGCATTTTTTTTCGGACCCGGTTCACCACCAGGTGCAGCGACCCGTTGGGGAAGTGCTCCAACTCCATGACGGTGTGCTGAGCATCGCGCAGGGAAGAGGCATCTGCAGTGGTGACGACGATGCAGCGGTCTGCGCCGCAGGTGGCCAGCTGGAATCCGGAACCAAGTCCGGCGGGCGCGTCCAGCAGGCAGTAGTCGAACCGCGTTCGGACCTCCCGCAGCAGCGCCTGCATCTGCGTCTGCGTCACCGCGCGTCCACGGAGCCGGGCAGGGGCAGTCAACAGATAGAGGCCCGGGACCTTGGGGTGCTCCACCACTGCATCCCGCAGCGTGCAGCGCCCTTGCGCCACATCGGAGAAATCCATGAGCGCCCGGTCCGTGAGGCCCAGGGCAAGGTCCAGGTTGCGAAGGCCGACATCGCAGTCCAAGCACAGCACCTGCCTGCCGCTGACGGCCAGGGCCGCGCCCACACAGGAGACGAAGGAGGTCTTGCCTGTGCCGCCTTTGCCGGATACCACGGCGATACACTGCCCCTGGCGTTCCATGCGTCTTCACCTCTGCCTTCCTTCACTGCCTTACTTTACATTATAAAGGATCCTTCTTGATCTTTGCAAACGCTCTGGGATATTTTTTGGGAGTCGGGCGGCATTTCTGGATAAGGATCAGCCGGTGGCGGACCTCACATCCGGGGATCGGATAGTCTCGCGTCCCATACACTTGCCCGCCCAGGTGCTCTACGGCGGAGCGGGCGACGTCTAATTCGGCGTCGCTGTCGACGGACTTCATGGCCAAGAACCATCCGCCGGGCTTGACGAAGGGCAGACAAAGCTCCGCCAGGATGGGCAGGGCCGCCACGGCGCGGGAGACGGCGATATCGAATGCCTCCCGATGATCGGCGGCGAATTCCTCTGCCCGTCCGTGGACACAGGCGACGTCTGTCAGGCCAAGCGCCCCGCAGACGCTCTCCAGGAAGCGGACCCGCTTGCCCAGTGAATCCAGCAGCGTCAGGCGGATGCTGGGCTCCAGGATCCGCAGCGGCAGGCCGGGGAACCCTGCCCCGGTGCCCACGTCTATCACGGATCTGTCACGAAGATCGGCCAACGTCAGCAAAGCGGCACTGTCCAGGAAATGGAGCCGCGCCACATCGCCGGGGTCTGTGATGGCGGTGAGGTTCATGACCTGATTGGTCTCCAACAACAGCTCACCGTAGCGGAGCAGGGCAGGAACTTGCGCCTCTGGCAGATCGAACTCCGCCAGTCCACGGCGCAGGGCGGCTTCCATCTCGTCCATCATGTACGCTCCTTCAAAAGATCTCGGATCTCCGTCAGCAGGACCTCTTCCTGCGAGGGCACGGGCGCTGGGGCAGGGGCGGCCTCCTTCTTGCGATGGAAACGGTTGACCGTCTTGACGATGCAGAAGACCGCAAAAGCCATGATCAAGAAATTCAGGACGGCGGAGACGAAATTGCCGATGCCCAGGACAGATCCGCCCACATTGACGTTCCATGCGGAGAGGTCCGCGCCGCCGTTGGTGAGCAGGAGCAGCAGCGGCATCAGGATATCGTTGGTCAGAGAGTCGGCGATCGCTTTGAACGCGCCGCCGATGATGACGCCCACCGCCATATCCAGGACGTTGCCCCGGGCGATGAACTGCTTGAATTCGGTGATGAAGCTCTTGGTCTTGGACATAGATGTGTTGCCTTTCCTATCAGTTTGTGGGTCAGGTCACGGGGTCGGCCTGTGGAGCCACCCGCAGCTGCGGAGAGAGGAGGCGGGCCAGGATCACAGCGAATTGGGCCCGCGTCAGGGGGCGCTTGCCGTCGAAAGTCCCCTCCGCATCCACACCCGTGAGGATGCCGGCTTGGTACAGCTGGATGACATCCGGCCGGTCCGTGTCTGGTGGGACAGCGTCGCTGATGGCGGAGAGGAGCCCCTCCCCTGCAATCAGCGACATGACGGCTGCCGCGTCATATCGGGTGGCCTGCTCTGTCAGCGTATCCGGCAGAGCGGCATCCATGGCGCTCGGGAGTCCTTTGAGATAGATGTCCGCGCCCCAGTACCAGGCGTCGCCGCTGGTGCCGTCGCTGGCAGACCAGGTGTTGATCCGGACCATGGGGTCGTGTTCCGGATAGTCTGTATCACGGAGATGATAGCGATACATATAAAAGAGGGGGTCATAACTGTTGGCCCTGTCCAGCTTGGCCTGCAGCGTATAGCTCCCGTCCACTGTGATGGTCAGGGAGGAGGGGACCGTACCGCCTAGATAGTCTCCCGCCGCGGTGACGATGTAGTCTCCGCTGGGAAGGGCTTGACCGCTCAGATCAGTATCATCGACCTGGACGAAAGAGGACGCGTCATAGGTCGATCCGTCCGGCAGGGTGATGGCCACGGTGCCTGTCCCCGCCGGTGCGGGGGGCAGCTCGCCCTCGTTCTCCTCCAGCCGCCATTTGACTCGGGCAGCCAGCACCTCCAACTGGGCGGCGGTGAGGGTGTCCTGCGGGGAGAAGGTGTCGGCCGTGGTCCCATTGAGGACGCCGGCCTCATAGCACAGTTTCACCGCCGCTTCATACCACGCGCCTGGCTGGATATCGGAAAAGGGTACATACGTTCGTTCCGCCGGTAAGAGTGGTGCGGCTGTATCCGTTGCAGCGCAAGGGAATGCGGCCGCAGACAGGAATAGGGCCGATAGGATGGTGCAAATGGTACGTTTCATAAGGTCCGCTCCTTTCTATTGGCTGGAAACGGGTCAAACGATTTGCTATAAATCAGACAAATTATACAAAACGTATAGGATCTGCTTGTTCCACTCGGGCAAGGACCGCCGGGCTGCACAGCTGCGGATATGGGGTGGGATACAGGGCGAAGCGTATTTGGCTTACTTGTTGGGGATCAGTTTCTCCTTGCCGCCCATGTAGGGACGCAGGACTTCGGGGATCACCACGGTGCCGTCGGCCTGGAGGTTGTTCTCCAGGAAGGCAATCAGCATGCGGGGAGGCGCCACGCAGGTGTTGTTGAGGGTGTGGCACAGCTGCATCTTGCCGTTTTCATCCTTGTAGCGGATGCGCAGACGGCGGGCCTGGGCATCGCCCAGGTTGGAGCAGGAGCAGACTTCGAAGAACTTCTGCTGGCGGGGAGACCAGGCCTCGATGTCGCAGGGTTTCACCTTCAGGTCGGCCAGGTCGCCGGAGCAGCACTCCAGCTGACGCACGGGGATATCCAGAGAGCGGAACAGCTCCACAGACATCTTCCAGAGCTTCTCATACCACTCTTTGGAATCCTCAGGCTTGCAGACTACGATCATCTCCTGCTTCTCGAACTGATGAATCCGATAGACGCCCCGTTCTTCGATGCCGTGGGCGCCCTTTTCCTTGCGGAAGCAGGGAGAATAGGAGGTGAGAGTCTGGGGGAGTTTCTCCATGGGGAGGACCTGATCGATGAAACGGCCGATCATAGAGTGTTCGCTGGTGCCGATCAGGTAGAGGTCTTCGCCTTCGATCTTGTACATCATGCCGTCCATGTCCGTCTGGCTCATGACGCCCTCCACCACGTTCCCGTGGATCATGAAGGGGGGGATGCAGTAGGTGAAGCCCTTGCTGATCATGAAGTCCCGGCCATAGGCCAGAACAGCCTCGTGCAGGCGGGCGATGTCGCCCAGAAGGTAATAGAAGCCGGAGCCGGAGACCCGTCCTGCGGCGTCCAGATCGATACCGCCGAAGGATTCCATGATCTCCACGTGATAGGGGATGGGGAAAGCGGCCGGGCGGCAGTCGCCGAAGCGCTGGACTTCGACGTTCTCACTATCGTCCTTGCCGATGGGGACAGACGGATCGATGATCTGGGGGATGAGGAGCATCCGCTTATGAAGCTCGGCTTCCAGCAGGTCTTCCTGCTTTTCCAGCTCGGCCAGCCGCTCAGCCTGCTCTGTGACCTGCTTCTTCACGACCTCCGCCTCCTCCAGCTTGGAGGGGTCCTTCTTGGCCTGTCCCATAAGCATGCCGACCTGTTTGCTGAGGGCATTGCGGTTGGAACGCAGCTGATCCGCTTCGGCGATGGCCGCGCGGCGCTTGGCATCCAGGTCGATGACTTCATCCACCAGGGGCAATTTTTCGTCTTGGAATTTTTTGCGGATATTCTCTTTGACAGCTTCAGGGTTCTCTCGAATGAATTTGATATCCAACATGGTCGTCCACCTCGTGATCGATATTTATTTGATTGATGTTTCACGTGAAACAAAAGGGTTCAGTCTGTCGTCGCGGCCTCCACCGCGTCCTTGAGTTGGAGATATCGCTGAGAAGGGGAGGTCATGCCGCTGCGCGGAGCTTCATCCGACAGCAGCGCGGGCTGATCATTGGCTTCCATCTCCTGGATGATCGCCAGGCAGGCCTCGAGGTCCCGGGCGCTGTATGCCTGCTGGAGCGAGTAGAGGCCCAGCAGGGCATCGATGGTGTCCTGGACATCCTCTGCATCTTTTGCCGCGGCGTCGAGCTGCTCGTTCAGCGCGTCCATCTCCTCCTGCGCATCGGCCAGCTCCTCCTGCAGACGGATGACCTGATCCTGCGTGGCTTGGATCTCCTGCATGGCAGAGACTGAATTTTGCAGCTCGCCCAGCGCCTCTGTATTGCTGCGCTGATGCATGAAGAAGGAGAGGGCCATCAGCAGGAAGGCCGCGATGAAGAGGATCATGATATAGATCACCACCGGCTTTTTTCCAGGTGCCGGAGCCTCTTCCTGGGCCGGGGACGTCTCCTCCGTGGAGACCGGTCCTTCACCGCTGGCCCGTTTTTCTATTTTCATCGTGCCTTATCCTTTCAATGCTCATTTTTTTTCACCTGCAGGACAGAAAGCGCATCCAGCAGATCGTTGAGGTCGTCCAGATCATAGTATTCCAATTCGATACGGCCTTTTTTCCGTCCCGAGACGATCCGCACACCACGTCCCAGATGAGAGCTGAGAGCTCGCTGGGCTTCTGCGGCATAGTCCGGGCCTTCAGCCGGCTTTCGGGCGGGCTTTTCTCCTGCGGCCAGGCGCTTGGCCAGGGCCTCGGTCTGCCGGACAGAGAGCCCGCCGGAGATCACAGCCTCCGCCGCACGTATCTGGACAGGCGCGGGAAGAGGGAGCAGTGCGCGGGCATGTCCGGCCGAGAGCTTGCCGGATTCCACCAGGGAACGGACTGCAGGCGTCAGGGCCAATAGCCGCAGGGCATTGGCCACGGCACTGCGGGATTTGCCCACGCGGGCGGCAGCCTCCTCCTGCGTCATGTGATAGTTGTCAATGAGGGACTGGAAACCGGCCGCCTCTTCCATAGGATTCAGATCTTCCCGCTGGAGGTTCTCGATCATGGCCAATTCTGCGGCCTTGCGGTCGTCCGCCTCCACCACGATGACCGGGACCTCTTGGAGCCCAGCCAGACGGGCGGCCCGCCAGCGCCGTTCGCCAGCGATGATCTGATAATAGCCAGAGGAGAGCTTGCGGACCGTGAGCGGTTGGATGATACCATGCTCGCGGATGGAATCGGCCAGTTCGGCGAGAGACGCCTCATCGAAGAGCTTGCGCGGCTGCGCGGAGCAGCTCTCCACCTGTGAGATCGGTAGAGATAAGCTCCCGGCAGTCTCCGTCTTGAGCACATCATCCCCCAACAGGGCACCAAGACCGCGCCCCAGGCCAGAGGGCTTTTTGGATGCCATAACAGAACTCCTTTCAGGCGGATTGTTTGTTCAAAAATTCCGCAGCAAAAGCGGTATACGCCTCCGCGCCTCGTGAAGAACGGTCGTAAGCGGTGATGGGCTTCCCGTGGCTGGGCGCTTCGCTCAGGCGTACGTTGCGGGGGATGACGGTGGCATAGACCTTGCCGGGGAAATAGTGCTTCACCTCTTCTGCGACCTGCAAAGCCAGATTGGTGCGTCCGTCGAACATGGTGAGAAGCACGCCCTCCAGCTCCAGTCCTGGATTCAAAGAACGGCGGACGATCCGCACGGTGTTCATCAAGTCGCTGAGGCCCTCCAATGCGAAATACTCTCCCTGGACAGGCACCAGGATGCTGTCTGCTGCACACAGCGCGTTGAGCGTCAACAGCTCCAGAGAGGGAGGACAATCCACGAAGATGAAATCATACTGATCCTTCACCTGCTCCAAAGCGTCCCGTAGCAGGAACTCTCGCCGCTCCATGCCGATGAGCTCGATGCCAGCGCCCGCAAGGGCTTTGTTGGAGGGGAGCACATCGCCGAATCTGGTGTGGACCAGCGCGTCAGCCGTAGGAGACTCGCCGATGAGCACCTCATACACACCTGGAGAGACCGTTTTGTCCACGCCCATACCGGAGGTGGAGTTGGCCTGAGGGTCGAAGTCGCACAGAAGGACGCGCTGTCCCGCTTCTGACAAGGCGGCAGCCAGGTTCACGCAGGTAGTCGTCTTCCCGACGCCGCCCTTCTGATTCACGATCGCAATGGTCTTTGCCACACAGACACCCACTTTCCAATGTCTAAAATCCTCTGTTGGCACATGATCCATTATAGCAAGGGTCACTGGCGGTTGCAAGGAAAAATACGAAAAATGCAGGACCTGCGAGAAGGATGGATCGATCGGGCATCCGGCGTTCCTGCAAAAAGAAAGGCCACAGATGTTTCACGTGAAACATCTGTGGCCAGTCAGACCAAAAGGAGCCCGCTATAGGGGGGGAGGACCAGGTGGAGGACCTCGCCAGAAGGGAAATAGACCTGGTCAGACAAGAGATCGGTGGCCATATGTTCTGGCCAGGGGATATCCACTGCCTGAGGGGATGCCGCGGCATTCACCACGGTGACGAGCTGCTCTGCATCGGTCTCTCGTGCAAAGATCAGCACAGGGCCGCAAGCCCGGAGATAGCGAATGGCGCCCTGCTGCAAGGCGACCCGCTCCCGCCGGAGCCGCCCCAAACGAATGAAATGGGCGCGCAGCGCCAGATCCTCATGCCCCCAAGGATAGGTGCCCCGGTTGAGAGGGTCTTCGAATCCCTGCATCCCTGCCTCGTCACCATAATAGATGGTAGGAGAACCAGGGAACGTAAAGAGGATCAGGGCAGCCAGCCGCACCAATGCGGCGCCCTTGGAAAATTCGGCGGGAGACAGGCGGTAAGCGGCCCGTTCCGCCTTGGAGGCGGGCGTCTGCTCCGCGCCCAGAACGGTCAGGATCCGAGGCGTATCATGGGTGCCCAAAAAATTCATGGCGGAATAGAAGACTGCGGGAGGATAATTTTCGCGGAGCGTCTCCATGGACTCCTGGAAATCACCGGCGTCACCGCCCTGGAGATAGGCCAACAGCGCCGTGCGGAAGGGATAGTCCATCACGCCGTGGAGCTCACGGCCCAGCAGATACCGCCGCCGCTGAGAATAGGCGATCTTGTTACTGGCATCTTCCCAGACTTCCCCGATCAGCACGGCATCCGGCTTCGTCTCCTCCATGACGGCGCGGATCCGCTCGATAAAATCATCTGGCAGCTCATCAGCCACATCCAGCCGCCAGCCGTCAGCTCCGGCCCGCAGCCAGCGGCGGACGATGGAGTCCGGTCCTTCGATGATATAGTCCCGATAAGAGGGCTGATCCTCACGGACTGCGGGCAGTGTCCGGATGCCCCACCACGCGTCGTAGTCGTCTGGCCAGGGATGGAAGGAATACCAGTCGAAATAGGGGGAGTCCTGGCTCTGTGCCGCACCCAACGTGGGATAGAAGCCGTCGGCATTGAAATACAGGCTCTGTGAGCCGGTGTGGTTGAAGACCCCGTCCAAGATCACCCGCATCCCGCGGGCGTGAGCCTCCCGACAGAGAGTGATGAAGTCCTGTTCCGTACCCAGCATGGGGTCCACCCGGCCATAATCCGCCGTGTTGTAGCGGTGATTGGAAGCGGATTCGAAGATGGGGTTGAGATAAAGAGTCGTGACGCCCATACGGGAGAGCGTATCCAGCCGGGAAGTGATGCCAGCCAGAGAACCGCCGAAGAAATCGCGGTTCCGGATCTCGCCGTCTGGATCGGGCCGCCATTCCGGTGTGTCCCGCCAATCCTCGTGGACCCATCGGTCGCCCACCGCTCCTGTGGGGTCCGGGATGGTACAGCGGCAAAAACGATCTGGAAAAATTTGGTATGTCACGCCGGAGCCGAACCAGGCGGGCGTCTCACTGTCCTCATAGACGGTCAGCTGCCAAGGCGCCGCCCCGTTCCCGTCGTGGTAGCCGATCCGGTCCAGCACACAGCCGGAACCATCGTCCCGCCAGAAGCGGAAATGATACCATGCCAGGTCCGGAAGGGCCGGGGCCTCCATCGTGAGGAAGAAACATACGCGCTCTCCCTCGGCCCCAGCGAAGGAGAGCTCCCGCTCTTCCTGGACGCCTTGGAATTCCAGCCGCAGGACCAGGGCGCAATGGGTGAAGCCCTCAGCGGCGAGGGGACGGCAGCGGAAAGTGACGGGCGCGCCGCAGGGGGCTGCGCCGAAAGGCTCCTTACAGAGGGGAGAGCGGGGATCGAACACGAGAGGCTCGGGCATGGACAGCGGTCCTCCTTATTGCAGCAGTTGGTTTTCGCCGAGGATGGCGGTGCCGGTCTCGTCGGCAGTGAAATAGGCGTTGAGGATCTCCACAGCGGTGGAGGCCAGGGCGGCACCGGAGCCGCCCTTTTCGATGACGATGGACACCACGATCTCGGGATCGTCATAGGGGGCGAAGCACACGAATACGCCGTTGTTCGTCAGGTCGCCGCCCAGCTGGGCGGTACCCGTCTTCGCGCCCGCCTGCACCACGCAGGAGCGGAAGGCATGATACACTTGGCCGCCAGGCTGTGTATAGCCCAGCATGCCCTGCTTGACGGCCTCCAGGTTCGCGGGGCTGATGTCCAGAGAGCTGCGCGGCTCCGCCTGGCCCACGGCAACGACCTCAGAGCTGTCATAGGTCTTGACGGATTTGAGCAGATGCACGTCATAGAGGTCGCCGCCGTTGACCAGCGTGGCGATATAGTTGGCCAGCTGCAGCGGTGTGTAGGCCTGACTGGACTGGCCGAATGCGGCCCAAGGGGCCTGATCCTCGCCCTGGGGATTCTGGGGGAGCGTACCGGCAGAGTCGCCGATCTCGATACCGGTGGACGCGCCCAGGCCAAAGGCCTGCGCATACTCCCGCAGGGTATCCATGCCCAGTTCATAGCCCATCTGGGCGAAAAAGTAGTTGCAGGAGTTGGTGATGGCCTCTGTGACGTTGATGAGGCCGTGGCTGCCGGCATACCAGCAGTTGGCATAGCTGCTGGGAGCGCCGGGATAGCGCCAGGTATGGGTGGCCCGGATCTCCGTCCGGGGAGTGATGATGCCCTCTTGCAGCGCGGCGATGGCCGTCATGGGCTTGAAGGTGGAGCCGGGGGCATAGGTGCCGCTGGTAGCTCGGTTCCACAGGGGATTGGCGGGGTCGCTCTCCAAGGCCGCATAATCCTGGCTGTAGCTGGCGGGCGCATAGGTGGGATAAGAGGCGAGGGAGAGCACCTCGCTGCCGTGCGTGGAGAGGACGACAGCGGCAGCGCCCCGGGTGGAGACGCCGTCCTCTTCGTTCATAGCAGTGACGGTCTTCGCCAGCGCGTCCTCCACGGCCTGCTGGAGCTCCAGGTCGATGGTCAGCTCCACTGTGTTGCCGGGCACCGGCTCCTTGGAGTAGTATTCGCCGGTGATCTTGCCCTCTTCGTTGGTGGAGACCACGCGGCGGCCGTCCGTGCCCTTGAGATATCCTTCGAAAGCAGCCTCGACGCCCGATTTCCCCACTTGGTCGTCATAGCTGTATCCATCGCCCAGCGCATCGAACTCCTCCTGAGAGGCGATCTTACCGACCGTGCCCAGGATATGAGCGGCATAGGTGGTCTCATACTCCCGCACGGAGGAGCGGGTGATCTTGGCGCCGGCATAGTTGCCGTCGCTGATGATGGAGATCAGATCCGTGTCCACGTCTTCCGCCAGCACATAGGCGGTGGTGTTCACCAGCTGCCGGACGGACAGCTCGTATTGGACGCCCAGCACCAGCCGTGCCTGCTGGATGGTGAAGGAGGCAGGCAAGCCGAACGCTTCCTGCATCATCTGCAGCAGGACCGTGGGGGTGAGGCCCGCGTCCAGGAGGAGCTGTGTGGAGAGGTCTTCCGTCGAGAGCTGCTCCAGCAGCATCGCGGACTTCTGCGCATCTGTAGGCTCCGCAGCGTCTTCGCCATCGGCTCCGGCATCGGGCGCCGCGCTGTCCGTCTCCTCAGAGGCATCTTCTCCGGACGACACCACCTCCGGATGTTGGAGCAGATAGGCGCCCAAAAGCGCCTGGGAGCCGTCCAAGTCCTTCAGATAGGTGAGGAAACGGCTCTTTTGTACAGAGGACAGGCTGTCCACAGTGTAGGAGAAGGGCGACGTCTGGGTGATGGGGAGGCTGTCGTTCCAGGCGATACCGCGGCTGCGGCACAGCTCCAGCAGCCGCAGGATGGCCTCGTTCTCATCTTCTCCCGCCCGCAGGAGGCTGGAGTCGAAGGTGAGATCATAGGTGGAGCGGTTGGAGACCAGCGGCCGTCCGCTGCGGTCCGTGATGACTCCGCGGGAGGCCTCCACTTTCTCCTCTCGGGCGATGGAGCGGATGGAACTGGCCAGATACTCTTCGTGATGACGGACCTGGGTGTCGAACAGTACACCTGCGAAAAGCAGCAGGACCAGGGCCAGGAGGCCGGAAAGCACATAGAGGCGGCGCCCGCGGGGATCGTTACGGTCCATAGAGAACTCCTTATACAAACTCAGTCATAGATATGGGTCTTGCGGTAGACGGCCCGGAAGAGGAAGGTGACCGGAACGGTCAGCACCGCGGTGACGCAGAACTCCCGGAGCATCACACTGGCCCCAGTGCCCCAGGCGGCTTTGCCCGCAGACCAGAGGAGCAGGCAGTGGAAGCCGTCCGTCAGCAAAAAAGCGGCCGCCGCCGCGCACAGGGAACAGAGGAAGCCCGCCCGCAGCAGGCTCTGGGCCAGCAATCCTCCGCACAGGCCGACGAAGGGGAAGACCAGCGTGTAGAAGCAGGGGAGCGGAGCGGGGAGCAGCAGGTCGCAGGCGACGCCCACAGCCAGGGCGAAGATCGACCCTGCCAGCGACCCTTCGTAGGTGGCGGGGATCGCCGCCACCAGTGGATAGAGGAAGGGGATCACGCCCCAAAGGGACACGGCCTGGAGGACGCAGCCCTGGACCAAGAAGCACAGGGCTGCCGCCGCAGCGTACAGGCTCCATTTGAAGATCGTCTCGTTTCTGGCCAGCAAAGGGCCGCCTCCTTTCTAAAGGGGACAAGCTGGCGCCGTGCATCAGCTCACGATGTCGAAGGATTTGATGATGAACACCTGGGACAACTCGGAGAAGTCCACCCGGGGCTCCAGGACCGCGTAGGAGGCGGTGCCGGAATCGTCCCGCTGGACTTCCGCCACGGTGCCGATCACCAGGTCCGAGGGATAGTAGCCGCCCAGGCCTGACGTCATCACCAGGTCGCCGGCCAACAGCTGGGACTCGGCGGGGAGGTAATCCAGCAGCAGCCGCTCTTCCCCCATGAGGGAGAAATCGCCCACGGCCACGCCCAGATCCTTGGTGCGGAACACCTGGGCCCCCAGAGAGGTGTCTGTATCCACGATAGTGAGGACTGTGCACCAGTTGGTCCCCACCTCGCTGACGATGCCCACCAGATCGTTGGTGGAGCTGATCACGCAGTCGTCCACGGCCACACCGTGGTCCGTTCCCCGGTCCAGCGTCAGAGAGGAGGTCCAGTTGCTCACCGTGTGGGCCGTGATATTGGCCAGTTCCAGCTCCAGCTCATAGCGCTCCAGGGGCAGGTTCAGCTTCTCCCGCAGCCGCTCGTTCTCCTCCATGGTGTCCTGGGCCTGGCGGATCTGCGCCTCCATCTCCGCGATCTGCTTGTGGAGGGCAGCGTTCTCCTCCTCCAGCGCGGTGACGTCTTGATAATAATTCTGCTTATCGTTGAACCACGCGGCCACCTGCGTATAGGCGGACCGGAATGGCGAGGCGATGATCCCCGCCAGATCCACCAAAGGCGAGGCGTCCGTGGAGAAAAAGGACATGGCAGCCAACGCCACGGAGATCACAGCCGTAGCCAGCAGCACCCAGATACCATGGTCCTTGAAAAATCTCTTCAATAGAATGACCCCTTTTGACAGTGTGTAGACCGCAGGGAACGCGGCGATACCGGCCGGCGGTGCGCCGTCACAGCAGGCGGACGCCGAACTGCGCGAGCATCCGGCTGAGACGGAGGAGGGGCAGACCCATCACGTTGAAGAAATCCCCATCCAGCCGCTCCACCAGGAGCGCGCCCTTGCCCTGGACGCCGTAAGCGCCGGCTTTGTCCATCGGCTCGCCCGTTTGGATATAGTGCAGGAGCTCGTCTTGGGTGGCGGGGCGGAAATAGACGTCTGTGGACTCACTTTCCGTCAGCACCTGTCCGCCGCGGCGGACGGTCACCCCTGTGCAGACCATGTGACGGCGGCCCTGCAGGCTCATGAGCATCCGCAGGGCGTCCGCCTCGTCGGCGGGCTTGCCCAGGCGTGCGTCATCCAGGAACACCATGGTATCAGCAGTGATGATCAGCTCCTCAGGCGTGCACAGGGCTGCCGCAGCGTCGGATTTGACGCGGGAGATATGCTCCACCACCTCGCGGGGACGCGAACCGGGGGGATAGGTCTCCTCGGTATCCGGCACCCGTACGTCAAAATCCGTGATGCCGATCCGGCGCAGCAGTTCCTGCCGCCGGGGAGAGCCGGAGGCCAATACGATCTTCATCGCTCCAGCCCCCTTCACTTGCCGGTGGAGCCGAAGCCGCCCCGATCCGCATCCTCCAGGCGCTCCACCCGCTGGAACATCAGCTCCGGCTGATGGCGGACGATGCGGAACTGGCAGATGCGGGCGTTCTTCTCGATCGTCACGTCCCGCGTGGCGTAGACGGGCATGTGCCACTGGTCTCCATCGCCCCGGTAGGAGTAGTCTACCACGCCCATGGAATTGGTCTGGAGGATCCCGTAGTTCTTGAAGGTGGAACTGCGCGGGACGATATGGGCCTCGTACCCCTCCGGCAGCGCGATGGCCACGCCCAGGGGGATCAGGCGGAACTCGCCCGCCCGCAGAGTCACGTCTTCAGCGGCATGCAGGTCGATCCAGTCCGACTTCCCCGCCACATAGCACAGCTCGTCGATGCCGTCCGTATAATATTTTACCTTGATGACTTCCATGAAAGACTCCTAGATACAATAACTTTTCGTTATTTTATATATTGATATTACGTTTCGTATCAAAAAAGACCGTCACTCGACGCCTCGGATATAGAGTCCGCGGGTGAATGTGCCCGGGGCAGCCGCTCCTGCCAGATAGCTGCGGAAGACCTGGAGACAGGTCTCCGGCGACTCGGTGGTGAAACGCAGGCGGGCATAGGACAGGCCCAGATGCGCATGGTCCGCCAGGTCTGCCAGCCAGAGCGGACGGTCGTTCTGGATCTCCGTCCGGTGGCCATAGACGGGCAGCAGGGGAAAAGAGGCGCCCGTCCGGTCCGTAAGGCGGTGAGACTGGCCGCAGGGGCCCTCTGCCGGGACGATGGGGCCTTCCTGATCCCGGCGGCAGCTCTGGCAGTGCTGTACCAGGCAGTTCTCCGTAAGCATCAGCGGCAGCCGGCCATAGACGATGGCCTCGGCGGGCAGGGGCTTCGGCATGTCTCGGATCTGGGCGAAGCGCAGCTCGAACGATACGCACGCAGACGCGAGCCCTTTGTCTCGCAGATAGGCCAGGGAACGGCCGTTGAAGACGTTGAGCCCAAAGTCGCCATGGATGGTGAACCCCATATCCCGCACCAGGGGCAGGTGTCCGATGTTCCCGGCCAGCACCTTGGTGACGCCGCGGGAGCGGACGGTGCGGAGCATCTTCCGCAGAGCGTCCTCGTCCCGGTCCCGCCAGACGCGGGGGAGGACGGCACACCAAGTGCCGCCGGCGGGCAGGGCATCGCAGGCGGCGAGCTGTTCCAAGGGGACGGCCACCCAGGCCGGCCCGCAGGCCAGCAGCTCTGGTGTCACCTGCTCCAGCCGGGCGGCGGAGACGGTGAAGCGCAGCGCCGGTGCGGCCGGATCGTCTGCAGGCGGCGGAGGAGGCGGCAGCTGCCGCCTCCGGGGCGGTGCAGTACGGGCCGCCCGCAGGGCCGCCAGAGCGTCCCGGCGGAGGGCATTCACCGCGCTGGCGGAGAGGGAGAGCCCCTCATCCAGCTCCACTGTGACCTCGTCACAGCGGTAGGCAGTGCCGCCGGTCTTCTGCAGGCGGGCGGAGAGCGCCTCCGCCGTCAGAGGACGGGTGCGGGCCGCCTCCGGTACCGGGCCGCAGACCGTGACGGAATGGACGCCGTCCGAAACGGTCAGCGTACAGGGGACACCTGCCCGAATCGAACAATGGGAGCGGACGGGCACAGTCCGTGCCTCGTCCTGTTCATAGGCTGCTTTGGCCTGCGCGAAGAGCTCCTTCGGATCTGGAGCGTCCTCCGGACGGGTGCCGAACATCCCGGCGCCGGTACGCCCCCTCCAGTACTGATCGGTAAAGCCGGAGCGTGAGAAGGCCTGTTCCAGCTCTGCCATCTCAGCAGCCGTAGGGCCGCGCCTCTCCGCCAGCAGGCGGGCATAGATACGGGTCACCACCGCCACATATTCCGGACGCTTCATCCGTCCTTCCAGCTTCAGACAGGCCACGCCCATCCGTTCCATATCCCCCAGGGCCCCTGCCAGGCAGGCGTCCTTCAGGCTCAGCGGATAGCGGTCCTTGGCGGGACCATCCACACCGTAGGGCAGGCGGCAGGGCTGGGCGCAGCGGCCCCGGTTGCCGGATCGTCCGCCGACCACCGCGCTCATCGTGCATTGGCCGGAGTAGCACATGCACAGTGCGCCGTGGACGAATACCTCTACCTCTGCCGGGCAGTTCCGACAGATGGCCGCTGTATCTTCCGCCGAACACTCCCGGGCGATGACCACCCGCTCACATCCGTCGTCCGAGAGTTCCCGTGCGCCGCCGGAGGTGAATATGCTCATCTGCGTGCTGGCATGGAGGGGGAGATCCGGCAGGGCGGCCCGCAGCAGAGAGAACAGTCCCCAGTCCTGGACCAGCACCGCGTCCACACCCAGACGGCAGGCGACGGCCGCGGTGTCCAGCGCGGCGGGCAGCTCCCGGTCCGTCACCAGGGTGTTCAGCGTCAGGAAGACCCGCACGCCACGCTCATGGCAATAGAGGAGCGCATCAGCGAACTCCTCATCTGTGAAATTCTTCGCGCCCCGGCGGGCATTGAAGGCGCCCCAGCCCAGATATACCGCATCCGCGCCATTCTGGACTGCGGCCCGCAGCGCCTCCGGCGATCCGGCGGGGGAGAGGAGCTCTGGCTTCATCCTTTCCCGTTGTTCCGGTTGAGGGCGTCCAGCTTCTGCTGCAGGCGGAACACCTCGCGCTTGAGTTCACTGGCCTCGCTCTGCGCCTTCCCCGCCTCGTCCAGATAGCCTTTGATCTGGCTGCGGAGCTGTTCAGCGGCGGCCTGGGCCTTGAACAGCTCGTCGGCGATATTGGCAGCGGTGAGGATGGCAGCGTCCGTCCGGCCCACTCGGGAGCTTTTGAGGACCTCCTCCATCTTCCCACTCACGTAAGCCCCCACCTTCTGCATATAAGCGGCGGACTCCTCCGCCACGAAGGTATATTCCTCGTCACAGATCGTCACGACCACGCGGTTCGCCATAAAAACGTCCTCTCCTTTCCAGCCAATGGCCAGATCGCGCAAAATGCGCCTATTATGTTAGGTTACAGTATACCATATGGCGGCGGAGTGTGCCAGAAAAAAGTGCACCTTCCAAAAAAATTCACAAAATCAGGCAGGAAACGGAAGCAGGAGAGTTTCTGCCCGGGACTTGCCGCGGCAGGGAAATTCGTGTAGAATGGTGGGGACTCAAAGAGAGAGGAGGCGCGTCATGAGCAGTGTGCTGATCCATACCGGGGACGAGAGCGTGACGTTCACGAGCCGGGCCGCGAAACGACTGCTGGAACGGGGAGACGGGGACGCGGCCCTCTTGTATCTTGCCCTTTTGCGCCACCATGGCGCCGTCCAGCCCCGCGCTCTGGCCGGGGAGCTGCGATGGGACCGGCCGCGCATCGAGGCGGCGGAGCGGACCCTGCGGGAGCTGGAGCTGATCGCCCCTGCGGCGCAAGAGCTGCCGCCAGCCCCTGCGGACGAGCGGCCCACATACCAGCGGGCCGATGTGGCAGAACGGCTGGAACGCAGCGCTGAGTTCCGCAGTCTCACTGAGGAAGTGGAGCGGAAGCTGGGAAAGAAGCTCACCACGCCGGACGTGGGCGTGCTGCTGGGACTCAACGATTACCTGGGCCTGCCAGCGGACGTGATCTACCTGCTGGTATGCCACTGTGTGGAGCGGGTGGCCCAGCGGTCGGGCCCGGGACGGCGCCCGGGGATGAAGCAGATCGAGAAGGAGGGCTATGCCTGGGCCCGCATGGGCATCGACACGCAGGCCGCGGCGGCGGACTATCTGCGCAAATATGCCCAGCGCCAAGGGGCGCTTCCAGCTTATATGCGGGTACTGCGATTGGGAGATCGGATGCCAGCGCCATCAGAGGAGAGATATCTCACCGCCTGGCAGGAGATGGGGTTCCCGCCGGAGGCCGTGGCGTTGGCTTATGACAAGACGGTGCTCAAATGCCATGAGTTCAAATGGGCGTACTGCAACGGCATCTTGAGACGGTGGCACCAGGCGGGGCTCCACACTGTGGCCGAGATCGAAGCGGCGGACCGCCCGCCGTCCGCCCGGCATCCGGCGCCGTCCACGGCAGAGAAGCAGCCCGAGGACGTGACCTGGATGAAGAAGTACATCGAACAGCGGGACAAGGGGGTGTGATGAAATGTCTTATGACGGCAAGATCATGCGCCGGGCCATGCAGCGTTTCGAAGAGGACCGCCAGGAACGGGAGACGCGGTTCCAAGAGCGGCGGGAGGCCGTGTTCCGCCGGCAGCCCCGTCTGCGCCAGATCGACAGCCAGCTCCGCTCTACGATGAGCCGGATCATCGTCTCTGCCCTCCGCCGCGGCACGGATCCGACTCCTGCGGTGGAGCGGCTGCGGGATGAGAACCTGAGCCTCCAGGCGGAGAAACGGGAGCTGCTGGAGGCGTTGGGCCTGCCCGCTGATTGCCTGGAGGATAGGCCTGCCTGCCCCCTGTGCGGGGACACTGGCTATCGGGGCGGGGAAGTATGCCGCTGCCTGCAGCGATATTACGCGCGTGAGCAGAAGAAGGAGCTCAGCCGGATGCTGGATCTGGCCGGACAGAGCTTCGAAACGTTCTCGCTGGACTGGTATTCCGAAGAGCCCCTGCCGGCGTTGGGCATCTCTCCCCGGGAGAACATGGAATGGGTCTTCCGCCGGTGCCGGCGGTACGCAGAGACGTTCGGGCCAGACAGCGGGAACCTGCTGCTCACGGGCGACCCGGGGCTGGGGAAGACGTTCCTTTCCGCTGCCATCGCGCGGGAGGTCAGCGAAGAGGGCTGGTCCGTCGTCTATGATACAGCGGGACATGTCTTCGACCGGTTCGAGGCACAGAAGTTCGGCCGTCAAGAGGACGGAGAGGCCTCCAATGATGTGGAGCGGGTCTTGGGATGCGACCTGCTGATCCTGGACGATCTGGGTACGGAGATGACCACGGCGTTCGTCCAAAGCGCCTTGTATCAGATCGTCAACGGGAGGCTCTTGGAGCGGCGGGCCACCATCCTGAACACGAACCTCAAGGCGGCAGACATCGGACGGCGGTATTCGCCGCAGATCGCCTCGCGGATCGAAGGAGAATACCAGATCCTCCCGTTTTTTGGAGAGGACATCCGCCGCCTCAAGAGGGAGCGGAGCTGAACAGCCGCAGGGCCGTGACAATTGTCACGGCCCTGCGTTTTTGCCAGATAGGTCCTTGCTGCATAGGATGGAGGGGAGGTGAGTGAATGAACGATCGATCCTGCTGCCGTGTCTTCTGCTGTCCTGGTCCGCCAGGCCCGCCGGGCCCGCCTGGACCACGAGGTCCGGTGGGTCCCATGGGTCCCAGGGGGATCCCAGGTCCGGAAGGCCCCCAGGGCCCCCTTGGCCCGCAAGGTCCGGAAGGTCCTCAGGGCCCCATCGGCCCGCAAGGCCCGGAAGGTCCCCAGGGCCCCATCGGCCCGCAAGGTCCAGAAGGCCCTCAGGGCCCCCTTGGCCCGCAAGGCCCGGAAGGTCCCCAGGGCCCCATCGGTCCGCAAGGTCCGGAAGGGCCTCAGGGCCCGCAAGGGGAGCCAGGCAGCGCGTTCTCCAGCGCGACGTTCCACGCCTGGCAGACGGGCACGGTCAGCAACTCGGCAGCTTTTGCCGGCCTCCGCCTGGAGCAGAGCCGGTATACGCCAGGAGCATTCCTTTTGGACGGTCAGTTCGTGACCGTCCTGCGCTCCGGCATCTATGATATCCAGTTCGGAGTCCAGATCCCCGCGGACGTGGCTTTGGGGACGATGCTGGTGCTCCAACGGAACAACGAGAGCCTGCTGGACATGGCGCTCTCCATCGACCATCCTACGGGTGCGAGCGCTGTGTACACGATCCGAGGTATCCTGGAAGTGACGGCACCGGCCACGTTCCGGTTGTCCTCCAGCCGTGCGATCTCCTATAGTGGTCCCGGGACTCTGGCCAGCTGGCAGTTCCTCCAGATCGGATGAAAAGATGGGGACGGTGAGGACCGTCCCCATCCCTCAATGGCTGCGCAGCCGCCAGAGGGAAAGCGATAGCACGGTCACGGCGGCATTGATCCCCACAGACATCCAGAAACGCTCGCTCCAAGGGTCCCACAGCGCGGCCCCCAGGAGAGTGGCCGCCGCCACGCGGGGCGCGGAACCCAGGATGCCTGCCGTCAAGTACCTCCAAAAGGGGATCCCGGAAGCGCCGAGGGACAGGCTCACCAGATCTCCCGGCGAGGCGCCTGCCAACCGCAGGAGGAACACCAGCAGAGAGCCGTCTTTTTGGATGGCATCGCGGATGCGATACAGTTTTGGCACGCGTGCGAGCAGAGCATACCAACCGGCCCGCCCCCGCCGCCCCAGGAGGAAGGGGAGAGATTGGGCCACGGCGGTACCCGTCAGGTTCACTGCCAGGGCCATGGGATAGGGGAAGAGGAGCCCGCCCGCTGCGGTCAGCGCACTCATGGGGAAGCACATCACCAGGCTCTTGAGGGCATAGAGGGACAACAGGAACGCCACCGCCAACCAGGTCTGACGGGGCGACCACTGCGAGATAGCCTCTGCTGTCAGCAGATGGCGTTTGGGCCACAGGACTGCGCAGCAGACCGCCAGCGCCGAAAGCGGCAGTGCCCAGCGCAGCCAGGGATGGTTTTTCATGGCGCCGCCCTCCTGTCAGATGGAGATAGTATGTGGAGGGGCCGGGCCAGTGTTTCATGGGGCCATATGGAAAGATATGAAAAAGGGGCGGACAGAAGGACGCCCCCTCCCGATCCAAAGGGACTGGGAGAGGGCCATGGTCACCGTTCCGTAGACGGGACAGACGTTCCTGCCTGATCCGACTGGGACGGCGGGGGCTCGCTCGTTTGGGAGGAGGGAGGCTCCGGCGTTTGGCCGGTCTCACCATCCGCTGCTGGATCGACGGTCCCTTCCGAAGGCGCGGCCGTTTCAGGCGGCTGCTCCGGGGCGGTCCCGGTCTCTTCTGCCGGGAGCTCTGCAGTACCAGAAGCAGGGACCTCCGGCAGAGCGGGGCCCCGCACGATCACCCGGTCCCGGGACTTATAATCGCTGGTGGCCTCATAGGTGCTGGAGAGCAGCGCGCCGTCGGCGCTGTATACGTTCCGGTAGCTCCGCACCCGATAGCCGGTGTACGGGGAAGTCTGTACCTGCTCCGTCCCGGCGGGCAAGGTGGGATCGTCCTCATACACGGTCTCCCAAGGCGTCTTGGAGAGGACCTCGTTGGTCATCCGCACATAAGTGCCGTCCACATTGGTGCCCAGGATCCGGACCGTGAGATAGCCGTTGGAATAAGAGGTGTCGATCTTGATGGGATAGTCGGTGTCATTGGTGAACTTGTAGTCCGGGCCGCCCCAGGAGACGGTGGCATCCATGCCCCAGTCGATATAGGCGGGGACATAGCGGTGGGCATAGCGCTCTGTGATCGCCAGATCTGCCCGCAGGCAGGCGTAGTAGAGTGTGGAGGAGGTCTGACACACGCCGCCGCCGATCTCATCCACCGTCTGACCTTGGACGTAGGCGGGCGCCGCCTGGTAGCCTTTGGCAGCCGTGCGCTGGCCAGTGGTCTCGTTGTAGGAGAACACGTCTCCGCTGTTGAGGACCACGCCGTCGCAGGCAGCAGCGGAGAGGCGCACGTTGTTGATCCGGGCCGCTGTGCCGGAGACATGGGTGCGGCATTCGCCCAGCACATCTCGGAAGAGGACGGCGGAGAGCTCTTCTGCAGTGACTGCGGGGGATTCTATCTGAGCGGGGATGGAGACGGTCGCGCCAGGACCCGCTGCATCCATGGCGGCCTGCGCGGTCTCCACATCGAACGTCACGCCTGGCTGCTCCGGTGTGATGGAGTCTGTGGCAGCGTCATATCCGGCGTTCTTCGCCTCGCCGGACACCGCGTCAAAAAGGACCTGGGCGGTCATCGTCTGCGCTGGGAGGACGGCAGCGGGCACATAGACCTCGCTCTGACAGTAGGCGGAAAGTGCCTCTTCCACAGCACGCTCCAAGGCCGTGTGGGATACGGACAGTCCGTTTTGAGCCAAGGTCACTTGGAGGCTGTCTTCCGCCAAGGCATACGAAGTGTCCTGCGGTTCTCGGGAGAACGTCTCGGCCAGCTGGGCAGTCTCTGTACGGAACGTGTATGCCTCTGGCTCCAGGGGAAGGCTCAGGGCGTATTCTCCGAACAAGCGGGAGAGATAGCTCCATCCGCTGGCGAGGAAGCCCTCCTGGCCCTGTGTGCGGTCGAAGAGCTGCTGGACAGCAGCGTCGTGATCCAGCGCCTCCGTCACGCCCAAGTCGCGGTAAGTGACCGTGGCGGCGGGAGACGTCTCGTAGAGCGTCTCTCCCTCCGGCGCAGATACGCCGTCACCTGCTTCGTCGGCTAATGGCAGATAGAAGTCCAGCGTCTTCTCCGGGATGGCGTCTCGCAGCGTCTGCGCGGCCTGCGCAGGCGTCAGGCCCGACACGTCTACGCCGTCGATGATGGTATTGGGGAAAAAAGCGTCGCTGTGGCTGGCGTATATGCACAAACCTAGATAAGCTGCCGCCATCACCGACAGGGATATCCCGGCGGCGAGGAGAGCCCGTCTCTTACCTGTGGCCTTATGTTGCGGCGCCATGGTCTCCTTGGTGATCTCTTCCATGGTCCCCTCCTGTTGTCACGGTCTGCCGGACAAGCGGTATGTCCTCAGTCTATGCTATCGAGACCCTATTCTAGCACACTTTTTCGGAAAAAAGATTACAATACCGTAACAACCTGGAAGTACGCGTCAGGCGTCTTTGCGCCGCTGCTTTGGGATGTGGATCGTCAAGATGATGTCCTCTTCCGTTTCGGCCCGCTCTGTCCTGGCATCCACGCCGGCGTCACGGATCAGACGCAGCCCTCGGTCTACGCTGTTGAGGAACAATCGCACGTCTTTGAGGATGAACGTCCGTCGTCCCGCCGGAGGCGGCGAGCACAGGGCGGCCAGCCGGCGTTCCACATACTGCTCGGCCTGCGCTACGTTCAGATGGTGTGCCGCCATGTGTCTGGCCGCCGCTGTCCGCTCGCCCTCGTCTGCGAGCCGCAATAGGCAGCGGGCATGACGCTCCGAAAGTCCGGCGGACACCAGGATCTCCCGGCAGGCGGGGGACAGGCGCAGCAGCCGCAGCTTGTTGGCCACTGCAGATGCCGAGCGGCCCAGCCGCCGGGCCACTTCTTCCTGACTGGTCCCTGTCTGATGGAGATAAGCGGCGATGGCCTCCGCTTCTTCTAGATAGTGCAGATCTTGGCGCTGGAGGTTCTCCACCAGCGCCAGCAGAGCAGAATCGGCGTCGTCCGCTGGCCGCTCCAGACAGGGCACCGTAGCAAGGCCCGCCATCCGGGCGGCCCGCAGCCGCCGCTCGCCAGCCACCAGTTCCCAACTGTCCCCGGTCCGCCGCACCGTTAAAGGCTGGAGCAGGCCATGCCGCCGCACAGACTCCGCAAGAGCGGCCAGGGCGTCTGGCTCGAATGTCCGCCGCGGCTGGCGGGGATTGGGCCGGATGGCGTCCACCGGCAGCTCTAAGATATGTTCCCCAGCCTGTCCCTGGACGGCCATCGCACCGCCTCCTTCCGTTTTTTACCATTCTACAGCAGTGCACGAGAAAAGGAAGGGGGAAACGGTCGATGGGGACATGAGGGCAAAAAAGAGCGCGGCCAAAGGCCGCGCTCAATGCGTGGGGGAGGAAGCGGGAGCAGAGTCTGCCTGGGCCTGCTCCCAAGCCGCTTGGTCCGCCCGTCCGGCCTTCGTGGCCCGCAAGCCCTTGAGGATGAACGCTGTGGTGACTTGCAGGAACAGCGGGGAGAACGCCACGGGGAACAGGACGTCCGTAGGGAAATACTGCTGCGCCAGCACTGCACCGGCGCTGAGGTTGCGCATGCCGCTGTTGAGGGCCATGGCCTCCGCTGTAGGAAAGTCCGTCTTCACCAGGCGTCCGGCCCAGAATCCCAGGAAGAATCCCAAGAGGCACAAGAAGAACACCGCAGCCATCACCAGCACCAACGTGGGCGTGATGTTGCGCAGGAAGGGGGCGCAGCCAGTGGCGTTGGAGATGACGATCAGCAGCATCGCCATCTTGGAGAAAGGGGAGAGGCGGGGCTTCCAGGTCTGGGCCACCCGTCCGCCGGTGAGTTGATAGAGGGTCATGGCCAGCGCAGCGGGGATGGCCACCATGATCAGCAAATCGCCCATCATGCCTAGGGTATCCATCTCCACGACAGAGCCGGAGAGCAGCCGCATGGTCAAGGGCACCACCACCGGCGAGCACAGCGTGTCCAGCAAGACCAGAGACAGGCAGAAGGTCACATTGGCACGGCCGATGTTGGACCACATCAGAGTGGCCACACCGGTGGGGATCGCATATTCCAACACCAGACCGGTGGTGAAGAGGGGCGCATCCGGGAACAGCAGTCCACCTGTCCAAAGAGCCACCACCGGCATCACGATGTGGAGGATCAGCAGCGTCAACACGGCCGGCAGGGGATGCAGGGCCACGTCCCGCAGCTCCCGGAAACCGCCGCCGAGGCTGCTGGCAAAGGTCATGAACGCGAACAGACCCATGGTGACACGGTTGATGGGGGCGAAGAACGTGGGGAAGGCGACGCCCAGGGTCACACACAGCAGGACGAAAAGCGCCATATGCCTGCCGACGAACGCATCGGCCCGGAGCAAATACTTCAAGGCTATCTCCTCATTTCACAAAAAGGGATGATAGAGCGGGCGAGTCATTGGCAGGTATAGGCGGTCCAGCCCTCTGCAGAACGCCGCTCCGAGATATCCAGCCCGGCGGCCCGAAGGGCCTGGGCCACCTCCTCCGCCCGTTCGTCGATGATGCCCGAGCATAGGAACGCCCCGCCCGGCGCCAGCAGGCCCCGCACGGCCGGAGCCAGGGCGATGATGACATCCGCCACGATATTGGCCAAGATCACGTCATATCCGCCGCCGATCGCTTGATGCAGCGCCTCATCCGTCAAGATATCACCCACCTGGACGGTATAGGTGTCCGTCCCGATGCCGTTGAGAGCGGCGTTGGCGTAGGCCACGTCCAGGCACTTGTCGTCGATATCGCAGGCGAAAGCATGGGCGGCGCCTAGTTTGAGCGCCGCGATGGAGAGGATCCCACTGCCACATCCCAGGTCCAGCACCTGTTCGCCGCCCCGGATGCGCTGCTCCAGGGCCGTGAGGCACAGCCGGGTGGTGGCGTGGCTGCCGGTGCCGAAGGTGAGTCCGGGATCCAAAAACAGCGGGATCCGGTCCTTGGGGTCGATATGCTCCCACTGGGGGATCACCAACAGCCGCTGCCCGATCTCCATGGGGCGGTAGTACTGCTTCCAGTTGTTCTCCCAATCGGCGTCCTCCAGATCCTCCAAGGTCATCAGCAGCGTCCCCAGTCCCGCATGATCTGTCTTGAGCGCCTCCAGGGCCATGCGGACCTCGCCTACCTTGGCGAAGCCCTCCTCTGACCGTTCCAGGTAGAAGGTGATCCGAGACCTGCCAGCCATCGCACGCTCCAAGTCCTCGTCCACATAGTCCCAGAATCGATGGTTCCCGTCCAGGAACTCCCGGAACTCGGTCTCGTCATCGATCACCACGCCGTCGATGCCAAGGGTGGAGAGCAGCGTCTCCACCGGCTCCAGTCCGGCATGGGTGGTATCGATGTGTACTTCCAGCCATTTCATGATCGTACCGTCCTCTCGCTTAGAGGCCGCAGGGCCTCATCGTTCGCTGCCCAGGAAGAAGAGGGCCAGCGTGCCGGGACCTGAGTGATTGCCGATGACGGGCCCGACGAAATTCAGATGGATGTCCCGGTTCCCGAAGCGGCGCATGATCTCGTTGGCGACCCAAAGGGCGTCGCCCTCACAGTCACCGTGGCTGATGAACACAGGGCCATTGGATGGATCCAGCGCCGTCTTCGCCATCCGATCGACCAGAGCGGCCAGAGATGGCCGCCGTCCGCGGGCCTTGCTGACAGGTACCAGCCGCCCTGCGTCGTCCACATGCATGACGGGCTTGATGGAGAGCATGGTGCCGAAGAGCGCCGTGGCGGAACTGATGCGGCCGCCGCGCTTGAGATGGTTGAGATCGTCTACGGTGAACCAGTGGCACACGCTGCCTTTGGTGGCCTCGGCGAAGTCTCGGACTTCCTCGATGGAGCGTCCCTTGCGCTGCTCCTGGACGCAGAGGTAGATCAGCAGGCCCTGACCCAGAGAGGCACACAGAGAATCCACCGTGAAGATACGGGCTTGCGGATATTCGCCCTGCAGGTCTCCGGCAGCGATGACGGCAGACTGATAGGTGGTGGACAGGGCGGAGGAGAAGCCGATATACAAGAGGTCCCGGCCGGAGGCGAGCACCTTGCGCATCTCCGTCTGGAACGTTCCCACACTGACAGCGGAGGTGGTAGCGGCGGCACCTGCCCGGAGCCGCGCGTAGAACGTCTCGAACCCGATCTCCCGCCCATCCAGCCAGTTGTGGAACATCTCCCCGTCCATCTGGAGGCTCAGCGGCACCACCTCGACCCCCAGCTCTTGCGCCATCTGGGCAGTCAGGTCACAGCAGCTGTCGGTCATGATCACGAACTCACGCATCGTTGCTCCCCCTCTCTCGTTCCCGTTTGGCTTTCTTGCCGGACGGTGCCGGCTCCTGGGCGGCCTGCCGCTCCCGCAGCAGCGCCACATAGCGGCTGCTGGCCACGCCTGCGGCATAACTCATCAAGGCGAAGTGGATGGCGGCATCGGCCAGAGCGCTTTCGTCCGTGCGGTCCTCCATCTCATCGGCGGTGAGGTCCAGGGCTTTGTCCAGGCTGGCGCAGAAAGCCGCGTACCCGTCAGAGATGGGGCGGTCTCCATGGAGCTCCTCCTTGATGAGCAGATCCATGTCCTTGGTGGACATCACTCGCTTGAGGACGCAGATGGCCGTCAGATAGGCCAGGTGCTCCCGGCCGTATTTCTTACCGTCGGCTCGGGGGACCAGGCCGCTCTTCGTGTAATTGTTCACCATGGCGGCGGTCAATCCGTCATCTTCGTCGAAGCGGATCACCTGACGGTCCATGTAAGAGAGTACTTGGTCCATATACAACGCGAAGTCCGGCAGCTGATCCCAGGGCACAGGGCGCTGGGTCCGCAGCCGCTCCCGCAGGATGCTCAGATCGTACACGACAGCACGCTCCTTCCGTGTCTTGCGTTCCATATGCTGACAGTATAGCACGGGGATATGGTCTTGTAAACCGGATTTTGCGAAGATGAGAACCATATAGGAGATTCATTTCCCCACGCAGAAACGCTCGAAAATGCGGGAGACGATCTCCTCCCGGGCGGTGCGGCCGGTCAATTCACCCAGAGCATCCAGGGCCTCCTCCACATCCGTGAGGACGGCGTCCGGAGTCAGGCCGCTCTCCAGCGCTTCCAGGCCACGGCGGATGGCGTCCCTGGCCCGGCGGGCGCTGTCCTGCTGGCGCTGGTTGGTGAGGATACTGCCGTCGGGAGCATCTCCCTCTGGAAAGAGCGCCGCCACGGTCTCCTCCAGGACATCCAGGCCCTCACCGGTGACAGAGGAGAGGCGGATGGCATTGGCGGGGCAGTCGCCGTACCCATCCGCGGCGATGCGGGGGGCGGTGCCCAGGTCCAGCTTGGAGAAGATGGGGAGGAAGGGCGCACCGCTCTCCTGGGCCAGGCGCAGGATATCCCCATCCTCCTGTGCCGGAGGGGCGGAGCCGTCCATCACCACCAGCACCAGATCGGCGTTCGCCAAGGCCTGGCGGGCGCGCTCTACTCCCAGCTGTTCCACGGCGTCGCCTGTCTCCCGGATGCCGGCGGTGTCGATGAGCCGCAGCCGCACGCCGCCGCAGAGGACGGATTCCTCCACCGTGTCCCGGGTGGTGCCGGGGATATCGGTGACGATCGCGCGCTCATATCCGGCCAAGGCGTTGAGCAGAGAGGATTTTCCTGCGTTGGGCCGTCCGACGATGGCCGTGCGCACGCCGCTTTTGAGGACACGGCCCCGCTGGCAGGTGGCCAGCAGACGGGAGAGCGTGGACTCGCAGTCCTGGAGCGCAGCGGCGATCTGCGCCGGGTGGATGTCCTGGATGTCCTCATCCGGATAGTCCACCACAGCATAGAACTGGCTGGAGATATCCAACAGGCGCTCCGTGACGGCCTCGAGATCCCGGCGGAGAGAGCCGTCCAGTTGGGCGGCGGCGTTCCGGGCGGCGGCGGCGGTCTCCGCGTCGATCAGGTCTGCCACGGCCTCCGCCTGCGTCAGGTCCAGGCGGCCGTTCAGGAACGCGCGCTTGGTGTACTCCCCGGCCTCCGCCTGACGGGCCCCGGCGGCGAAGAGGGCCGCCAACAGCTCCTGGAGCACCACGGGAGAGCCGTGGCAGTGGAACTCCGCGCAGTCCTCGCCTGTATAGCTGTTGGGGCCGGGGAACCGGACGGCCAGACCCTGGTCGATGACGTGTCCCGCCGCGTCCAGCATCTCTCCGAACGCCATCCGCCGGGCGTCCTGCTCTGAGAAGGGCCGGCCGTTGGCGGCCCGGAACACCTGGTCACACAGGGGGAAGCACCCCGGTCCGGACACCCGCACGATACCGATGGCCGTGGGGCGTGTGCCAGTGGCGATGGCAGCGATGACATCCATCAGATCGACCTCTTTTCCATAACGAAGTTCGTGAGCCGCTGACCACGGCGCTCCACCTGCTGTGCTTGTATGGCCCGGTAGCCCCGGCCCTCGAAAAAGGGCCGGGCGGTGACAGAGGCGTGGACCGTCACCTGTTCCACAGGATAGAGCGTCTCCAAGGCATCACAGAGGGCCGTGGCGATCCCCTGGCGTTGATGGTCCTTGTGGACATAGAGCAGATCCAAGTAGCCATCGGGACCGATGTTCCCAAAGCCCACGATCTGCCCGTCCTCTTCTGCCACCAGGGTCGTGCGGCGGAGGAGGCCCGCCGTCCAGGCGGCGGCATCCCGGTCCGCGGGGGCCCAGGCGTCCAGTTGGGCGGGCGCATAGTCGGCGGCGCAGACGGTGTGGACCGTATCATGGAACAGCGCCAGCAGGGCAGGGGCATCCTCCGGCCGGCAGGAGCACAGGACGCGCCCCGGCCTCCCGGCGTCCCGGCGGAGGATGCCGCCGTGATAGCAGGAACAGGTGGTCCAAGGCAGCGCCTCCAGAGCGCAGAGGGAGCGCTGCGCGGCCGGCAGGTCCAGGGCGAACTGCGGGTTGGCCACGGCCAGGCGGCCCGTCTGCACCACTGCCGCGTCGCCGGAGATCACGACGGCGTGGGCGGGGAGATACAGGGAGATATGTCCCGGAGTGTGGCCTGGCGTAGCCAGCACGCGGCAGCCGCCGCACCAGGGGAGCGTCTCTCCCTCACGCAGGAGATGATCCACCGGCACAGGCTCCACAGCGGCCAGCCGCCGACAGAACTGCCGACCCCAGGCCTGGGCCTCCGGCGGCAGGGAGGGCTGCAGGGCTTCCGCCTGGACCAGGCGCAGAGACCTCCGCGCACCGGAGACATAGGGGGCCTCACCGGCACCAGTGGACACCTGGAGGTGGGGGACGGCCCGTTTGAGCTGGGCAAGGGCACCCATGTGGTCGTCGTCATGGTGGGTGATGACCACGCCGGTCAGATCGGCGATCCCAAGTCCCAGAGGACGCAGGGCCGCCTCCAGGAGCGGCAGGGAGCCGGGATAGCCGCAGTCTACCAGGATGGCCTGCGCGCCGTCCAGCAGCAGTGTGGGGAAAAGCGTCTGTTGTCCCGCCTCTGCGGAGTAGGAGAGCTGCAGGGGAAGGATAGCAGCCATGGCGGCCTCCTTTCTTGTGGGAAACGAAGACCGGACGGGCTTTTGGGGCCCGCCCGGTCTCGAAAGAACAGTGCTTATTTGATACGCTCGCCGGCGGCCTCCTTGGCACGGATCTCCTTCATGGCATCCTTGTGGGAGAGGTTCACACGGCCCCTCTCGTCGCTGTCCGTCACCTTGACCCACATCATATCGCCGATCTTGCAGGCGTCCTCCACCTTCTCGATGCGGTGGTCCGCCAGCTTGGAGATGTGGACCAGGCCATCTTTGCCGGGAGCCAGCTCCACGAACGCACCGAAGGTCATCAGCCGCACCACGCGGCCGTAATACAACGCGCCCACCTCAGGTACGAACACGATATCATCGATGCATTTCTTAGCGGCGTCGCAGCTGGCGGCATCCACACCAGCGATGAAGATCGAGCCGTCGTCATTGATGTCGATCTTGGCGCCGGTATCGGCCACGATCTTCTGGATGACCTTGCCGCCGGAGCCGATCACCTCGCGGATGCGAGAGGGATCGATGTGCATGGTGAGCATCTTGGGCGCGTACTTGGAGACTTCCTTCCGAGGCTCCGCGATCACAGGCAGCATGATCTGGTCCAGGATCTGGCACCGGGCGTCATACGTGGTGTCCAGGGCCTCCTTGATGATCTCCATGGTCAGGCCGTCGTTCTTCAGGTCCATCTGGATGGCGGTGATGCCCTTCTTGGTGCCGCCCACCTTGAAGTCCATCTCTCCGTGGAAGTCCTCCACGCCCTGGATGTCGATGAAGGTGGTGAAAGAGCCGTCGTCGTCCTGGATGAGGCCGCAGGAGATGCCGGCCACAGGGGCCTTGATGGGCACGCCCGCGTCCATAAGGGCCAGGGTAGAGCCGCAGATGGAGCCCTGAGAGGTGGAGCCATTGGAAGAGAGGACCTCGCTCACCACACGGATGGCATAGGGGAACTCCTCCACAGAGGGCAGCACCGGCAGCAGGGCCCGCTCGGCCAGAGCGCCGTGACCGATCTCACGCCGGCCGGGAGAACGGGCGGGCTTCGCCTCGCCCACGGAATAACCGGGGAAGTTGTAGTGGTGCATATAGCGCTTCTC
>CALXDL010000034.1 GCA_944387055.1 uncultured Oscillospiraceae bacterium
GCCAGGCCGATCTGGTTGCCGTAGGAGGAGTAGCCCGCGGCGGCGGTCTGGGCGATCTTCCGCTGGGGCAGCTTGCCCGGCAGGGTGTCCGCCACCGGCGTCCGGGGGTCGCCGCAGCCGGTGAACCGCATGGCCTGGTGGACGTAGGCCCGGCCGGACAGGGGATCCCGGATGCAGCCGCCGATGCAGGTGGCCGCGCCGCCGAAGGGCTCGATCTCCGTGGGGTGGTTGTGGGTCTCGTTCTTGAACATCAGCAGCCAGTCCTGCTCCCTGCCGTCCACCTGGGCGGGGACGTGGATGGAACAGGCGTTGATCTCCTCGCTCTCGTCCAGCTCGGGGAGCGCGCCCCGCTTCTTGAGCACTTTCGTGCCGATGGTGGCGATGTCCATGAGCGTCTGAGGCCGTTTGGCCGCTTTCTCAGCCCCGTAGACTTCCTCCCGGGCGGCCAGATACCGCTCGTAAGCCGCCTGTACGTGCGCATCTTCGATCTGCACGCCGTCCAAGTGGGTGGAGAAGGTGGTGTGGCGGCAGTGGTCGGACCAATAGGTGTCCACCACCCGCACCTCCGTGATCGTGGGATCCCGCCGTTCCGTGTCCCGGAACCAGGTCTGGAGGAAGGTGAGGTCTTCCAGATCCATGGCCAGGCCCAGCTGGTCCAGCAGGGCGGCGAGGCCCGCCTGGTCCATGGCCGTGAAGCCCGTCACAGAGGCCACGTCCGCCGGGACGGCGGCTTCCAGCCGCAGGCTCTCGGGACATCCCAGGGCCGCCTCCCGGCACTCCACCGGGTTGATGACATAGCCCTTGACGCGTTCCACGTCCGCGGCGGAGAGGGGGCCGGAGAGGAGATAGACCTTGGCGGTGCGGACCGTGGGCCGCTCCCCCTGGGTCATCAGCTGGATGCACTGGGCGGCGGAGTCCGCCCGCTGGTCGAACTGGCCCGGCAGGGGCTCCACCGCGAAGGCGATGCCCGCCTCCGCAGGGAGGGCGCCGGTGGCCTCGTCCACCTGGGGCTCGGAGAACACGGTCCCCACCGCCCGCTGGAAAGCGGCCTCGTCCAGCCCCTCCACGTCATAGCGCTGGAGGATCCGCAGGCCCTGGAGGGCCTGGATGCCCAGCAGGGTGCGCAGCTCGTTCAAAAGGCCCGCTGCCTCCTGGCGCAGGGCCGGCTTTTTTTCCACATAGATGCGGCGTACCATCGTCTCATCCCTCCATGAGGGCCAGCGCCCGCCGGCCGATGTCCCGGCGCATGGACGCGCCGTCGAAGTGGATTGTGTCCGCCGCCGCATAGGCGGCCGTCAGGGCGGACGCCAGGTCCGCGGCGGTGGCCGTGACGCCCAGCACGCGGCCGCCGCTGGTCACCAGCGTGCCGTCCGCCGTCAGGGCGTCCCCGGCGTGGTAGAGCGTCACGCCCTCCGGGAGGGCGGCGGGGAAGGAGATGGGCTTGCCCTTCTCATAGTGGAGCGGATAGCCGCCGGAGGCCAGGATCACACAGGCGGCGGCCCCGCTGGACCAGCGGATATCCAGCTCGTCCAGCCGTTCGTCCTCCACGGCCCGCATGATCGTCAGCAGGTCCGTCTCCAGCAGGGGCAGGACCACCTGGGTCTCGGGATCGCCGAAGCGGCAGTTGTACTCGATAACCTTGGGGCCGTCAGGCGTCAGCATGAGGCCGAAGTAGAGGCAGCCCTTGAAGGGGCAGCCCTCCGCCCGCATGGCCGCCAGCGTGGGCAGGAAGATGGTGTCCATGCACACCTGGGCGATCGCGGGCGTGTAGCAGGGGTTGGGGGCGATGGTGCCCATGCCGCCGGTGTTGGGTCCGGTGTCTCCGTCCCCGGCCCGCTTGTGGTCCATGGAGGACACCATGGGGCGGATGGCGGTGCCGTCCGTGAAAGCCAGGACGCTGACCTCCGGGCCCGTCAGGAACTCCTCCACCACGATCTTCTTGCCGGAGGCGCCGAACACCCGGTCCTCCATGATGGACTTGACGGCCTCCTCCGCCTCCTGGAAGTCCTGGGGGATGAGCACGCCCTTGCCCAGGGCCAGCCCGTCGGCCTTCACCACGATGGGGAAGGAGGCGTCCCGCAGATAGGCCAGGGCCTTGGCGGGATCGTCGAAGACCTCATAGCGGGCGGTGGGGATGCCGTGGCGGCGCATGAGGTCCTTGGCGAAGACCTTGCTGGACTCGATGCGGGCCGCCGCTGCGCTGGGGCCGAAACAGGGGATGCCCGCCTCGTGGAGCCGGTCTACACAGCCCATGGCCAGGGGGTCGTCCGGCGCCACCACGGCGAACCCCACCGCATGGGACTTGGCGAAGTCCACGATGGCGCCGATATCCGTGGCGCCGATCTCCGGGACGCACACCGCGTCCGCGGCGATGCCGCCGTTGCCCGGTAGCGCATAGATGGTCTCCACCTCCGGGTTTTCCTTGAGTTTTTTGATGATGGCGTGCTCGCGGCCTCCGCCGCCGACTACCATAAGATCCATTCGCGCATTCCTCCTTGATGTGTGAGAACAGGACAGCCCTGAAAGGGAGGGGACTGGGGGGAGCCCTGCGGCCGCCCCAGTCCCCCGGCCCGCGGCAGAGCAAGGAAATGAGATCGTCCTCCGCCGCGGTCCGTGCGCGGCGGAGATGCCCCGGCCCGTGGGGCCTTGGGGCGCGCACGCCGGGGACGCGGTGTTCCCGGCGGCCGGGAAGGGCAGGGAGAGGCGCCGGCCTCCCCCTGGGACACGTCCCCTCAGTGGTGGAACAGCCGCAGGCCCGTGAACGCCATGACCATGTGGTATTTGTCGGCGGTGGCGATCACATGGTCGTCCCGGATGCTGCCGCCGGGCTCGACGATGTACTGCGCGCCGGACTTGCGGGCCCGCTCTACATTGTCGCCGAAGGGGAAGAACGCGTCCGAGCCGACGGTCAGGCCGGACTGCCGGGCGATCCAGGCCTTCTTCTCCTCCGCCGTCAGCGGCTCGGGCTCGACGGCGAACGTCTGCTGCCACACGCCGTCGGCCAGGATGTCCTCGTACTCGCTGGAGAGGTACACGTCGATGGCGTTGTCCCGGTCCGGGCGGCGGATGCCCTCCACGAACTGCAGACCAAGCACCTTGGGATGCTGGCGCAGGAACCAGTTGTCCGCCTTGTCGCCGGCCAGGCGCGTGCAGTGGATGCGGCTCTGCTGCCCTGCGCCCACGCCGATGGCCTGTCCGTCCTTCACGTAGCACACGGAGTTGGACTGGGTGTACTTGAGGGTGATGAGGGCCACGATCATGTCGGTCCGGGCGGCGGCGGGCAGGTCCTTCTCCGCCGTGACGATATGGTCCAGCAGCGACGCGTCGATCTTGGCGTCGTTGCGGCCCTGCTGGAAGGTG
>CALXDL010000035.1 GCA_944387055.1 uncultured Oscillospiraceae bacterium
TGCACCAGTTGACGGGCATGGAGGCCTTGTAGGCCAGGCCCTTCTTGAACATCTGCAGGAAGATCCACTGGGTCCACTTGTAGTAGCTGGGGTCGGTGGTGTTCACCTCCCGGTCCCAGTCGAAGGAGTACCCCAGCATATGCAGCTGCTTGCGGAAATTCTCGATGTTGTCGTGGGTGACCTTGGCAGGGTGGATGTGGTGCTGGACGGCATAGTTCTCCGTGGGCAGGCCGAACGCGTCATAGCCGATGGGGAAGAGCACGTTGTAGCCCTGCATCCGCTTCTTCCGGCAAATGATGTCCATGGCGGTGAAGGGCCGGGCGTGGCCCACGTGGAGTCCCTGACCGGAGGGATAGGGGAACTCGATCAGGCCGAAGAACTTCTCCCGGGTCTTGTCACCCGTGACAGCGGTAAAGGGCTTCTCCTCCAGCCACCTCTGCTGCCACTTCTTTTCGATGCTGGCAAAATCGTACTTCATATGCTTCTCCTCATTCCTGTGAATGGATTTCTCGCTTTTGGATCGTCAAAAGGCCATCGCCGATCATGCATGGAGCATGAGATCATTTTCGACAGGACATGCCCCTGCCGAAAATCCCCCGACTCACGCGCCCCAGGCGCGTACACCAGTGACATCGGTCACTGGTGGTGGGAATTTAAAGGGGGGGGGGACATCGTCTTCTCTTCAAGAAAAAATGCCCCTGACCGCGCTGCGGTCAGGGGCGTAAAAAATTACGCGGTACCACCCTGTTTTCGCCAGCCGTTGCCGGATGGCGCTCTGCGGCCCGAAGGGTCTCGGCCGGTAACGGGGCCTGCCGTCCCGCCCTACTCATGGTTCAGGCGGGAGACTCCGGGAACAGTCATCCGCGAAAGTCCCCCACCGGCTCACAGCTGCCGCCGGCTCTCTGAAGGCGGGACAGTTCGCCTTTCTTCCCATCAAAGTCGTTAGCGGGTCTATTTTATGAGGATTTCCTCGTTTTGTCAAGGAAAAAAGCGCACAAACTTCTCCCAGATCCAGAACTCCCGCAAATCTTCATCCAACCTACATATTTTCCGGGATCACAGAGCCATCCGGCGCGTACCAGGTGACGTCGTTCGTCATGTTCGCCGCGTACCAGGCGTCGAAGTCCGCCTCGCTGACCTCCTGCCCGTTCAATTCGCAATAGTCCCTGATCGTTTCCCCCAGCTGTTCCCCCCAAAACCGGCCGTCGCGAAAGGACAGCTGATGGTAGTAGCTGACGTCTGCCCCGCCGGAGCCCATATAGATGCCGGCCTCCTGCAGGTTCTCAAACCAGCGGTACGCAAAGGACGTACCGTAGACCTCCCCGCCCTCCCGGTGGAACACCAGATAATTGTAGGCCCCGTCCTGGAGCAGCAGCACCAGCTCCGGCTCCGCATCGCCCACGATGTCCGCCACCGCCAGCCGGTCCAGCGTCAGCGTCTCCGGCGGGGCCTCCATCTCGGCATCGCCCCAGTACCGGTCATGGACCGCCGCCATGTCGGCGTCAAAGGGTTCCCAGTCCCCATCCGGATCGCCGTCGTAGGGCCCCGCCACCCAGCGGAAGGTCTCCTCCCCGGTCAGCACCGGCAGATACGCCTGGAAGGCGGCGAAGTCCGCCTCCGACATGGATGCCTCCAGCCCGGAGACGTCCAGGCCCGGCAGCATGTTCCGGGGCTCCGGTGGGGTGTCCGCTTCTTCCTGGGAGACAGGCACCTCCCCATCGGCGGGCACCACTCCCTCCCCATCCTCCGCCGGGGCAGCGCAGGCGGTCAGCAGCAGCGATGCCGCAAGGATCATCACGGTCCTCTTTCTCATACGGTCTCTTCCCCATTCTGTTTTTAGAACAGGATAGGCCCGGCCCAGGGAAATTTCCCCTACGATTCATGACAGTTCCGTTACAAATGGTGACAGAACCCGCCAGAAACGCTCACGCCTCATCTCCGCCGGCGGTCTCCCGCAGCAGCTCCTCCGCCGGCACGCCGAAGAGCCTCGCCAGTGCCAGCAGGTTGGAGGTGCTGGGGTCCGCCGCTCCCCGCTCCCACTTGCTGACCGCCTGGCGGCTGACCCCCAGGGCCTCCGCCACGAACTCCTGGGTCATCTGGCACCGCATCCGGTGGATCTTGAGGACCTCTCCCAGTGTGCGGCAGGTCTCTGCCTTTTCCCGCCGGGCCTCTCCGCCCCGCAGGTATTTCCGCAGGGCCCGGATCACCAGGACCAGGAGATAGATGAGCCCCGCCCAGATGGCCAGGAACAGGAGCAGCAGCGGGATCATGATGATGGAACTAAATGCCATTGCAGTCGCCTCCTTTTGTTTGGTCGCTCTCAGCATATCCAAAGCGGGCGGTCGCGTCCACCAACTATCGCGCAACTCTGGGGCGATGGACAGGAAAAAGCTCCGGCGGGCAGCGCCGCCGGAGCTGATGTTTCCCGTTTTCGCCGGGCACGGCCCTTAGTCCCCCGTCAGCACGCCGGAGAGGTCCACCGGCTTCCCGTCGTGCCACAGCCGTTCCAGAGAGTAGAACTCCCGCGCCTCTTCGGAGAAGACATGGACACAGACGCAGCCGTAGTCCAGCAGGACCCAGGTCCCGTCCCGGTATCCCTCCCTGCGGAGGAGCTCTTCGCCCGTCTGCTCCTTCATGGCCTTCTCCACCGCGCCGCACAGCGCGTTGATCTGGGTGTTGGAGGAACCGGTGGCGATGACGAAGTAATCCGCCAGAGTGGTCAGATCCGTGATCTCGATGGCCGCGATCTCCTTCCCCTTCTTCTCATCCAGGGCCTTCACCGCCACGAGGGCCAGTTCTTTCGGTGTCATTGCATACTTCCTTTCTTCATATGGGCGTTCCCGCCGTCGGGACATGTCCCGGCGGCCCGGGCCGTCTCAGGCCACAGAGGCCGATGCGATCAACAGACGTGGTGGGGACGATGGGCCGCGCGCCCGCCGGACGGTCCTGTCCGCGCTCGCGCCGTGCCGCTGGCTCCCCACATCCTCCTCACGCCACAGGCTCCGGCTCGATGATGGATATCCCGGGGTCCGTGGGCTCCACCGGCGCCGTGCCGGGGTCAGTTGTGGTCCCGTCGCCGCTCCCGGTACCGGTGCCTGGGTCCGTGGTCCCCGTGCCCGGATCCGACGTGCTGGTCCCCGGGTCCACAGTGCCCGTGCCGGGATCTGTGGTCTCACCGCTCTCGGATCCGCCGGTGCTGGTCCCGGGATCGGCCGTCTCAGTGCCGGGGTCTGTGGTGGTCCCATCACCACTACCCGTCCCGTCGCCCGGGTCTGTGGCGGTCCCGTCGCCGGTCCCGGTACCGCTGCCGCCTCCCGTGGTCTCGTCGCCCGTCACCGGCAGGCCGGTCTCCGGATCGATGGTGCCGCCCTCCTCATCCTCGGTGGGCGTCTCCTCCTCCGGCTGAGTGGAAGGCCGCACCGGCGGCTGGGCTGCGCGGCTGTCCTCTACATGGCCGGTGGAAGAGCTGATGGAGCCGTCGGCGTTGACGGACATGATATCCAGGTCGCTCAAGGTGAACGTCTCCACGAACGGGCTGAGCTTCTCGTTCACCAGCGTCAGCAGCTCGCTGGCGATGGGGACCACATAGGACTGCATGTTGCCGATCGTGCGGCTCCAGCAGGAGACGTTCCGGTTGGGCATGGTGACGAACTCCACGTTGTCGATCGTCAGTCCGCCGAACACCGCCTGCTGGGCGAACCAGAGGATGTTCTGGAAGGAGAGGTCCGTCTCCACGTTGTTCTGGAACACCTCGATGAACTGGTTGATCTTCGTGATGTTCTTCACCTGCAGGAGCTGGCTCACCATGGCGGAGAGGAACGCCTGCTGGGTCTTGATGCGGCCCAGGTCGCCGTCGGCATACCCGTAGCGTCTGTCATTGTCGTGCCGGTACCGGATGACGCCCATGGCCTGCTCGCCGTTGAGGAGCTGGTACCCTTCCTGGAGATGGATGGACAGGTCCTGGTAGGGATCGTCATAGTCCATGTCCCGCGGGACATCGAACCAGACGCCGCCCATGGCGTCCACGATCTCTCCCACGGCCTCCCACTCCACGATCACTTGGTAGTCCGGCTCGAAGCCCACCAGCTGGGCCACTTCCCGGTACACCGCCTGGACGCCCCGCTCGCCGCCGCCGTACCAATTATACACGGAGTTGATCTTCTTGAGGTCCCAGGAGACGTTCACCATGGTGTCCCGGGGGATGGACATGACCGTGGCCTTCTGGTTGGTCACGTCATAGCTGGCCAGGAGCATGGTGTCCGTGTTCCCGCCGCCGCCGGTGTCGCGCCCCATGATGAGCACGGTGTAATAGTCCTCGCTCTTGCGCTCGCCGTCACTGCGGGGGCGCACGCCGTCACCGTAGTCGATCTCCTCCGTCTCCGCCGCGTCTCCGGAGGGCTCGTCCTTCTTGCCCAGCTCCGGCCGGACGAACAGGCTCTGGCAGGCCACCACGGCGATCAGCACGATCGCCAGCACGATCGCCAGCACCAGCAGCACCTTCTGCTGCCGGGTCAGGCGGCTGGGCTTCTTGGGCTTCTTCTCTTTCTTCTGTCTGGGCGGCTTCCCACCCGCCAGATGCTTTCCGCTTTCTCTGTCCAATGTTCCTCTATCCTTTCAGCGCGTCCCGCGCCTCGATGGTGGCGTGATGCACGGGGACGCCCATCTCTGTCATCTCTCCGATGGTCATCTCCAGGCCCAACAGCAGGCCCTCGTCCAGGTCTTTATAACATACTTCCCGCAGCTTGTCCACCCCCGGAAAATCCCGGGAGGGCTCGATATAGTCCGCCAGATAGATGATTTTCTCCAGCAGCGTCATGCCGGCGTGGCCCGTGGTATGCCACCAGATGGCGCTGTAGACCGCCTCGTCCACGCCGAACACGTCCCGCGCGATGGCCGCGCCGGTCTTGGCGTGGAGCAGTTTGAGCGCCTTGCTCTCCAGTTCGTCCAATCCGATGCCGTACCGGCGGCACAGGGCTAGCTGCTGCTCCATGTCCAGCTTCTTGGTGCAGTCGTGGAGCAGTGCCGCCACGCGGGCTTCGTCCACGTCGGCGCCGTAGCGCTCCGCCAGGCGGATGGCCTCCTGCTCCGTACCCAGGACGTGGGGGATGCGCTTGTGTTTGAGATAACTCAGGGCCACGGGCCGGAGCTGGCGCATAGGCAGATGCCTGAGATCCGCGCGGACGCCGTACAGCCCCTCCCGGAGGATATAGCCATACACGGCCGGGGCCAGCAGGCTCCCGCCCTCTCCCCGGGCCAGCCGTTCCCGCAGCTCGGTGGAGGATATCTCCACCACGCCGGGGATGGTGAGGGTGAACAGCCGCGCATCCGGATAGACATGGTAGAGATGCGCCCGCTGGACGGCGAAGAGCTCCTCTGTGTCCTCCTCCGTCCGGCCGAAGGCGGCGATGCCCGCCAGAGAGAATATCTCCTCCGGCGCATGCCAGGTGTGGAGAGTGAGGAACATGTCCGTCCCCATCAGCAGCCACAACTGCGCGCCGGGATAGCGGTCGTGGAGCTGAGCGAGGGTCTGGGACGTGTAGCTCCTGCCCTCCCGGCGGATCTCCAGGTCCGCCACCTCTGCCCGGTCTCCCAGGCCCATCTGCTCCGCCGCCAGGCGCGTCATCTCCAGCCGCTGGTCCGCCGTGGGGCTGCCTGCGGGCAGGTCTTTATGGGGCGGCAGCCCCGCCGGGACCCATATGAGCTTATCCAGTCCCAGCAGGTCGAACACTGCCCGGGCCGCCGTGATGTGGCCCAGGTGCGGCGGGTTGAACGTCCCGCCATATACGCCGATCTTCACGCTCTCATCTCCTGTTCCATCGATCCCGTCCTCCACGGTCCGCTGTGTCCGGCGCCCGGATCAGGCGCGCTTCTTCCCGGGCTTGACCAGCTGGATGCGCTTTTCCTTGGGCTTGGAATGGCTCTCCCGATAGAGGACGAACTTCGTGCCGATGACCTGCACCACTTCGCTGCGGGTGGCCTTGGCCAGCGCCTGCGCCGCGGTGCGGGCATCATAGTCGATATTGTTGTCCAGGACCCGGCCCTTGATGAGCTCCCGGGCCTCCAGGGCGTCGTCCGCCTGCTGGATGAGGTTCTCCCCGATGCCGTCCTTGCCGATCTGCAGGATGGTGTCGAGACTGTTGGCCAGGCCCCGCAGCTGGGCCCGCTGTTTGCTTGTCAGTTCCATGTATGCTCCTTTGCGCCGGAAATGCTCCGGCCAGTTTCGTTCCCGGGCCCCCGGTCCTCCCGGGGCCCTGCCGCCGCATCGGCGGCGCCCGGCGGTCCGTGTGGAGACCTTCTCTCCATCAGACGTTCATTTGCGCAGATAAGTTGCCAGTTCCTCTGAAAATGCACGCAGGGCCTTGCCCCGGTGGGAGATGGCGTCCTTCTCCTCCGCTGTCAGCTGGCCGAAGGTCTTGCCCTTGTCCGGCACCAAGAACACCGGGTCATAGCCGAAGCCGCCCTCCCCCATGGGGGCGAAGGCGATGGCACCGTCGCAGCGGCCCTCCGCCGTCAGCGTGTCCCCGTCCGGGAAGGCGCAGGCGATGGCGCAGGCGAAGTGGGCCGCCCGGGTGGTCTGGCCCCGCATGTTCTGCAGCAGCAGGGCATAGCGCCCCTTGTCGTCCAGTCCCTCCCCGCCGTAGCGGGCAGAGTACACGCCGGGACCGCCGTTGAGCGCGTCCACGCACAGTCCGGAGTCATCCGCGATGGCAGGCAGGCCGGAGGCGGCGCAGACGGCCTTTGCCTTGAGCATGGCGTTCTCGGCAAAGGTGGTGCCGGTCTCCTCCACGTCCACAGTGATCCCCAGCGCGGCGGGGCTGACCACCTCCACGCCCAGGCCGGACAGGATGGCCGACATCTCTTTCAATTTACCGGGGTTGTGGGTCGCCAATACGAACCTCATACCATTTCCTCCTTTTGTCTGTGCTGGTCCAGCCGCTGGTTGCGCAGCGTCAGGCCCAGATCGATGGTGACCATGGTGATGTCCAGGACGTAGAACGCCGCCACATAGGTCACGTTGCCGCTGATGAACTTCCCCGCCAGGCCGCAGAGGTAGCCCACGATGATGCATACCTCGAACCAGATGCTCTTGCCCTTGGCCGTGCGGGAGCGCAGGGATTTTGCGATGTTGAAGGGCCAAGAGAGGCCGAAGCAGATCAGCATGATCATCTCGAACACCTGTGCCATCCCTGTCCCTCCTCTCACTTGGCCAGCGCCGCGCGCTGGATCGCCAGCAGTTCCCGGTCCCCCTTGGCGCACAGGCGCACCAGCTCCTGCTGCTCCGCCAGGGTGAAGGCCCGGCCCTCGCCGGTGCCCTGGAGCTCCACGATCTCCCCCAGCTCGTTCATCACGCAGTTCAGGTCCACCTGGGCGCGGCTGTCCTCGCTGTACTGCAGGTCCAGCAGAGCGGTGTCGTCCACGATGCCGGCGCTGACGCCGGTGACGAAGTGGCGGATGGGGCTGGCGCCCAACAGGCCGTCAGCCACCAGCTTCCGGCAGGCCAGGGCCAGGGCGACGAACCCGCCGGTGACAGAAGCCGTGCGGGTGCCGCCGTCCCCCTGGAGCACGTCGCAGTCCACGGTGATGGTCCGCTCTCCCAGCTTCTCCAGGTCCACCGCGGCCCGGAGGGAGCGCCCCACCAGGCGCTGGATCTCCGCGCTGCGGGGCGAGAGCTTGAGCTTGGCCACGTCCCGCTTGCTGCGCTCCCGGTTGGCCCGCGGCAGCATGGAGTATTCCGCCGTCACCCAGCCAGTGCCGAAGGGCACATGGGGCGGGACCCGCTCCTCCACGCTGGCGCAGCAGAGCACCTTGGTGTCGCCGCACTCGATGAGGCAGCTGCCCTCGGCGAACTTCACGAAATCCGTGCTGATCTTGACAGGGCGCAGCTCATCGTACGCCCGGCCGTCGGTCCTCGTCATAGATATCCCTCTCTTCCTTCTCTCGATCGTCCCGCGCCCGCAGGGCGCGGGCGTCAGATGATGGCCTCCACATACTCCTTGGCGTCGAAGGGCCTGAGATCGCCGATGCCCTCGCCCACGCCGGCCAGCTTCACCGGCACGCCCAACTCCTTGGCGATGGCCACCACGATGCCGCCCTTGGCGGTGCCGTCCAGCTTGGTGAGGACGATGCCGGTGAGGCCGGCGGCCTCTTTGAACTGCCGGGCCTGGACGAGGCCGTTCTGGCCGGTGGTGGCATCCAGGACCAGGAGCGTCTCCCGGGCGGCGCCGGGGTACTCCCGGTCGATGATCTTGGAGAGCTTGGAGAGCTCCGCCATCAGGTTGGCCTTGTTGTGCAGGCGGCCGGCGGTGTCGCACAGCACCACGTCCACGCCCCGGGCCTTGGCGGCCTGGAGCGCGTCGAAGAGCACCGCACCAGGGTCGGCGCCCTCGTGCTGGCGGACGATCTCGCACCCGGCGCGCTCCGCCCAGATGGCCAGCTGGTCGGCGGCGGCGGCCCGGAACGTGTCCGCCGCGCAGAGCAGGACCCGTTGGCCCTCTCCCTTGAGCTGGTGGGCCAGCTTGCCGATGGAGGTCGTCTTGCCCACGCCGTTGACGCCGATGAAGAGCACTACGCTGGGCCGCGTGGAGAGGTCCAGGGCCGTGTCCTGTACGCTGATCATCTCCGCCAAGATGTCCCGCAGGGCGGCCCGCACCTCCTCCTGGTCGCGGAGCTTCTCCTTGCGCACCCGGCTGCGCAGCTGCTCCACCGCTTCCACCGCCGTGTCCATCCCCAGATCCGCCAGGATGAGGGTCTCCTCCAGCTCCTCGAAGAAGGCCTCATCGGCCTCCGTGAAGCCGGAGAAGAGATCGAGGGTGATCTTTTTCAGTTTGTCAAAAAAGCCCATGGTATCCATCCTCCGTCATATTCGTCCGCCGGTCCGTCCATGCCCGCCGGCGCGGGGCGCACAGTCCCGGTCTCCGCGCAGCTGCGCCTGCCGGCCGGGGCGTCCATGTCGATCGTCGATATCTTGCTCACGCCCTGCTCCTGCATGGTGGCGTCGTCACAAGCTCCGCATCCCGCGTCCCGGCTGGAACGCGCTCGCTCCGCTGCTCCTCCTTTTCCCGCCGAGACCGCTGCCGCTCATGTCTCGGCGGGAGCCCTGGAGCGGCGTCACCATGCTCACTGGATCTTCAGCTCCCTGGCCAGGTCGTTCATGTCGATCGTCAATATCTTGCTCACGCCCTGCTCCTGCATGGTGACGCCGTAGAGCACGTCGGCCTCCTCCATGGTGCCGCGGCGGTGGGTGATGACGATGAACTGGGTCCGCCCCGCCAGACGGCGCATATAGCGGGCATAGCGGGTGACATTCACATCGTCCAGGGCCGCCTCGATCTCGTCCATGACGCAGAAGGGCGTGGGATGTACTTTCAAGATGGAGAAATAGAGCGCGATGGCCACGAAAGCCTTCTCACCGCCGGAGAGGAGCGAGATCGTCTTGAGGGTCTTGCCGGGCGGCTGGGCCTTGATCTCGATGCCGCAGCCCAGGATATCGTCCTCGTCCTCCAGCTCCAGCCGGGCGGTACCGCCGCCGAAGAGCTCGGTGAACGTGGTCTGGAAGCTCTCGGAGAGGAGCTTGAACTGCTCGGCGAAGATTCGGGTCATCTGGGCGGTGATCTCCTGGATGATGCCCGTCAGCTCCCGTTTTGCCTTCTCCACATCGTCCCGCTGGTCCGTGAGATAGGTATAGCGGCCGTTCACCCGCTCGAACTCCTCGATGGCGCCGATGTTGGGCGTGCCCAGGGCGGCGATGTCCCGCTTGAGCTCGCCGATGCGCCGGTTCGCCTTGGCCTGGCTCTCCAGCTCGATCCGCTGGGCCGTGGCGTCGGAGTGGGAGAGCTCGTAGCGCTCCCACAGGCGGTCCAGGATCTGCTTCTCCTCCATGGCGGCGGCGGACAGTCTCTGCTCCAGCCGGTTGGCCGCCCGCTCCAGGTCCAGGAGCCGCTCGTTCATCTCCTGTCCGGCCCGGTTCTTGGCGGTGCGTTCCGCCTCCAGGGCGATCTTCTCCTCGTTCAGGGCCGTCAGCTGGTCCCGGAAGGCCCGTCCCTGGGCCTCCAGATCCGCCAGGGCCTGCTGGCGCGCCTCGATCTCCGCCTGGGCCGCGCTGATGTTCCGGCGGTACCCCGCCAGGGCCTGCTCTTTCTGGGTCCGGTCGCCGGAGAGGCTCTCCGCCAGGGCCCGCAGGTCTCCGGCCCGGGCGGCGGCAGCCTCCCGCTGGGCGGAGAGCGCCGCCAGGTCGCTCTTGCGGGCGCCGATCTCGTCGCTCAGGCGGCCGGACTCCTCCAGCAGCTCCGTCTGGCCGGAGAGGACCTCCTCCGCCCGGGCCCGGCACTCGGCCGCCGCCTGCTCCGCCTGGGCCAGCCGGGCCGCGGCCTCCGCCGCCCTGGCGGCGTTCTCCGTCAGGCGTCCCGACAGGCTGGACCGCTCGCCCTCCAAGTCCTCCACGCTCTGGCGCAGGGTCCCCAGGAGGATCTGGAAGTGGTCCCGGATGCCCTCCAGCCGCAGCACTTCGTCCTCAGCCTGGCGGCGCTGTCCCTCCGCCGTCTCCAGCTCGTACCGGGCGGCAGCCAGCTCCCGCTCCGCGCGCTCCGCCGCCGCCTTGGCCTCTTCCAGTGCCTGGTGCGCCGCGGTGGAACGGCCGTGGAGCTGTTCCAGCTCCGCTGCCCGGCTGAGCACGCCGGCGCTCCGGGACGTGGAGCCGCCCGTCATGGACCCGCCCCGGTCGATCACCTGGCCGTCCAGCGTGACGATGCGGAAGGCGTTGCGGTATCTCCGGGCCATGGCGATGCCGCAGTCCAGGTCCTCCACCACCACGGTGCGGCCCAGCAGGCTGTGGCAGATGTCCCGGTATCTCGGATCGAAGCGCACCAGCCGGGAGGCCAGGCCCACGAAGCCGGGCTCCTGCTCCACGCCCCGCTCCCGCAGCTCCTGGCCGTGGATGGCGGTCAGGGGCAGGAAGGTGGCCCGCCCGCCTTCGCGCCGCTTCAGGTAGCCGATGGCAGCCTTGGCGTCCTCCTCCCGGTCCACCACGATGTTCTGGGCGCCGCCGCCCAGTGCGATCTCGATGGCCAGGGAGTACGCCCGGTCCGTCCGGATCAGATTGGCCACCGGGCCGTGGATGCCCCGCAGGCCGCTCTGGGCCTGGCAGACCAGCTTGACCGCTTTGGAGAAGCCGGCGTACTCCCGCTCCATCTCCGTGAGCAGGCGGATCCGGTCATCCAGGGCCGCGGCGTCCATGGTGCACTGGACCTTGCGCTCCGCCGCGGCGGCGGCCTTCTTCTCCCGCTCCGTCAGGCGCAGGCCGTATCCGGCGATGATGTTGCCCGCCGCCGCGGCCTCTTCCCGCGCCGCCTCCAGCGCCCGGCTGTTGGCCTTGGCCTCCGCCTCGGCCTGAGCCAGGCGGGCCGCCGCGTCCGCCCGGGCGCGCTCCACCGCGGCGGAGCGCTCTTGGATCTGGCCGTCCTCGGCGGCGATAGCGGCGGCCTCCGCCCGGGCATCTGCGGCGTCCGCGGTGTGGATGGCCTCCTGGCCCCGCAGGGCCTCCGCCTCGCTCTGGGCCCCTCCCGCCCGGTCTGCGGCCTCCCGCGCGGTGGCCATCAGTGCCTCCAGCGCCTGGCGCAGCGCCTGTGCCTGCCGGTCGATGTCCGCGATGCGCGCCTCCTGCTCCTGCGCCTGCTGTTCCAGGCCGCCGGCGCGGCTGTCGGTCTCCTCCAGCTCGGCCTGGGCGCGCTGGATGTTCTCCTCGTTGTGGGCGATGGCGCTGCGCAGCACCGCCAGAGCGCTCTCCTGCTCCTTGACCTGCCCGTCCAGACCGGCGGTCTGGGCGCGGATGCGCTCGGCCTCCAGGTCCTTCTCCCGCATCCGCTCGCCGTACTGCTCCCCTTCCGCGTAGAGCGCGTCCAGCGCGGCGCGGGCCTGGTCCCGCTCCTCCTGGGCCGCGCGGAAGTCCATCTCCAGCTTCCGTGCCCCCGCCTTCAGGGCGTCCAGATCGTCCAGCCAGACGGAGATCTCCAGCAGGCGCAGCTCGTCCCGCAGGACCAGATACTTCTTCGCCTTCTCCGCCTGGTCCCGGAGGGGC
>CALXDL010000036.1 GCA_944387055.1 uncultured Oscillospiraceae bacterium
AGCTGGCCCAGGCGATTCAAACGGATATGGCAGTAAACCGGCTCACCAAGCATTTGAATGTGAATGCCAGCCGCCTGCTGGAAGAACATCAGGTAAAGTACGAGAACAAAACTAAGCACGCCGGACGGCGTATCCGGCTGACTTACATGGTGGTGGAATCACCTGCGTTTGAAGTAATCGAGTAAAGCGCGACGCTCGCAACGGTCGCGACGGTGTTTTGAGGGGTACTCCCAGCACCGTTGCGACCGTCGCGGAAAGGAAAAAACGTGGGGGGTATTTTGCCACCCCGCCTTCCAAAGGACATAGCAAAAGGGGTGAGCGATTCATGCACCCCTATGCTCCAAAACGGGGTACTAGGTACAGACGAAAAAGCGTTCGGAGAACACGCAGCCACAGAATGAAATTCTGTGTTCAAAAGGGGCTTGGGGGCACTGCCCTCAACAAGCAGACGGCAAGCAATGCGAGTGTGTATGAACACTCGCATTGCTTGCCAGTCGTGTGTGTGGCTATCCACACGCATTGCTTGCGGGTAACTAAAACAACCGAAACGGCCCTTGTGCCGCTGCGGAAAATCAACCAAAATTTAAGCATTGGGAGGTAACGAGTATGAGTAAGATTTTGTCCTGTGAGTTCAACCTGGACACTGCCTGCGTGGAGCTTCGCCTGGATGACGGGACGCTGCTCTCCATCGACTGCACCACTGTGGAGAACGAGGTGGCAAACAGTATATACCAGCGGTCGGAACTGGACTGGCTGAGCTACAACGATCCGCTGGCCTATTCCGAACTGAGTTTAAATGGTGAGCCGGACAGGTATTTGAAAGTAATTACTAACCATAAATACTTAAACACTTAATTGTGTCGCGCACTATTTAAAAACTTTAACTTTTAGCCTTTCATCTTTCACAAGCCCGTATTGAAGCACTAAGGCAGATATGATATAATAGCTCAAAAGTTTGTGAACGCTGAATGGCGCTCAGCGTTTTCAGAATATATAACTTGTTGCTGAGGTGTGGAAGATGGCTGTTAGTTATAAAAAGCTTTGGAAATTACTAATTGACAGAGATATGAAGAAAAAAGATCTATGTGCGGCGGCAGGAATCAGCCATGCTTCGATGGCGAAATTAGGAAAAAATGAAAATGTTACTACAGACGTGCTGGTAAAAATCTGCACGGCTTTACAGTGTGACATTGGAGATATAATGGAATTAACGCAGGAAACGACCAAGTAAAACAAGTTCAACGGTTTCAATTGAAGCCTGCTGTAAGAGAAATAATTGTGTCATGAGGGAAAAATAATGTATACCGAACAATACAATCAGCTCAATCGCCAGCGCGTAGATTGGCAAACAGAAGAGGAAGTTAGACTAGGTTGGCTTACTATTTTACAGAATACGCTCGCGATCACATTTCATGCAGAGAGAGGGAGATCTGATGCTGACTACAATCAAGTTATTATTGAGTTTAAGAATGTAGGCCTATTTCATGGCAATCAAAATAGTGCTAAATTTCAGGAAGCATTAGAGGAACTCTCAAGATATATCCCTGCAAAGGCTGGTATTGAAGGTTTAGATGTACGTCATTATCAAGGAATTGCTATCGATGGTGAATCGATTGCTTTTGTTCACATTTCATCTGAAAATGGACAGCCCATTCCTGGTCCCATTATGCCACTCTCTCCAGATAGTGTGCAAATGGTGTTCGAAGCATGCCGCCAGTCTTGCCGTAGAGCAGTAACAGCAACGAATTTAATTGAAGATTTTGGTCATGGTTCAGTTGCTGGTGGTAATCTCATGCAGGCTCTTGCTACTGCGTTAATGCTATACCTTGATGATCCTAATAACAACAAAGTCAAGATGCTTTACCAAGAATGGAAAGCTTTATATGGGCAAGTAGCTGATCTTAGTTCTTTTCAAGTGGAAGCAATTATAAACTCTATTGGTTTTACTTGTACTAGCACATCAACTGATAAGTTGTCCCGTATCCTTTTCGTGATTCACACATTTGATTCAATTATTATTAAACTCTTATCTGCTGAGATTGTTTCTCATCTTACCGAGTTAACATCATATTCTGATTTTGCCCAAAATGCTGTGTCTGTAAGTGATTACGAGCTTATCTCGATGCTAGATTTGGATATCGAACGCTCACAACTTTATACAAGAGCAAATATACACGGTTTCGTGGAAGAGCCGTTGTTCAGTTGGTATATTGATGCATGTACCAGCAATGTATATCCTGAAGTTGTAAATGATATTGTTACATCATTAAAAGAGGTTCTGATAAAACTTTCTTTGTATCAAATGGAAGACCTGTCCCATGCTCAGACAAATGATGTGCTTAAACGATTCTATCAGAATATCGTGCCGCAAGTGTTGAGAAAGAGCTTGGGAGAATTCTATACGCCAGATTGGCTTGTAGATGTGACTTTAGATAAAGTTGAAGGCCAATTTGATGAGCTAAAATTCCTTGACCCTACTTGTGGCTCTGCTTCGTTTTTATTAGCAATTATAAAAAGGATTCGAGAATGCTCAAATTTGTCTGCTGTAGATCTGTTACAAAGAATTACTCAAAATGTGTGGGGATTTGATTTAAACCCACTGGCGGTGCAAACAGCTCGTGTAAATTATCTGATTGCGATTTCTGACCTAATTGCTGAAGCTCCAGGGATACATATTGAGATTCCTATATTACTGGCAGATGCAATCTATGCTCCGGCTCCCGATGAGGGAGATACTAGTGTGGTGAACTATGTCATAGGAAGCAACGTAGCTGATTTGACAATTACCTTGCCAACAGTATTGTCACAAAGTAGAGATCGGCTTGATACGGTGTTTTCTATCATGGGTGAATGTGTGGAAAATGATATGGAGCCTGTTCGTATGATAGATAGACTCCTTGTGCACAATGCGATAACCGTAGAAGAAAGAGAATCTTGGGAGCCTATACTTTCATCAACTTATGCACGTGTCTTAGATCTTCATAGAAGAAATTGGAACGGGATTTGGTTCCGAATTGTCCGCAATTACTTCTGGTCATCAACCGCGGGTGAGTTTGATGTAATAGTTGGCAATCCCCCGTGGGTCCGCTGGTCAAAGTTACCAGAACTGTATCGGAACAGAGTGGCTCCCACATGCCGTAAATATGATATTTTCTCACGCACACCTTTTTACGGCGGAAATGAGTTGGACATTTCTGGACTTATCACCTACACAGTCTCTGACAAATGGCTCAGAAGCGGTGGGCAACTGATTTTCTTGCTTACACAAACACACTTCCAGTCAGCATCCTCGGAGGGATTTAGACGTTTTCGCATTGATGAGCATAATTTCCTTTTCCCTGAAAGTGTAGAGGATTTGAAAGCCCTAAAACCATTTCCTGATGCGGCAAATAAAACTGTGATTTTTGTCGCAAAAAAAGGCGGAGTACAGCCTTCTTTCCCCGTTGACTATGCTGTATGGAGTAGTGCCCAAGGAAAATCACGCACAATTCCGGAGCATGCCACAAAACAAGAGGTGTTAAATCGGACTACTCGCACTTTTCTTGAAGCAAATCCAGTTCAAGGAGGCTCATCCCCTTGGGCAATCCTGCCTCCCGGTGATTTTGACATATGCAAAAAATTAGTTGGTAAATGTACATGGACGGAGGGGCGTAAGGGAATTACATGTGATCTTAACGGTGTATACTTTGTAAATGTAGTTAATGTGTCGTACGATGGTACCCGTGTGCAAATCGAAACAAGGCCTGAAGCAGGTCGCACAAACATTGGCCCTAAACGTCGTTTTTGGGTAGAACACAATTTGCTTTATCCGGTGATTAAGGGAGCTTCCGACCTGAAGGCCTGTCAGTATAACCCGCAGCATGAGTTATATGCAATCGTCCCAAATCGCGGAATTACATCCACATGGCTATCCCAAGCAGAAACGGAAGTTGAGCAAAACAATCGGCTTTTATATGACTATTTCCGTGCATTTGAACAGCAGCTGCGGAGTCGCTCCACATATCGGACAAGAATGCCTTCCGCTCCATATTATGCGGTATATAATGTGGGTGGCTATACATTTGCGCCATGGAAAGTAGTTTGGCCTGAACAGCCTGGTAATAGCGGACTCCCTGTAGCGGTGGTTAATACGAGAACACTGCAAGGTGTCGGCGAGAAAATTGTTGTTCCGGATCACAAAATTTACTTTGCAGAGTTTGACGATGAAACCACTGCACTCTACTTATGTGGCTTGCTTACATGCAGTCTTGTCCAAAAATTTATTGCCAGTTTTCACATCATGATACAAGTGGGCGATATTTTCAAACATATGCGGTTGCCTAAATTTGATGAAAGAAACCACCAGCATATGCACCTAGTTGAATTGGTGCGGGAAGCACACAATGAGAATGATGCTGATGTCAGAAATAATTTGTTGACTCAAATTTCTGATATTGGTAATTCAATTATTGAAACATGGACTCCGACAGAATAATCATCAGAAAGATTCATTGGTGGCAACACCATGGCAACAAAAAATCAGATAGCCCCTACTATCTGAATAATGAAAATAATGCCAATACCCTGAGCTAAATTCCATAAGCAAATCTGTTTAGAAAACTTCTGACAGGAGCGAGTGGGAATGATCTCAGAAGCCCAGAAAAGCCCTGATATGGCAGGGAATGAATGATTTTACCCGCAGGCCCCTTAGAGAAGGGGCCTGCGGGTTTTTCTGTCCGCTGCGGACTTGAGTGGGCCTTTGATCCGGAGCAGATGGAGGCGGCAGTGGAGGCCGACAAGCAGAGGGAACAGGCGGAGAAAGCCTGCAAACGGCCCCAGCGTTCCTTTGATAGGGAAAGGTGATATAAACGTTGCTATATGAACCAGGTCCTGCTATATTGGTGAATGGATTATACTGTCAATCATAAAGCAGAAATGTGAAATATGTAAAAGAAAGGAAATCCATTATGGCATACGATCATGGTGCTTTTCGCGTCAGCAACCTAGAAAATGCAATTTGTTTCTATGTCGATAAGTTGGGGTTTAAGTTGCTGTTTACAAACCAAGCAGAGGAATATGGCGAAAAAGGAGCATTTCTTGAGTATAACGGGGCACGCCTGGAACTCCTGGAAACCATTGGAGTACCATATGTACCCAACAGGCCGGAGCGTCCCTACTGCCCACACCTATGCTTTGAAACAAATAATATGGATGAAATAATTGAGACGCTCGCAAAAAACAATATTGAGATACTGGATGGTCCGAATGAAATACCAGGTTCTGAAAGATGGATATATTTTATGGACTTAGATTTGAATGTATTAGAGTACATCATGTGGCTTGACAAGGAGAAGCATAGTGGAAATTGATCATATTGCCATGTATGTCAACGATTTAGAACTAGCGAAAGATTTTTTTGTGACCTACTTTGGCGCAATATCCAATGAGGGCTATCACAACTTCAAAACAGATTTTCGCTCCTATTTCCTGTCTTTTGATGGCGGCACAAAATTAGAGATTATGCAAAGGCCAGAAATGGAAAACAGCGTCAAATCTTTGGCACGAACCGGATATATCCATATTGCTTTTCACACCGGCAGTAAGGAAAACGTTGATGCGTTGACTCGTCGCCTACAAGCGGACGGATATGAAGTGGTCAGCGGCCCACGAACGACTGGAGACGGATATTATGAGAGTTGTATCGTTGGCATTGAAGGAAATCAGATAGAGTTGACCATTTAATGTTTGTAGATAGCGATCCCTGCCGGATCCGTCAAAGGTCAAGATGAACAGCTCACAAGTGCGTCGCCATTGACCGCCCCGCTCGGCCTTGCTCTGCGGTCATCAAGGTGGGCAAACCCCAGGTGCGCTTACCCGCCTCCTTTGATCTTGGGCTGCTATGGAGCCGACACGCAGAAAAAACAGGCGGAGAAAGGCCGCAACGGCCCCGGCACTCCCCTGACCGGAGCGAACAGCAGAAGGGTTGAATGATAAGCGGCCATATGATATACTGTTTTCAAAATAATAGAGCGACAAATCGGGATTTGAATACAAGGAGGTTTTATTTATGGAACGACAAATCCTGTTGCTCGGCGATCCGCAGCTCTATGAGATTTGTGAAAAGGTGACCCGGGAAGAACTGGAAGAACTTCGGCCCGTTTTCACGGATATGTTTGACTGCATCAAGGGCATTCGCCGTGATTACGGTTTTGGGAGGGCGATCGCAGCTCCACAGATCGGAATAAAGAAGCGCCTTATATGTATTCTCACGGATAAGCCTTATGTGATCATCAACCCGGAACTTGAGTTTGTTGGTGACGAAATGATGGAATTGATGGATGATTGTATGTCATTCCCAAAACTGCTTGTGCGTGTGCGTCGTTATCGTCACTGCATACTGCGCTATTTGGACGAAAACTGGATGCCGCAGGAAATGCGGATGGATGATGATATGGCTGAACTTATTCAGCACGAGTATGACCACCTGAATGGTATCCTTGCGACTATGCGTGCTATCGACAATAAATCTTTTGTGATGAGGGCATAAACAGCTTCCCATTGATCGAGGAGCGGTACCCCCTTCCTGGCCTGTGTAGTGCCTGAAAAAGTTGCCTGTCTTCTGTTTCTGTGATACTGTTTTGATCCTAAGAAAACGAGTTGCCTCAATAGCAGGTAAAATATTAACACATTTACGAATGTTTCACCTATGAGATCACCTCAAATACACTCCCATATATCTGAATTTTCCGAGCGGGAGTGATTGAACGTTCTGATCTTTCGTAGTCATGTCTGATATGACCCTGAGAGGTTTCCAAGTGGAGGAGCTGCTATGAAAGAAAAAATCACTGTCGCGGAATATGCAGAAAAAATTATTGAGTCCTTGCCAAAAGGCATCCTACTGAATTCGAAGTATACAAAGTTTAACAGTATGGTGATCGGGTGGGGTGGGCTTGGCACTGTATGGGGGAAATCCACATTTACAGTATATGTTCGAGAGCACCGCTATACAAAAGTGCAGCTTGATGCGACAGGAGAATTTACGATCAGCATTCCAGTGGATGGAATAATTCCATCCATAGCAAAAATATGCGGCACGCAGTCCGGGCGCGATGTTGACAAGGAAACGGCAGCACATTTGACTTTGGAGCCGCCAGAAGTGGTCCATGTACCTGGAATCAAGGAATATCCGTTGACTCTGGAATGTAGGATCCTGTATTCTCAGAAGCAGGAACTAGAAAGGATCCCAAAAGACATAAGAGAGCAGATGTATCCGCAGGATGTTGATGGGACATATTACATGGCAAATCGAGATGCACATACTGCATATATTGGCGAGATCGTTGCAGCTTACATGATCAGATAAGGTCTATCTGGAAAAATAGCTAGACTGATAGGGGCCGTCCGTTTTGCTCTGCAGTCAACAAGGTGGGCAAGCCCCAAGAGTGCTTCCCGTCTTCTTTCCCGCAAGTCCTTTTTACCGGGACTTGCGGGGCTTTTATCTTCCACCGGCTATGAGCGGGTCAAGTAGAGCTTCGGCCCGGAACAAACGGAGCCGGCGGCTGAGGCTGCCAAGCAGCGGGAACAGGCTGAGGAAGGCCGCAAATAGCCCCGACGTTCCATTGATCGGGGCGGATAATAAAAGGGTGGAGCCACAAGCGGTCTTGTGATATACTATTTTCAATGATAGACCGATTGATCGTAAGTAATCCGTGAGAGTGGGAATGGATAAAATCATTCGTTATGTTCTCACTATCCAATAAATCATAAGGGTCGTCCCACGATCAGAGGGCAAGTGTTCTGGTTAAAATATACAGGAGAAGAGCGATGCGGGATCTATGGCTGCTGGGTAGATAGCAAGAAGTTGTAACATTGTGGAAAATGCGGAAAACTTCCTTGCGATAGATTTGGCTGTCCTGATCCCACAAAAACACCCGAAAAATAAAAATGATCTTATCGGACAATTGGTGCAACTACATGCAATGACATGATAAAAGTATATCCAAGGGGGGGCTTTTGATGGATCTCATCGTGAGGCCATATAGACGTGGAGAAGAACAGTATGTCGCCAATCTCCATAAAAGGCTTTATTCAGAGGAATACGGCTGGGGCCCGAATTTTATTGACTATGCTGTTGAGATCGCTATGGATTTTGCAAAGAAAAGAAAGAATAGCGGAGAAGAACTGTTTGTTGCTGAGCAAGATGGAGTATTAGCAGGATGTATCATGCTCTGTCAGACAGATACTCCTGATATTGGGCAGCTTCGCCTTTTTGCTGTAGAAAAGGATCATCGTCGCTATGGGATCGGGACAGCACTGCTCAGCGCTCTCATGAATAAAGTAAAAGAGGCAGGGTATAAAATAGTGATCCTTTGGACAGCCAGCCCGCTCACTGCCGCTATTCGGCATTATGAGAAGTTGGGGTTCCATGTCGTTGAGGAAGTTGAGAATAATACATGGAGCAATGATGGCACATCCTTATATGAAATAAAAATGGAATTGGATATTATCTAGATCCTAAATTCCATTGCTGTCGTTCTCGACCGTGACGCAATACGCGCCGCTGCTCCCGCTGCCGGATCTCCGCCGGCTCTGGGGGCAAACGGACCTTCTGGCCCGAAGCAAACGGATACGGCGGCGGAGGCTGCCAAGCAGCGGGGACAGGCGGAGGAAGGCCGCAAATGGCCCCGGTCTTCTATCAGCCTATGTGCGGGATAAAATGTAGGCTTGAAGATATCCTTGTAGTATATAGTATAAGATATCTTTACTGTGGAGACGGATACGGGGTCTATTTCCTCATCTCCATCGCAGGAACTCGTCGCTCCGGTCCCCATCAGCGCAAACTTTATCTAAAAAACAGGAAGGCAGACAATCGTCGCAAGGACATTGTCTGCCTCCCTGCCTGAAAGAGGGCGTGTAATTTCTCATTCCTCGCCAAGAGATCTGCGTGAACTCCTCTCTTCAGCGATGGAGCCCGCCGGGCTCTTTATTGCGGCAGTCCCGGTTTAACCAAACAGCGACAGGAAGCCAAGGGAAACCGCAGGCACAAATGCCACGATCACCATCGCAATGATCAGGCCCGCCATAAAGGGCAGCGCTCTCTTGGTGAGCCCCACCACATCAAGTCCCGTCATAGACTGGGCAACGAATAGGTTGGAGGCCACCGGCGGCGCGACGAATGCGATGCACAGGGACAGCAGCATCACCAGGCCGAACTGGATCGGGCTGATGCCGAGCGGTGTGACGATCTGCAGCAGGATCGGAGAGAGGATGACCATAATGGGAGTGGTCTGCACAAACATACCCGCAATAAACAGCAGGACAAAGATCAAGCACATGATCACTACGGGGTTTTCGGAAATGCTGAAGAAGAAGTTCTGCACCATCTCACCGAAGCCAAGATACACGAACACCGCGCTCAGCGCGCCTGCCACTGCCATGGTATAGTTCATACCGCCCATGGATGCAGTGCAATCGAAAAACATATCCCAGATCTTCTTCCAGGTCAGCTCTCGGCAGAGTGTATGAGCCCGCATAGATAGAAAAGCCCCCGGCAGGCCCTGCCGAAGCAATATCTGCTGGGGGCCAGGCACCAGAGAAGTTGCCCCTATCAAGAAGCCCCTAAAGAACACGGACCCTTATTGACTTGTTCTGTGATCTTACAGGTCTTCTGCATCATCAAATCATGGAGGCATTACGATGGAATTAGAAAAAAGCAGCGCTCTGCTGGTCATCGACATCCAGCAGGAAGATTTTTTGGATATGGACGAACGGAACATGGACGCTCCGGAATGGGCTTCCATCCGCAATGCAAAGCGGGTGCTGGATGTGTTCCGAAAAAAAGGGCTGCCGGTGATCCAGATCAAGGAAGCACACCGTCCTGATATGGTGGACTTTGGGCGAGAGCTGGACGGTGCTGAGGGGATCCATTGTATCGAAACGCGCCCCGAGAGTGACTATGCCAAACTTACATATCCTGTTGACGGAGAGTATCGCATCTCCAAGCGCCGGTACAGTGCGTTCTTTGGCACGGACCTGGAGATCCTGCTCAAAGGCCTGCGGGTGGACACGCTCTACATGATCGGCGGGCTGACAAATGTATGTATCCACTATACAGCAGTGGACGCTCACCAGAACGACTACCATATCCGAGTCGTCACGGACGCAGTCGCAGGCTCCAGCAAAGAAGCTCATGAGGCCGCCTTGCGAGCCATCCGCTATTTGCAGCGGGACGCACTCGTCACGGTGGCGGATATCGTATCTAGTCTGGAGGAGCGCGCAACATCCAGGGATATCTATCTCATGCGGGAAGCGATCCGCCTCTCTGCGCTCTCAGTCGAGCATGGCAATGAGCCGTTCGGCGCGGTGCTGGCCAAAGACGGCGAGATCGTATTCACAAACGAAAACCAGATCTACACGAAACACGATCCGACATTTCATGGGGAAGCAGGACTGATCCGGGAGTTCTGTGCGCAGACCGCCATCACTGACCTGCACGAGTACACCTTGTACGCAAGCTGTGAGCCCTGTTTCATGTGCAGCGGTGCGATGGTATGGGTAAAGCTGGGCCGGCTGGTCTATGGCGCAAGCAATATCGACCTTGAGCATATCCTGGGCAACGAGGGCTGCAACTGCTCGAAGATGGTTTTCGACCATTCCTTCTGGCACCCCCAGGTCACAGAGGGCGTTTTGCGCGAGGAAAGTCTCGCGATCCTGAAAGCGTATTTTGAGAAACACGAAAAGGGCTGATACACGTTCGATCTCGCAGCACGACCGCATCTCCCGATCGAGCGTAGAGCTCGTATGCCTGATACAGAGGCATCGATCATGGAGATGTGGGACGCGTTTCGTTTGCCGCCCCCATCCTTTGCGGTCGCAAATGCCTTTGGTCACGGAGCTGATGCCATCCAAACGCTTTCCCATCGGGAGACATAACGATACCCTCTGGAGAATGGTGCGTTTTCCAGAGGGTATCGTTATATCTCGTTCCGTTCCTCCATGCCTTCCGCAGCCGCCTGCGGTCTGCAGCAAGTCCGGGTCCCCTTCCTGCTGTCCCTCTTTGGTCAAGAGGCGGATCTGCTGTTTATTTTGCCCTTGATCGGCCGGCAGCGCGCTGCTGTGTGAAGCGATACAAGGTCAACTTCATATTTTGCTTGACAGGGATGCATCTGGGTGATAACATGAAGTCAACTTCACAGGAAGTAAACTTCATATCAGCAGGTGGGAGCACGTGAAGACCAGAGTAAAGGAATTCAGGACCGCAGCGGAACTGACACAGCAGCAGTTGGCTGATCTGGTCCATGTTTCATCAAGGACGATCATCTCGATCGAAAAGGAGCAGTATCGTCCGTCTCTCATGCTTGCTTACCGGATCGCCCAGGTATTTGGCGTGAGCGTTGAGGAGCTGTGCTGTTTAAAAGAGAACAAAGAGCGGGAGGACAAGCAGTATGAAGGTCTATAACAAAAAGGGATTTGTTTCCGGTATTTTCATGACCGCTTTAGGCTTGTTAGATCTCATAGCAAGCATTACGCAGAACAACTTCGATATCGATTCGGTCATCTTGATCGTGGCTTTGTTGGTAGCGGGCTCCAGTACGATCATGCGAAGTGTATCGCAGAAGCTGTCCAGAGAGGACAAGTTGGCGGAGCTGGATGAACGGAACCGCTTGATTGCACTGAAAGCAAAAAGCAGATCCTTCCAGCTTACGCAGATCATATCGTTTCTGCTCATGCTCGTTCTACTGGTAATGGGAAAGGTCTCTGGCTACGACGGGTTTATTGCGATGGGTGTCGGTTCCGCATTTGTTCTCTCTATCTCAATGTTCGCAGAGATCTTCACTTACATATATTACGGATCTAAAAATTAGGAGGGATCAGGATCTGACACAGCTAGCCCAGTCCGAATACTCTCAGCGGTCAAACGCCTGTGAACTTAGGCTTTTGGCAAGCAGGTCCTGCCGCGCCCCAAGCGGAAAGAGCCGCCTGATATCCACAAATCAGGCGGCTCTTTTCCGTTATCTAAAGGTCTTCGGGCAGCACCTGGCCCATCGGTGCTCTTGGCCGTTCTGTCAGCTTCCAGAGTAGTCTAGATACGCCATCTAAAGATGATGCCTCCCTATCCCATCCCACACCGCCTATGTGTGCAATGCCGCTCGGCGGCCCCATCACTCTATGGCAAACGGCTGGGAGCCGTCACCTATCGCTCGTTCGAGACAGCGCTATGGCGGGCCTTCGTCCTTGTGCACCAAATCATCCATGCCCTGTCCCCATGGGGAAACGATCGGACAAGCGTCTTTGCGCTTCGACTCATATGGATATCGAGCGGCGTAAGGACTGAGCGTCCCTCACCTCGTCTTTATCAAGGTCTCATAAAAGCGGACGGCATCGTTGCACTCATCTCGATCCGGATGGCCTTTCGCAATGCCGCCGATCAGCTTGAATGGTCCGAACGTGTTGAATCCCAAGCAGCCGAAAGCCCCCACGACCTCTGCGCCCTTTTGTGATGTGACGGCCTCGATGGCTCTTGTGTAGCTCTCCTTTTTCACGCCATAGGTATAGAGGAAGAATACACGTTTATCCATCGGAAGATTTTCTTCTGCAAACTCCAATACCGACTTGTGGAATTTCGAATAATATATGCCAGAAGCAAGCCCGATCAGATCATACTCAGTCAGGTCGAAGTACTTCGTTTTCGTCGCGTCGAGCAATGTGACTCCATGCTTCGCAGCGATCACGTCGAGCACTTGTTTCGTATTTTCGTGATGTCTTGAATAGTATATGATCGCAGTCTTCATACCCGTTGTCTCCCTTGACTCTACTTAGTATATAAATTATACTATGTATGAAAACAGCATACAAGTACGCAGTTCAGCCATACATAGTACGAATGGATATACTAGGGGCGGCATCATGAAAAAAGATATGACAGCAGAACAGTATCTGCAAAAGATATTGACCGATGAAGTGCGTGACGATTGCCCGATGCGAAAGACATTGGAATTGTTGAGCGGGAAATGGCGCACACATATCATCTATGAGCTTTGCAAGCATCCAACTTGTCGTTTTGGAGAGCTGAAACGAGCGGTCCCTCGCATCACGAATACGATGCTGACCAATACCCTCCGGGATCTGGAGGAGCTCGAGATCGTCCATCGGGAGCAATTCAACGAGATCCCGCCGCACGTCGAATATTCCCTTACGGAGAAGGGGAAGGCTCTGCTCCCCGTTTTCTTTGAGTTGGCAAAATGGGGCGACACGTATCTGGCAGGATCGCAAAGCGTCGATCCATAAGCTTTTCCGCAGATCACTACAAAGGACGCTGGGCAAAGGCATCCTTGCCCGTTTGCCGGTCTCTGGGCCAGATGAGAGGGGGCTCCCTCTGAGAACGAAGGGCGCGATATCTTCTGCGCCATGTGCCAAGAATATCCAATGATGAGCCGCGCCCCTGGACTGCTGGCAGTCCGGGGGCGCGGCAAAACAAAGTGCTCAGATGCGGGATACCGCAGGCCATCAGGCCTCCATGCTGCGGTAAAGGAAGGTCACGATCTGCGCGCGGGTGCAGACGTTGTTCGGTGCGAAAGTGGTGGCAGTGGCGCCCTGGGTGATGCCGTTCTCCACGGCCCAGTCCACCGCGTCAGCGTAGTAGGCGCTGGCATCCACATCACTGAACGCATTGCCGCCCGTGACCTCCGGGCTGTTCTCAGACCGCCACAGGAAGGTCACGATCTGCGCGCGGGTGCAGACGTTGTTCGGTGCGAAGGTGGTGGCAGTGGTGCCGCCCGTGATGCCGTTCTCATACGCCCAGAGGATCGCCTCATAATTGTAGGCATCAGCAGAGACATCGGTGAAGGGGCAGTCGGTGGAAGCCGGCTCCGGCTCGCCCGCCGCTCTCCACAGGAAGGTCACCACCTGGCCGCGGGTGCAGCCAGCATTGGGAGCGAAAGTGGTGGCGGTGGTACCGTTGGTGATGCCGTTCTCCACGGCCCACATCACGGCATCGTAATAATATGCGTCCTCAGCCACGTCGGAGAACCAGACGTCCTCGTCTCCTTCTTCGCGGAAAGTCGCTTCCACTGTCACTCTGGACGCGGGCATGGTGAAGGTGTACTCCCCATCGCCGCGGTCTCTGACGCGGATCTCATCGCCATCTTGATCGGTGACCACCAGCTCATCGAGCACGTAGCCGCTGTCGGGACGGACCGTGATGGTGACGGTATCACCGCGGGAGGCATTGCGCGGAGAGACGGAGACAGAACCGTTGCGGTCGCTCTCGACCGTGATGCGGTACGTGCCGCTGCCGCTGCTGCTCCCGCCGCCACCGCCGGATCTCCGGTAGGGACGGAGGGTACCCGTCAGGATGTTGTAGTTATCGGTATCGTCAGGGGTAAAGGTCCAGCCATAGTCGGTGTTGAGCGTCACCACGGTGGCGTCGCCGTCATCCCAGACGATGGTCCCGGAAGGCGTGATGGTCCCCACGCCCAGGTGTGCATCGGCCAGGGTCATACCGGACTGATCGATGCGGTCATAGCTGGGCGTGCCGGTGGGATTGGCCTTCTCGATGGTGACCTCGATGACAGTCTCGGCCGGAGAGTAGGTCGCTGTGTCGTCCGGGGTGAAGACCACGATCTTCGCGCCGCTGTCAGCCACGTTCGTGGGTGCCTCACCGGCCTTGAAGCTCCAGGTGCCTTCCACAGGGACACCGTCATACATGGCCGTGCCCTGGATGGCCGTATCGGACACCGGCTCGCCGGTGTAAGTCAGGGTGATGTCTTCCGCATCCACCACGGGGACGAACTCATAGACCAGGTTCACGTTCATGCTCACCATGGAGTCCTCGTAGTTGTTGGAGGTGATGATCACCGGGAAGGAGGCGCTGTCGCCAACGTTCTCCTCCGTGAGCCCCTCCGCCAGACGGAAGCTGATCAGGCCCGTGCCATCCACAGTGGGCTCTCCGCCGAGGACGGACTGGGGATCCTGTACGTCACCCAGCGCATATCCCTGGACGCCGGCGATGGCGGGCATCAAGCCGGCCACAGACCGGGTCTTTTCAGTCACGTCATCATAGCGTACATAGAGGTCCTGCGCGGCAAAGGTCTTGCCGGGCGCCTTGGTGATCTCACCGTCCTGGAGGACGATGGAGGAGCCAGCCAACACATAGTTGGACGCCACAGTGCTGTTGCGCAGCGTCACGGTGACGTTGACGGTCTTCCCTGTGCCGACGTTGGCATCGTCGAAGTTGGCGCTCACCGTGTAATCCGTGCCAAGCGCCAGCGTGTCGCCGGCCACGAGGCCCTGGAAGCTCACCGTGACATCGGCGGCCGTGGTGCCGTCATAGACCTTGGCGACAGTCTCTGCCGTCGCGGTGATCTCCTTGGGCTCGACGGTGATGACATAGCTGTCAGAGCCGGGCGCGAACTGGTCCGGCACGGCAGCGGCCGTGGCAGTGATGGTGGTCTGGCCCACACCGGTGATGGTCACCTGACCGCTCTGGTCCACCGTGGCGACCTCCGGATCGCTGCTGGTATAGGTGGGCAGGTTCCCGGGCACAGAGAGGTTCTGCGCAGCATCGGTGAAGCCCGCGTCACCGTAATGGACCGTCCGGTCCGAACCGTCACCGAAGGTCACCTCCTGGACCGGCAGCAAGCTGACCTGGACCTGGAAGCTCCCCTCCGCCGCCTGGATATCCTCCGTGCCTGCGTAAGACACGGTGACGGTGGCAGTGCCGGGGGCCACGCCTGTCAGGTCCACGGTGCCCGCCGTGCTGCCAAGCGCCGCGCTGGCCACGGAACTATCACTGCTGGTGACCGTGACCGGCAGGATCTCCTGGCCGAACCGGATGGCGGCCTCCACCGTGGAGGTGGTCTCCACATAGACCGTCTCCACCGCCTGAGGAACGGTGACAGTGGGCGTAGCCTTGTCGATGATGAAGGTCAGCGTCTTCTCGCCCCAGTTGTCCTCGTCCTCATAGCGGGCAGTGACCGTATAGGTCCCCGCGTGAGTGACCGTGTCCGACAGGCTGACCTCCCGCGGCGTGCCGCCGTTCTCGCTGAGCATATAGGTGAACTGCGCGCCGGGGATGCTGGGCAGCGTGGCCGCATCCACGAAGGTGTTCAGGGGCATGGCAGCGCCAGTGTAGGTCGTCCGGTCCAGGATGCTCTGGAACTGGATCGCATCGCTGACGTCGTTCTTTCCGGCATATGTCCACTGCGCGGTGACCGTGGTGTCCGCGGTGGGGATGAACTCGTAGTCCGTCCCCACGGTCTGCCCGTTGATCTGATAGCCGGAGAGGACATAGTCTGGCCGCGTGAACGCATAGTCACTCAGCTTGACATGATAGGGATACGCCTGGCTGACCGTGGCGCTGCCCTGTCCGTCGTACGTGCCGCCGTCGCCGTTGATGGTGGTGGTGTACGTCTTGGGATAGAGGTGCAGGCTGTAGGCCGTGACCGGCCGGGTGGGATACGTATAGCTGTACTCCGGGACGATGTGTTCGCCGATACTGAGCACATTGTCATATCCGCGTACAGCTTCCAGCGCAGAGTAACGGCTGTTGCTCGCCCGCAGAGTCACATCCACTGTGCTGCCGGCGGCACCGGTCTCCTGGTTGCCGATGAGGAGCAGGTCACCATACGCCACGGCGGCTTCATATCCGCCGCCAGTGACGGTACCGTCAGCGTCCAGGACGACCTCCAGCGCGGAGATGCCCAAGCCATTGTACCCGCCGGTGACCGTGAAGGTCCCAGCGCCTTCCCTGCCGTCATAGTGCTCCGTACCGTCCGCAGCCGTCCAGGTCTTCGAGAGCGAAGTGATCCCAGCCAGACTGCTGGCAAAGATGCCGACGCCCTCTGTGCCGCCGGTGACGTTCAAAGAGCCATCGGCAAGGCCGATCGACACCATGGCGCCATAGCTCCCATCCCGGGCGGAGATGCCGTCGCCACCCGTGCTGCGCACGGTCATGGTCCCGTCCATCACCAAGATGGTGAGTTCCGTCCCGGGATTGGCGCTCCCATTGTCCGATGTCCCAGCCGTGACAGAGATCGCGTCATCGGCCGCGCCGCTGGACGAAACTTGGACATCGCCCATGCTGTAGATGACCAGGTCGCCCGTCACACGGATGGGACCGCCCTGATAGCCGTTCAGGACCAGGACTCTGTCCAGGCTGCCCTGTCCATCAGCAGTGTACGTCCAGCCGGGTCCGGCCATATCTCTGTCGCCGTATCCCAGATTGATGCTGTTGCTTGCAGCCCCGGCCATACTGGGCAGGACCAATGAGCAAAGCAGCACCAACGCCAGGTTCAGCGCCAGCAGACGTACTTTGGGTCTTGTTCGTCTGTTCATGTTTGCTGTTCCTCCTTGTCGTTTTGATCGTTGATATCTTGATCCCGCTCACACAGTGCGAGAGATATCCAAAAGGGCGCGGCCACAGGACAGGTGTTGATGGTGAAGCACCCCTGCACCAGATGGCCCACAAGGCCCGCCAGCAAGACCGCGGCGGTCTTGCTGCGCCGTTGCCATGCCCTGCGCAGGCAGATGGCGATGCCTGCCAAATATGCCGCCAGCGCAGGGAGCCCCTGGTTCACCGCGATGTTCAAGCACTCGTTATGGGCGGCATCCACCACCGCCTCGATCGTCCCGCCCACTTCCTCGGAATAGCGGGTGAACGTGAAGGTCATCCGGGCGACCAGTGTGTCCGGTCCCCCTCCGAACAGCGGCGCCTCGCCGATCAGGCGCACCACTTCCTGCCAGATACGGATGCGGCCGGAGCCGAACGAGGGGTCGATGTTCCCATGCAGGATCTGATGGAGCTCATAGGCCGGGCCGGAGGAGAACGGGATGGCATACGCAGCAATGACCCCCACGACCGCCAGGCCGCCCAGAGCGGCCCAGAGCCAACGGGTCCGCCACAGCGGCTGGGCAGCCGCCGCTCTCCCCTGGTCCTGCCGCCGCCGCAGCAGGGCGCCAAGGGCCGCCGCACTGGCTCCCAGCACGATCGCTCCCACAGACACCGCGCCAGGCCGCAGGCATAAAGATACGTCCCGGTCCGCATAGAGCAGTTTCCCGACGCCCAGAGCAGCCAGCAGCGTCCCAACGGCCACCATGCCGCGCCAGCAGGCGCGCCGCGTGCGGTAATAGAAGGGGATCGTCAAAAGCAGCGCCCCTAATATCCCGAGATAACCGGAATCCACATCGGCCAGAGCCAGGAGATAGCCGCCAAGGCCCATAGGCACCAGGGCCAGTTTCCGTCCCGTGGCGAGATATGCGCCATAGAATACAGGTACTGCCAGACACAAGAACGCGGAGAGGAGGTCCACGTTGCCCAGTGTCCCCATGAACGCTCCGTTATAGAGGATGAAGGCGTCGTGATAGTCGGTCCCCTCGGGGAAGAGCCACAGCGGGTTCCAGCCGGCATATTGCAGCGTCCCGATGGCGGCGTTGACAGCCACCACGGCGCCCAGCAGATAAAGCAGCCGACTGTCCGGCCGTCCATAAGAGGAGACAGCCAGGAAGACCAGGACATACAGGCAGATGGACAGGAGCCCTTCATATCTCCCCAGTCCGATCCATACCCCCTCATAAGGGGACAGGAGCGCCGAGAGCGCGCTCCACGCTAAGTAGGCCAAAAAACAGAGCCTGGCTGCGCGCCGCGCGCGCAAAGGGGCCAACAGCGCCCGCCCTCCGCCGTCCACCAGGGCCAGCTCCGCCGCTGTCGATACCATGGCCGCCAGGTAGAGTACCGATGCGGTGGAAAAAAATAAAAAGGCGCGGGAAGAGAGCTCCTCATATCCCCCCACGACAGGAAGGAGCGGGAAGAGCGCCACCATCACCCAGAGATAGGCCTGTGTCACGTAGGTCAGCGCGAGCGTGTCCCGCCGCCCCTTCTTGGGACGTCGCTTATGCAATCCATCGCCTCCCTGTCATACAGTCTGGGATCAGAGGACCGTCCCCGTAGGGAACGGTCCTCTTCCTGTTCCGGCGCCGGAACGCCGCGAGCTGCCGCTCAGGAGAGCGTCCGCTCGTTTTCGGCATATAGCTTATCGTTGATCGCATCCAGCTCCGCATGGTGGAGGATGCCGTGGATGATGATGGCGTCCCGCTTGATCCTGGGATAGACCTGGGCATAGGACGCCTCTTTGAGCAGCTGCTGCGTCTCCTCCAGCGTAGCCCCCATGCCGATGCAAAGACAGAGCAGGCGGTCGCGCGACGGGTTCCTCCGGCCAGCGAAGACCTGGTGGAGATAGACCTCGCTCATCCCAGCCTTCCTGGCCAGAGCCGCCTTGGTGATCGTTTTCTTCTCATAGAGCGCTGTGAGCAGCTCCGCGATGGTCTTATTGGAAAAAAGTCCCTGATTTTCATGGATGTAGGAGTCGATGTCAGCGTCCTCCATCAGCTCCTGATCCAAATCACTGGTGGGTTTTTCCCTCATCTATCTCCCCCCTTTACTTCCAGGTCAAAATCATTTATAGTAATTCTACAATGCTTTTCGGGGCGATACAATATGCTCAGTGCATAGTCCACAAAGAGGCGGGAGGCGATCACGATCTTTACCTGGCTGCTGCAAGTACTCCAAGAACGGTATGAGCAGATCCGGCTGATCAAGGAGGGTCCCCGGGGCAGCGTCCGGCTGATCCGGCACAAAGCCACGGGGAAAGTGTTCATCCTGCGCCAGTTCACCGGGAACGCCGAGGTCTACCGGAAGCTGCTGGATCACTCCTGCCCCTATCTGCCCACTGTATTCGAAGTGGCCGAGCAGGACGGCACGGCCGTGGTGCTGGAGGAGTTCGTGGAGGGAGACTCCATGGGCCTGCTGCTGCAGGACGCGCTCTTTTCCCCGGAGGAGACCCGCAAGATCGTCTCCCAGGTGTGCCAAGCGCTGTGGGTGCTGCACTCCATCGGCGCCGTCCACCGGGACGTGAAACCGGAGAACATCCTCCTGCGCGCAGGAGACGGCGGGGCCGTGCTCATCGATTTCGATGCCGCCCGCCTCCACAAGCCAGAGCACGAGAACGACACCCAGATCCTGGGCACGACGGGTTTCGCCGCGCCGGAACAGTACGGCCTGTCCCAGTCCGATATCCGCACGGACATCTATTCCACGGGGATCTTGATCAATGTGATGCTCACTGGCGAACATCCCTCGAAGAAGCTGGCAAAGGGGCGGCTGGGCCGGGTGGTGGACCGCTGCACCCATGTCAATCCTCAGCGCCGGTACAAGGATGCGCTGCGGCTGATGGAGGCACTTTGAGAGATGATGACCAGACCCATGAGATCCTGTCCGCACTGCGGGGCCTCGCTGCCGGAAGAGGCTTCCTTCTGCCCTTACTGCGCCACAGACATCCATCCGCGCACGGTCCTGGAGGCGCCCCGCCCAAAGGGGAAGTTCCTGCGCCTGGGACTGGCGGCGATCCTGGCACTGGCCGCGGTCTTAGCAGGCGCGGTCCTACTCGCTCCCAACACGTACGATGCCTATGGAGAGGTGTTCTATACGGATCGGGACGGCAGCTACCAGCTGGTACTGGCTAACGCAGAAGACCGCTATCAGCCGGTCCCCGCGTGCCATCAGCGCGGCGTCGCGGGCGAGCAGTACCGCTTTCCGGTGCATCTGTATATCAACCATGTGGGCAGCGGGGCGAATGCCGGGCAGATGTTCCTGCAGAAGGTGCGCTCCGTCAGCACAGAGGTGGTCGGCCCTGCCGACGGTCCTAGTTCCATCACCTGTTCCCAGCCGGAGCCCAAGGACTTCGCGCCCCACGCCGCATTGGTCTCGCTGGTGGATTACACGGGTCAGGACGAGAGCGCACAGCTGCTGTGGACCATCCAGATGCTCAACGGCGACACCATCAAGCTCCGCCAGACGATCGAGATCCAGCTCATCGAAGTGATCGAATACCACTATCAGGACCATCCGATGGACACCATCGAAGCGCTCCAGGCTCTGGTCAATCAGATCACGGAGGAAGTCCCTCTGCCCACACAGGTGCGGATCTATCTGCCTCCGGTGGTCTACGGCGGCGGGTTGACCGTCGAGGGCCGCCCCATGGATCTCTACGGTTCCTCTGACGGGACGACGCGCACGACCTTCACTGGGACGGTGCGGGTGGCCGCCCAGGACGGTCCCATCCTCTATTTCCATGACCTGGACTTTGCAGGCAGCGGCGAGGGAGTGGGCGTGTCTGCCTCCGCCCGGTTCTGGGCACAGGGATGCAGGTTCACCGGATGGCGCACAGGCGTCCTGGGCTATGGATATGCCTGGGTGAACGTGACCGACTGCTGGTTCGAGGACAACGAGGTGGCCTTCCACTTCAACAGTGATGACGGCAGCGTCTCCCACACCAAATTCGATGGGAACACCTTCTTGGATAACGGCACTGCCGTGCTGCTCGAGCGCGTCTCCACAGACGTGATGCTGGACTTCCAGGGCTCTCGGTTCTCCGGCAACGACACGGATATCGACAACCGCTGCGGACAGGCGATCGACATCTCCCAGGCCATCTTCCAATGACTTCGGCGCAGCGGCCGTGTGCAGGGCGTGTCCCGCATCGGGAGACGTGTGGGATCCACTCTATATGATAATATGATATGTCGGGGCCGCAGAGGATATCCATCCTGTATCGCAGGCGGAACGGAGCCCCATCAAAAAGATGAGCGCTGCATCTGGCTCTCCAGATGCAGCGCTCTCGCCTCGCTCCGTCTCTTCCCGGCAGGTCCGCCGTCCTTCACAGTTCCTCTTCTCCCTCTGTCAAGGGCGCCGCCGCAGAGCGCCGGATCGTCCGCTCCATGGCCAGCTCCACCACCGTCTCCACGCAGCCCTCCAAGTCGCGCTTCACGTCCTTTTCCCAGAAATGGACCGGGATCCACTCCTGGTAGAGCAGGAGCTGGTCGTTCCTCCGGTCCCGTGCGATGTTCTCCTCGATCTTCTCCAGCCAATACGCCCGGTTTTGGCGCAGCGTCTCCCTGCGGTGTTCCCAATCATATCCATGCCAGAATTCCCCATCCACGAAGACCGCGATCCGGTGTTTCCAAATCGCGATGTCTGGGGATCCGGGCAGGCGTTTGTCATTGCGCCGGTAGCGGAAGCCCTGGTGCCAGAGCGCCTTGGCCAAGGCAGACTCTGCCGCTCCGCCCTTCAAGTGGACGCGGGACATCCGCTTCGATACTTCCGGCGTGGTCTCGAACTTCGGGTGTCTCATCCCATGTCGCAGTCCAGCCCGATGATCCACATGGGGATCTTCAGGAGCCGGCGATTCTCCCGGATCGCCTCCACCGTGCTCTGGTAGGAGACGACGCCATCGCTGAGCATGGCCAGCAAGCTGCCGCAGGCGGTGATATAGATGTAATAGTCGATGGCGACGGTATCTGAGGCGTTCAGGAGCCGCAGCAGGTCGTGCTTGACCAACGCCCAGTTGCCAAACTGGAGCTCGCCCACCACTGTCAGCCGCGTCTTATCGCAGTGGACCGGCTCACCCGGCACCCCTCCAATCCGCTGGATGCGCCATTGCCAGGCTGCCGGGTCCTCACCGGCTTTTTGGTACAGGCCCCGCAGCTTCTCCTCTCCGTTGAGTTCACCGGGGGCGCCGATGAGCGCGTTGCGCAGCTGCACCAGTGCATACGTCTCATCATAGAGGGAGAAGTCGAAGCCGTTGACGCCGTTATGGAAAAAGGTCCCATATTCCACATGGGTCTCCCCATGGATCCCGGCGAGCGCGTCCGCGGCTTTCCCCCGCAGCTCCCGGTTCAGGCTCTTGGCGTCGATACCGGGACCTTTTTTCCGCGCGACGAACGTGAGGTCATACGGCTGCTCCAGCCACCGGCGGATGCCGTCCTCCACCGGGGCACCGGCCGCGTCCTTGAGCGCTGGCAGCAGCAGCGCCCCATTGTTGAAAAAACTCTCCTCTGCGATCTTCAACCGGATCATCGGCATCTCTCCTATCTCGCAAGTCCTCTGCGGCCAGTCGTCCTGCCGGGCATATCCCCGGCTTTCCCGTACGGCCCCAGGCAGGCTGCCCGCCATATCAGCGGCCGCTCGCTCAAATCAGGGCTTCAACTCCGGGGAGAACTATGGTATACTGGTTTCGATTATAGCAAAAAGCAAGGTGGAGTGAAAGTGACAGGACACAAAAAAGTTCGTGTTGTTGAACTTTTCGCCGGCGTGGGTGGGTTCCGCGTCGGCTTAGAGCGCTGTTCCAAGGCGTGCTTCCAGACCGTCTGGGCCAATCAATGGGAGCCTGGCCAGACAGGCCAGTGGGCCTATAAATGCTATGTGCAGCAGTTCGGCGAAAAGGTCCCCTGTGTCAATGCGGACATCGCCACCGTGCTGGAGCAGGTGCCCGAGCACGATCTGCTGGTGGGCGGCTTCCCCTGCCAGGATTACTCCGTGGCCAGCACCGGTGCCAAGGGCATCGAGGGCAAGAAGGGCGTGCTATGGTGGTCCATCGACGCGGTCATCCGCTCCCGTCAGCCCAGCTATGTCCTGCTGGAGAACGTGGACCGGCTGTTGAAATCTCCCGCCAAGCAGCGGGGACGGGACTTCGGCATCATCCTCAAGTGTCTGTCTGACAGCGGCTACGCCGTGGAGTGGCGTGTCATCAACGCCGCCGACTACGGCAACATCCAGCGCCGTCGGAGGACCTTCCTCTTCGCCTGCCACCGGTCCACGCCCTTTTACCGGCAGATGCAGCGGAACGCCGCCAAGGACAGTGCCGCCTGGCTCACCCAGGATGGCTTCTTCGCCAAGGCCTTCCCGGTCCAGGCCGCGTCTGTCCCGGGCAAGGAGACCCGCCTGGACTTGTCGGGATATCCGGACTTAGTGGAAGTGTCAGAACAGTTCAAAGCCTCCTTCTACAACAGCGGCGTGATGTGCGGCGGAACGGGTCTCTCCCTGGAACTGATCCCCGACTATCTGGACCCCGCCGCTGGCCGTACCGAGCGGCTGCTGCGGGAGGCTGTGATTGACGGAGACGTGGATGAGCGCTATTTCATCTCTGCGGCGGATATGTCCAAATGGACCTATCTCAAGGGCGCGAAGAAGATCTCACGGACCTCCCGCTCAGGCTTCCAGTATACGTTCACAGAGGGCACGATCCCCTTCCCGGATCCGCTGGACCGGCCGGCCAGGACCATGTTGACCAGCGAGGGCACCACCAACCGCAGCTCCCATGTGATCGTCGATCCCAAGACGGGCCGTCTCCGCCGGCTGACGCCGGAGGAGTGCGAACGGATCAACGGTTTCCCCGAAGGATGGACTGACACCGGGATGCCAGAGCGCCAGCGGTATTTCATCATGGGCAATGCGCTGGTCGTACCGCTCATCGAGAAGATGGGCCAGCGGCTGATGGATATCCTGTGAGCGCGGCCGTGGAACGTGCAGCATAACAGCAGCCTGGGGCGCTCGTGCCCCAGGCTGTTCGCTTTCCTCGCTCCCGCTCCGGCGGCGGGGCAGACCTCTCCGCAGCAGAGCACGGTGCGGCCCGCCGTTTGTCCAGCGGGCCCCACAAGATCCCGTCATATCGGGCAGACAGCGCCCATATCCATACAGCGGGGCTGCTTGACCAGTCAGCTCAGACGAGCTCCGCCGGCGGCTTCGGATGGGGATAATTGATGACCATGGCCGCGCGGGTGATCCCGTTGGACACGTTCCGGTACGTATGTCCCTGATCGGCCCGGTAATGGACCACCGAGCCCTGGGGGACTGTATAGCGCTCGTCGTGATCGTCTCCCAGCTGGATCTCCAGAGCGCCCTGGTAGACCAACACGAACTCTTCCGTCCCCTCCGCATGGGGCCGGCTCTCTGACATCGCCCCCGCATCCAGCTCCAGGTCCACGATCTCGAAGCTGCGGCCCTTCTGGGCCCGGATGACGGGATAGAGCCGGAAATGACCGTGGTCGCTGACGACAGGCCGCATCTCCGCCTCGCTGATGATGCGGATGCCCTGTTCCGCGCGTTCCATCAGCGATGTGAAAGGGACCTGTAGCCCCGTGGCAATCTTCCAGAGGGTGGAGATGGTCGGGCTGGATTCGCCCCGCTCGATCTGGCCCAGCATGCTCTTGCTCACGCCCGTGCGCTCTGCCACTTCGCCCAGGCTCAGGTGCATGTCCTTGCGTAAAGTCTTCAAATTGTCCGCGATCACGAGGTTCATGTCCATCGCATTCTCAAAGGATGTCATCGGTAAAGCCCCTTTATTCTATTCGATCCGTCTGCCCTTCCTTTGATTATACTATGGGAGTTTTGGTTTTACAACTGGGACCCGTCGATCCCCCTGGGTCCCTTTTCCGCCTCCACAGCGGTCAGAGCGGATGTTATCCGCCTCATTTAGGGCAATATAACGTTCTTTTTGCCCCCAGATGGTCCCCGGCAGAGACCTGCTAGGTGATCTGTATAAATCATTGGATGCAAATATGGAGAGATATACAAAAAGGCTTCATTCCACCGAAAACGAATTGACCTTTCCGTCAAATGTGATATGATGAGAATGAGGCCGTTATAGCGTACAGCCTCTTGCGCACCAACATCCAATCATCGGTCCGGAATATGAAGAAAGAAGGTATATCGGAATGGCAACGATTCGTGAACAGTGCATGGCAGTCAAGGATTATGTCATCGAAATGCGGCGGCAGCTGCACCAGATCCCCGAACTTGGCATCCATAATCCCAAGACACACGATCTTATCTGTGCCGAGCTCGACAAGATGGGGGTCCCCTATCAGAGCAATACGGTCGTGCACGATGGCGTCCAGGATACCAGTGTCGTAGCGTTCATCGAGGGCAAGAACACCGATAAGGTCCTCATGCTGCGGGCCGATGTGGACGCGCTCCCTGTCACAGAGAAGTTGGATGTGCCCTATAAGTCCCAGCACGCGGACCAGATGCACGCCTGCGGTCACGACAACCACTGTGCCATGCTGTTGGGCGCTGCCAAAGTGCTCTCCCAGATCAAAGACCAGCTCAACGGCTCTGTCAAGCTGTTCTTCCAGTCCGGCGAGGAGATCATCACCGGTGCCAAGATGGTGATCCAGGGCGGCTTTATGGAAAATCCCAAGGTCACCGCCTGCATGGGCATGCATGTGTGGCCTCTGCCGCAGTATAAGCCCGGCACCGTCGTGGTGCGGCCCGGCTGCATGATGGCCTCCGGCAACAAGTTCGACATCTACATCAAGGGTGAGGGCAGCCATGGCTCTCAGCCCGCCCTGGGCCGCGATCCCATCGCCTGCGCCGCGCAGGTCCTCTCCGCCCTCCAGAACATCACCAGCCGTGAGCTGCCCGGTGACGAGCCCCGCGTCCTGTCCATCTGCCAGGTCCACGCCGGCTCCGCCTGGAACATCATCCCCGATCAGGCGTACATGCAGGGCACCATCCGCACCACCAGCCCGGAGACCCAAGCTTTCTATATGAAGCGGATCACCGAGGTGGTCGAGGGCGTCTCCGCCGCCATGCGGTGCGAAGGCCGCGTGGACTGGGTGGACGGCACGCCTCCTGTCATGAACGATCCCGCTTTCACGGCGCTCGCCTCTCAGGCCGCCCGTGAGGTCCTGGGCGATGAGTTCGTCCAGCAGGACGTGCAGACCTCCATGGGCAACGAGGATTTCGCATATTATCAGGAGCTCGCCCCCGGCGCGTTCGCCTTCCTGAACATCTCCAGCGAGGATCCCGAGACCCACTACTCCGTCCACAGCCCCACCTTCCAGGTGGACGAGGACATCCTCTGGCACGGCACTGCGCTCCATGTCCAGACCGCCGTCGACTATCTGAAATGAGCCGAGGGGCATCCATGGCCGCGTGCTGTGGATGCCCTTTTCCTCGTCTATCCGCTCTGTGCGGGCGTCCTTGCGTATAAATGTACAAGATCGTGCCGAAAAAAGCGACAGATCGTTGAATTTTTTTAACTTTGGTCTCTCATATTGACATTGCGCATCGGGTGTGTTACTTTAGCTGTAGGATGTGCGCCATAACGTACGTCTAGTGCAAGATAGCAAGTCCGTCCCATGGGCATGGCCCCATGATAAAGAACATTATCAAGATAGAAGGAGTGGATATTCGTGATCACCGACCGCATCGAAAAGATCCGCCAGAATTATGTGAACTCCAAACCAGAGATCTCCTATGAGCGTGCCCTGATCTGGACCGAGTCCTACAAGAAGACGGAGGGCCTGCCCGTCTGCATCCGCAGCGCACGGGCATTCTATGACTGCTGCGATCAGCTGGGCGTCCATATCTTCGAGGGCGAGCTGGTCGTGGGCGCCATCGGCGAATTCCGCAAGTGCGGCATCCTGACCCCCGAGTTCTCCTGGATGTGGGTGGACCGGGAGATGGACAATTTCGCCACTCGTCCCCAGGACCCCTACATCATGACCGACGAGCAGCGCAAGTTCGTCCGTGAGAACATCTTCCCCTATTGGAAGGGGAAATCCTTGGAAGAAGCGTTCCTGGCCCGTCTGCCGGAGGATACCCGCCACATCGGTGTGGACACCGGTATCATCGACAACGACTCCAAGTGGCGCCAGGCCGTCGGTGAGGTAACGCCTGACTATCAGGACGTCCTGTTCAAGAAGGGCTTTGGCGGCATCATCCGGGAGGCCCAGGAGCACATCGCCCAGCTGGACATCAGCAAGCCCGAGGACGAGGACAAGAAAGATTTCTACGAGTCCATCATCTGGACTTCCAAGGGCATCATCCGCTATGCCAACCGCTACGCCGACGAGGCGGAGAAGATGGCCGCGGCGGAGAGCGACCCCCAGCGTGCGGAAGAGCTACGCGTCATCGCCCGCAACTGCCGCCGCGTGCCGGAGAATCCGCCCCAGAGCTTCTACGAGGCGATCCAGTTCCTGTGGTTCACCCAGATCGGCGGTATCCTGTCCGAGAACCCGCTGTCTCTCAACCCCGGTCGCTTCGACCAGTACATGGATCCTTACTACGAGGCGGATCTGGCAAAGGGCGACATCACCGAGGACTTCGCCCAAGAGCTGATCGACGCCCTGTGGCTGAAGTACTCTGAATGGGTGTGGACCATCTCCGCCAACACCGCAGACTATTTCGCCGGCTACAACCAGTTCCAGAACCTGACGGTGGGCGGCAAGAAGCGGGACGGCCACGACGGCACCAATCCCATCACCTATATGGCCATGAAGGCCACCGAAGAGGTCAAGACCCATCAGCCGGGCCTCTCCGTCCGGGTGCAGGCCGACTGCCCCAAGGAGTTCCTGGACGCCGTGACCCACCTGGTGAGCAAGGGCACCGGCTTCCCCGCCATCCACAGCGACAGTGTGGGGTATCAGATGCTGATCAACGCCGGATATGAACCGGAGGACGCGAAGGATTGGAACAACTGTGGCTGCGTGGTCCCTCACAGCCGCAAGACCGGCGAGTGGACCGCAGCCGTCAACATGAACTTCGGCTCCGCTTTGGAGTATGCGCTCAACCAGGGCGTCAGCCTGATGACCGGTGAGAAGATGGGCCTGGACGAGAAGCCCGCCGAGCAGTTCACCTCCTACGAAGAGGTGAAGGACGCCTTCTTCAAGCAGTTCGACAATCTGTGCCGGCACTCCATCATCCTCACGGTGGAAGCGCAGCGGCTCCACAAGGAGATGATCCCCCGCCCCTTCCTGTCCTCCTGCATCGAGCACTGCATGGAATGCGGCAAGGATCTGAGCCAGGGCGGCGCCAAGTACAACATCGGCCCCGTCATCACTGGTATCGGCCTGGCTGTGGTCTCCAACTCCCTGGCGGTCATCAAGAAGCTGGTGTTCGAGGAGAAGGTCTGCGATATGGCTACTCTCGTCAAAGCGCTCCAGGCCAACTGGGAGGGGTATGACGATCTGCGCGCCAAAGCACAGGCCTGCCCCAAATACGGCAATGACGACGACTATGTGGACGACATCGCCATCGAAGTCGCCAACCACTTCTACAACGAGATCCACCAGTACAAGGACATCTTCGGCTCTCCCTTCCTGACGGCGTTCATGGGCATCTCCAACTATATCCCCATGGGCCGTGTCCTGGGCGCCACGCCCGACGGGCGCAAGAACGGCGAGCCTTCCAGCGAGGGCGTCTCTCCCTATGTCGGCACTGACAAGTCCACGCCGCTGGCCGCCATGCGCTCCACCGCGAAGGTGAACCAGGAGCTCCACTCCGGCGGTACGCTGCTGAACCTGCGCCTCGACCACAACCTGGTGGCCACCAAGCGGGGCCAGGCCAACCTGGGCGCTATGGTCCAGACCCTGTTCTCCCTGGGCGGTTTCCACGTGCAGTTCAACTGCATCTCCTCTGAAGTCCTTCGGGACGCGCAGAAGCACCCGGAGAACTACAAGGATCTGCTGGTCCGCGTGGCGGGGTATTCTACGCAGTTCGTGAACCTGTCCAAGTCCATGCAGGACGCTATCATCGCCCGTACGGAGCACGGCGGGTTCTGATCCGATCGTCTATCACATCGGCACATGTGAGCTGGCGTGGGGCCGGACTGCTCGTTCGGTCCCACGCCTCTCCCGCGCGCGGCGCTCTACGGTGCCGCGATCGTTCCATCCGCTATCCCTGAACGTCATAGGAGGTCAGAGCATATGGGCGGCTATATCATGCAGCTGCAAAATTTTTCCGTCAACGACGGCGAAGGCATCCGTACCATCGTCTTCATGGCAGGCTGCCCGCTGCGCTGTGCCTGGTGCGCCAATCCAGAGGGACAGAGCGCCTGCAATCCCATGACCCATTGGATGGAGACGGAAGAGGTCCTGAAGGAATTGCGGCGGCAGGCCATCTTCTACCGCTGGTCCGGCGGCGGCGTCACATTCTCCGGCGGGGAGGCCACCGCACAGCCCGCGTTCCTCAAAGAGCTCGTGGACGCCCTTTATGATGAAGGGTTCTCTTTGGCCATCGAGACCTGCGGGCAGTTCGATTTCCAGGAGCTGGAGCCCACCCTGCGGAAGATGGACCTCATCTTCATGGACCTCAAGCACATCGACCCGGAGAAGCACCGGGCCTTCACCGGCGTGGATAACCGGCTCATCCTGGAGAACATCATCAAGACCGCAGGCCTGGGCGTGCCCATGGTGGTGCGCATCCCCGCGATCGTGGGCGTCAACTGTGACGCTGCCGCCATGGAGGGCGCGTTCGCCTTCCTGCGGGACAACCATCTGGACGTCGATCTGGAGTTCCTCCCCTATCACCGCTATGGTGAGGCCAAGTACAAAGAACTGGGCATGGATCTGCCCAGCGAGGATTTTGGCATCCCCACGGCCGAGCAGCTGGATGCCTGGACGAAAAAAGCGGAGTCGTACGGCCTGCGGGTGGTCTCTTACCGCTGAACCGCACAGTCGCCGGGGCGGACGCTCCTTTACATCATCCATCAGCATCGTTCTCTGCCCAGGCCGGCGGTGTTGCAACAGATAGGCTCAGCCGCCCGTAAATCGGGCGGCGCCTTTTTATCTCCCCACTGCGTATAAGCCCCATCTGGCATTTCCCCGATCTGCAAGCAGGAGGTGATCGATCATATGCGTATGGCCATCGTCTTGCCAAAAACACAATCCGACATCTACTTCCAGCGATTTCAAACGGTTTTTCAGCGGGACCACCCCGAAATAGATGTACAGTATCTCTTTTACAGCGATTACAAGGAAGCGCCGGGCCTGCTCCAGGATCATCAGCACGAATATGACGCGGTGATCTTCGCGGGTTCCGCCTCTTTTTATTATGCCCAGAGCTGCCTCCGCCAGGAGACCATCTGGCTCTACCTGCCCAGAGAAGGAAGCGCGATCTACCGCGCTCTGCTGTTGGCGCTCAAGCGTGGATGGGACATCACCCGCCTGAGTTTCGATACCTATGAGTACAGCATGCTCCTGGAAGCCTATCATGAACTGGGCTATCCTGAGGACAAGCTGCGCATCCAGTATTATACGCACCACCCCCGTTCGCCGGATTACAACAAATTGGTCCTGGACTTCCATCGGGACTGTTTGTCCAAAGGGCTCGTCAGCGGCTGCATCACAAGGCTGACCACTGTGGCCAACATGATGGAGCGATATCACGTCCCTTACATCTTCGCTCATCCTACCATCGACACCATCCGCGAGCAGGTGGCGTTTGGCCAAAAATTAGTGGTCGCTACGCAGGGCGGCCTGGACCAATTCGCAGTCTTAGCTGTGGACGTCAGCCTACCGGTAGAGTCTTCCGCTTTTGCTCCAAGCGAATATTCCTTCTCTATGGATCGTCTCCACATCGCCAGGCAAGTCTACCGTTATGCAGAGCTGATCCGAGGTACAGTCTTGGAGCAAGGACCGGGCGAATATGTCCTTTTTTCTACCAAAGAGCTTTTGGAATCCCAAACAGGCTCTTATCAGCGTCTCGCTCTGCTCGATCAGCTGGTCAAAGAGTTCCCTTACTGCGTCTCCATCGGCGTAGGCTGCAGCAAGACGGCGGCAGAGGCCAGGCGGCTGTCCCTCGTCGCTCTGCGCAGGTCTATCCAGCGGCGCAAGAGCGGCGCTGTGCTCCAATTCAGCGACGGCACGTCTCTCTATATCCGTCCAGGCGGCACTGCACCGGACGTCAAAGCGACCGCCTCGGAGCAGTGGCAGGAGGCCGCCCAGCGGACCCATCTGAGTGCCAATACGATCGCCCGTATCGCAGAGCTCACATGTCGCCGCCAGGACGACCGGTTCACTGCCCGCCAACTGGCGGAAGGCCTTGGCATCAGCCGCCGCAGCGCGGATCGTATCTTGGAGCGGTTAGAAGCCCAGGGATATGCGGCAGCTGTTGGTCAGGAGGTGTTTGGCGAGCGGGGCCGTCCTGCACGGATCATGCAGGTTTTTCTCCTCAAGTGACTGTCTGCATCCTATTTTATCTACCGGTCTCCCACGCACAGGGACACGGAGCCTCCCCCACAAGGGGAGGCTTTTTTGGCCGAATTTTAGACATTTTCCGGCAAAGCGTCCGTATGTAGTATATCTACTAAAGAGATGTACATCAAAGCAGGTGCGCACTGTGAAAATCGACAGAAGGGAGTGTCGTGTAGAGGGAGTGGCGGGTCATCCGCCGCAGCAGGGACAGGCGCGGCCGCGTCTTCCCTTGGGAACATCAAGCCAGCGAACGGGAGAGTATGTGAATGAACGAACATCGATTCCAGCAGATCATCAATGGTCCGGATATCTGGGCAGTTTGCGGGATCGCCATCGGGATCATCGTGATCCAATCCTGTATCTTCTTGAAGAATGCCCTGCAGGAATCCGCCCGCCTGCAGATCAGTCCTGCCCGTCGGCATTCTGCGGTCCGTGCCGCCTGTATCACTGCAGTCGGGCCTTCTCTGTCCCCGGTCATCATCGCCATGAGCATGATCTCTATCGTAGGTGCCCCCAATGCCTGGCTGAACCTGAACAACATCGGCGCCGCCAGGACCGAGCTTGCCACCATCGCCATCGGCGCCTCCTTTGCCGGTGTGGAAACGCTGGGCAGCAACATCGGCCTCCCCGCTTGGAGCTGCGCATTGTGGGCCTGCGCATTGAATGGAGCCGGCTGGATGCTGGTCGTCTTTTTCCTGAACCACCGGATGGAACGGATCTCCAGCACGCTCTACCAGCGTTATGATCCAAAGTGGATCAAGGTCCTGATGAGTACGGCGGTCACCAGTCTTTTCTGTTATCTGCTGGGAAACCAGCTTATCGGTCAGGACTATCTCTTTTATATCGCCGCAGCGGTCTCTGGCTGCTGTATGCTGCTATTGACCCAATTGTGCAAAAAAAGTCAGATCCTGCAGGAGATCTCCCTTGGAGTCTCCATGTTGGCCGGGATGTTCACCGCGCAAATGCTCGCGTGATCTCGAGAAATAGCTGAGTCAGATCAAAAAATGGAGGGAACAGCATGGATATCAATGAGATCATCAACAGTCCGATTCTTTGGGTCCTCTCGGGCCTGATGGTCATCGCATCAGTCTCACAAGCCATCGTATTCCTGCGCAATTCCTTGAAAGAAGCCGATCGTTTGGGCATCGACAAGCCGCGCCGCGTCGCCAGTGTCCGTTCTGCCTGCATCACGTCTCTGGGGCCTTCTCTGGCTCCTGTGGTCTCCGTCCTGGCTCTGATCGCTGTGATCGGTGCTCCCACCACTTGGATGCGTCTTTGTGACGTGGGCGCCGCCCGGACGGAGCTGGGCGTGGTGTCCCTGATGGCAGACCTGGCAGGCGCCGAAGTGGGTGCCGAGAGCTTTGGCCTGGAAGCATTCTCCTATTCGCTCTGGGGCATGGCCCTCAATAACTTTGGCTGGCTGATCCTGGTATTCCTTCTGGTCCATCGCATGAACCGTGTGGTGGTGTGGATGGATACCAAGTATGACCCCAAGTGGATCAAGACGCTGATGGGCGCGGCCACGATGGGCATGTTCGGCTATCTGCTGTCCAATCAGCTCTATACGTTCGATGCCACTCGCTGGGTGGCCGCAGCGGCGGGCGGCGGGATGATGCTGCTCTTGTCCACTGCTTTCAAAAAGCACCAGCGTCTCCAGGAGCTGGCATTGGGCTTGTCCCTGCTCTTTGGTATGTTCGTGACGCAGCTCGTGTTTGGTCAGTGAACGTTCGGGAAAGGAAGGTTTCTATCCATGTCATACGATAAAAAAGTCATCCGGAACGGCCGCATCACCATGGGCCTTGCCATCATCGCCAACTTTATCCCCGCCATCTATGTCGGTATGCATTATGACGTGATGCCCACTCTGTCCGTCATCCTCCAGATATGGGGCGTCGTGGCTGCAAGCTACGGCATCACCTGGATCATCCAGCCCATCGCCTACTATCCCACCATGGGAGCCGCAGGCTCCTATATCGGCTGGCTGGCCGGAAGCTGCGGCGACATCCGTATGCCGGCCGCCGCGATGGCGCAGAAAGTGGCCGGAGTCGAGCCCGGCACCCATGAGGGCGATGTGGTCGGCACCATCGGCGTGGCCTGCTCTGTGCTCGTGTCCGCCTCGATGATCACCATTTTCGTCCTGATCGGTTCCTGGATCATCCCGCTGCTGCCGGAGAGCGTGACCAATTCCTTCTCGTACATCCTGCCTTCTCTGTTTGGGGCCATCTTCGTAGATAACGCCCGGAAAAATCTCAAGGCCGGCATCCTCACCCTTGCAGCCGCCATGGCGATCTTGTTCTTCGGCTCGAAGCTCGGCATCAACAGCGGGATCTTGACGCTGCTGGTCGTTCTCTGCGGCATCCTGATCTCCCGGATGTTCTTTGTCGCCGCACGCAAGAAATCGTCTGAGACCTAAACGCTATCTCTGCCGCGGTGCGGCGCTCCTGCCGGTCATCACCGCAGCGCATTTTTGGAGGATTCTTCCCTCGCGCAGCGCGGGGGAAAGGAGGAATTTATGGATGTGACACACAAGCATGCGATCGAGGCCTATGTGGATGCGCATCGTGAAGAGATGCTGGCACTCTGGCGTGAGATTGTAGACCTGGAGGGCCGCTCAGAAGAGCTGGACGCTCTCCGACTGGTGGCGGAGCGCCTCAGATCGGCTTTTGAGGCCGCCGGAGTGGACTGCCGTCTCCTTCCCATGGGTGACGGAGCCCAGGATTATCTCACCGGCATCTGGGGAGCCGATCTTCCCGGCAAGCCAGTGCTCTTCTGCGGCCACTATGACACCATCTTGCCCAGCGGCAAATATGGCCCCGCGCCTTTCCGTATCGAGGAAGGTCGGGCACGCGGCCCCGGTGTATTGGACATGAAGGGCGGTATCGTCATCGCTCTATACGTCATCAAGGCACTTTCTTCCATCGGGTTCCAGGAGCGGCCCATCAAGATCTGCTTCGTTTCGGACGAGGAGTCCTGTCACGCGCACAACGATCGTGCCGGTGAGGTCATCATGAGCGAAGCCTCCGGCTGTCTTTGCGCCTTCAACATGGAGACCGGCCGCATCAACAACGACCTGTGTGTGGGGCGGAGCGCTCGCGTCAGTTTCCACGTCTCTGTCACCGGCGTCGCGGCCCATGCCGGCAACGACTTTGCTGCCGGACGGAACGCGATCGCGGAGATGTGCCACAAGGTCCTGGAGCTGGAGGCACTCACAGACCTGGAGAGGGGCAGCACCGTCAACTGCGGCGTGATCCAAGGCGGGACCGTCGCCAACGCGGTCCCCGGCCGGTGCGATCTGCATGTGGATATGCGGTTCCTGCGGCAAGCCGAACTTGAGAAGACCGTTGCTGCCGCCCAGGCGATCTGCGCCAAGACTTACATCGATGGCACGTCCACCCAGTGCTCTTACCGGGTCGCCATGCCTGCTTTCGAGACCATCCCAGGGGTGATGGAGCTATACGAGCTGGCCAAGGAAGTCTCCGAGGCCTATGGCTACGGCTCTCCCGGAAAGATCGTCCTGGGCGGTGTCTCCGACGCCTCCTACCTGACCATGGCCGGTGTCCCGACGCTCTGTTCGTTCGGTGTGCGCGGAGAGCATAACCATACCGATGAAGAATACGCAGTCGTAGAGTCCCTGTATGAGCGTACCAAGTGGCTCTCCGCCCTTTTCCTGCATCTGTCAGATCTCCAGAGCTGAACTCCCGTCCCATACGATGCCCTTCTGTCTTCTCTTCCACCATACTCCCATTTGAAAAGACCGCCCCGCGGGGACATAAACGTCCCCGCGGGGCGGTCTTCCCTGCTCTTCATGTGCCGCTCCGGCGGCGCTCTTTTCGGCTCCTGCCGAAGGCAGAAGCGCTGTAGATGGCTTGAAGGAGCTCCCTGGCCGTGATACCAGGCGCGATGCAGTCCAGCCGGCTGCCGGGGACACATTGCCGCTGGCACCAAGCCAGAAGGTCCGTTTCGCTCACCTGATCCAGGCAGATCTCCTCCATGGTGACAGGCAGTCCCAGTTCCAGCATGAAGTCCACCAGTTCCGCCGCATCCGCCATATCGGTCTCCGGATCCAGCAGCAGCTGCGTCACGATGCCGAAGGCGACTTTCTCCCCATGCATGACCGGATGGAGTTGGGGGATATCCGCCAGACGGGTACCCAGCACGTGGGCCGCCGCCGTCCCGCAGCTCTCCCAGCCCACGCCGGAGAGGAGGATGCTGGCCTCTGCCACCCGTTCATAAGCTGGCGTGACCACGCCGGTCTTCGCCGCCAGGACAGCCGCGGGCGCGTCCGCCCGGATGATCTCATAACAGAGCCGCGCCATCATCCGGGCCGTACAGGTCGGCAGGTATTGGAGCCGCGTGGGCATATGTGCGCGATAGCTGGGCTCAGCTTCCAGATAGGTGGCCAGCGCGTCCGCGATACCCGCCAGGAACATGCGCAGCGGTGCCTGGATGCATACCCCAGTGTCCACCACCACGATATCCGGACCGGTGGGCCAGCCCTCCGTATCGCTGAAGCTGCCGTCCTCCCGGTACCACACTGTGCACGCAGAGACCGGCGCATCGCTGGATAGGGCGGTGGGCACGACGATGTCAGGCACGCCGGCCTGATGGGCCACGCCCTTGCTCAAGTCCAGCGCCTTGCCACCGCCCAGGCCCACCACGGCGTCGGCGCCTGCCCGCTCCAGAGCCGCCACGACCCGGGCACACTCTTCCCGCGAGCATTGGCCGGTGAGGAGATACTCCTCTGCCGTCATCCCCGCCTCCTCCAGATGCGGCAGCAGCTGTGCCTGGACGGACTTCCGGGTCCTTGCCCCCCACAGCAGCAGCGGCCGGCGGATGCTCCGCTCCGCCAGCAGTGCCGGCAAGCGCTGCAGCACGCCCTCTCCCTGGATATACCGGGAGGGCATGGCGATCATTTTTGCCTCCATCCAAAGACCTCCTTCCCTCCAGACGATGATACCACGCCGCCGGACATGTGCCTAGTCCGGGCTATCCAGTCACTTGTTGTATTCATAAAAGCCCCTTCCGGACTTCTTGCCCAGCCGGCCCGCGTCCCGCAGGCGCTGGATCTGGGGAGAGGGACGGAAGCGATCCCCATACGCTTCGAAGAGGATCTGGTCCACGTTCATATTCAGATCATGGCCCGTCTGGTCGATCAGCTTGAAGACGCCCATGGGATGTCCCAGACCGTAGAGGCAGATCTTATCCACATCCTCCACGGTGCATACGCCCTCTTCTACCAAGCGGCATGCCTCCAGATAGAAGGCGTGGAACATCCGGTTGAGGGCGAAGCCCACCACGTCCTTCACCCGCACAGGTTCTTTTCCGATCGCCCGCAGCAGATCGAATACCGCTCCCACCGTCTCCTCCTTCGTCTGCAGCGCTGGGATCACTTCCACCAGCTTCATGACGCTGGCCGGTGAATTGAAATGTGTTCCGATAAAGGCGCGCTCCGGGCCTACCGCTGCGGCCAACTTCGTGATGGACATGCTGGAGGTGTTGCTGGCGATGATGGTCTCCGGCTTGCAGATCATGTCCAGCTGCTTATAGACGCCAGTCTTGACCTCCAGTACCTCCAACACGGCCTCAATGATGAGGTCGCACTCCGCCATGTCGCCCAGATTGCCTGTGGGCGTCACATGGGACAATATCTCGTCCTTCCGTTCCGGCTCCAGCCGTCCCTTGGCGATCCGCCGGTCCAAGACTGCCGCTCCCTTGGCTTTTCCCTTCTCTGCCAGTTCCAGGTTGATATCGCCCAGGATGGTCTCATAGCCGTTCATGGCAAAACACAGGGCGATCTCAGAGCCCATCATGCCAGCCCCTACGACCCCGATCTTCTTCAGTTCCATGGTTCTATCCCCGCTCCTCTCACTTGCACCGTTCGATTAGCATAGCGGTACCCATACCGCCGCCTACACACAAGGTGGCCAAACCCCATGTGAGGTCCCGTTTCTTCAGTTCATGCATCAGCGTCACCAGGATCCGCGCCCCAGAGGCAGCCACCGGGTGGCCCAGAGCGATCGCGCCGCCGTTGACATTGGTCTTTTCCAATATCTCCTCTTTGGTCATCTGATAGTGGGCGCACCACTCCTTGATACATCCAAGAGATTGGGCCGCGAAGGCCTCATTGAGCTCGATGAGGTCCACGTCCCGCAGATCCATGCCTGCCCGATCCAGTGTCTGGATGACTGCCTGCACCGGACCCAGGCCCATGATGGATGGATCGATGCCCACCGTGGCCATAGAGACAATCCGCGCCATGGGACTCCATCCGTTGGCTTCTACCGCCTCCTCAGAGGCCACCAGCAAGACCGCAGCGCCATCGTTGAGCTGGCAGGCGTTCCCGGCCGTGACGGTCCCCCCCTCGTCGGCTCTCTTGAACGCCGTGCGCATCTTGGACAGGGTCTCATAGCTCGTGCCGGGCGTGTAGCTCTCATCTGTGTCGAAGAGGAACTCCCGCCCTTTTCGGTCCCGATACCGGATGGGTACGATCTCATCCCGGAACCGTCCGGACTCCACCGCCTGCTGTGCCAGCTTCTGAGAGCGGACGGCGAAGGCGTCTTGTTCTTCCCGTCCGATCTGCTCTTTGTCTGCCACGTTCTCCGCGGTCATCCCCATGAGATACCCGTTGAATTGGTCGATGAGGCCATCGCAATACAGCGAATCTTGGACATCCACGGAAGTGGGCCCCATCTTGGTCCCTTTGCGGACCTTGCTCGTGAGGATATAGGGTACCTGTGACATGTTCTCCACGCCGCCGACCAGTACGATGTCGCTGCCGGCCTGGATGGCGTCATACGCTAAGATCGTGGCTTTGAGCCCGCTCCCGCACTGCATGTTGATCGTCGTGGCAGGCACCTCCACGGGGATGCCTGCCTCCAGCTCCGCCCGCCGGGCGATCGATGGCCCCTGCCCGGCGGAATGTTGGTGCGCCACGAACACCTCATCGATCGCTGCCGGATCCACACCGGTCTCCTCCATCACCGCCCGCATGACCTGCGCGGTCATATCGCCGGGCTTGACGGTGGAGAGGCTGCCCAGGAATTTCCCGATGGCCGTGCGTTTCCCGTTGACGATATAGACGTTTCTCATATGTTATCCGACCTTTCCGCTCTTTGCTCTCGTCTCCTCACCAGATGAGGCCCTCCTCCACCGCCTGCCGGCGCAGCTCCTCCCGGAAATCCGGGTGGGCGATGCTGATGAGCGCCTGCGCCCGTTCGCTGACCGTCTTTCCGAAGAGCTCCACAGCGCCATACTCTGTGCAGATATACTGCACATCGAAACGAGACGTGGTCACTGGGGTCCCCGTCTCCAGATGCGGGACGATACGGGAGATCGTGCCGCCCTTCGCCGTGGAGGGCAGCGTGATGAAGGACTTCCCTCCCTTGGACATCTGGGCGCCCCTGACGAAATCGATCTGGCCGCCGCAGCCGCTGTACTGCTTTCCGCCGATGGTGTCTGCGTTCACCTGGCCCAGCAGGTCTACCTGCAAGCAGGAATTGATCGACACCACATTGTCGTTTTGTGCGATGATATATGGGTCATTGGTATAATCCACCGGCACCACCAACAGATCCGGGTTGTGATCGGCGAACTCGAAGAGCCGCTTGGTGCCGATGAGGAAATTGGCCACGATCTTGCCTTTGTCCAGCGTTTTCTGGCTGTTATCGATGGCGCCGGAGCGGTAGAGGTCGATGATGCCGTCTGAGAGCACTTCCGAGTGGATGCCCAGATGCTTCTTGTCCTTCAGGAACCCCAAGATCGCGTCCGGCAGGCCGCCGATCCCCAGCTGCAAGCAGGCTCCGTCCTGGATGTAAGGGACGATATGCGCGGCGATCTGCTCCTCCACTCCTCCGGTCTTGCTCTTGGTGAGTTCTGGCAGCGGCTGGTCATGGATCACGATGTAGTCCAGTTCCTCCAGGGAGACCTTGGATCCATATGTCCAGGGAAGGGAGGGATTGATCTGGGCCACCACGATCTTGGCCGCTTCCATATTGGCCACGGAATAGTCGGCGTTGAGCGCATAGCTGCAGTATCCCTCCTCGTCCGGCTCCGTCAGCATGACGAAGAACACGTCCGCAGGATGTTCCCGGTAGTACTTCGGCATCTGGAAATAAAATGCAGGCAGCGGATCCACCCGTCCCTCCCGGTATGCCTGCCGAGTACCGCGGTCCAGGAACTGGCTCACATGACGGAAGGTACCGGCATATCGCGGTTCCAGGAAACGGGGAACTTCCCAGAGGTTATGGGCGATGACTGTGACGTCCTCCAGCTCGTCTGCCCGGTCTGTCAAAGCGTCCATAAGGTACATGGCCGTTCCGGCGGCCTGCTGGAGGACCACCGTATCCCCAGACTTGACACATTTGACCGCCTGCTGTGCAGAGACGATCCTCTCTGCGTAGATCTTCTTCCAATCCATCGTCGTTTCCTCCCGTTCAGGCTCCATAGCCGAAGAGCCAGGGGATCCCCAGAGAGATCACGGGGACATACGTCACCAGCACCAGTCCGATGACCAGCGCGATGAGGAACGGGACCAGCCGCTTGCAAAGCGTGGTGAACTGGATATTGCCCAGGGACGTCGCCACGAACAGGTTCAAGCCCACCGGCGGCGTGCAGAAGCCGATCGCCACGTTCAGGCACATCATGAGGCCAAAGTGGATGATATCCACGCCATAGTCAGCGGCGATGGGCTGCAGGATGGGCGCCAAGATCAAAATCGCCGGGGTCCCGTCCATCACACAGCCGACCATCAGCAGGAAGATGTTCATCGCGATGAGCACCAGGACACGGCTGTCCGTAAGGCCGCCGATGAACTCCGCCAGCTCCATGGGGATGCGTTCCAGGGTGAGCATCCGGGCCAGCGCTGTGGCGGTTCCCACGATGACCATGATGGTGGACGTGGTGACCGCAGAGGACGAGAGCGAGGCAAGCAGTTTCTTGAAGGTCAATTCGCGGTAGATGAAGAAGCCCACGATCAGTGCGTAGACCACTGCCACAGCGGCCGCCTCTGTGGGCGTGAAGATGCTGCCGTAGATGCCGCCCAGGATGATGACCGGTACCAGCAGTGCGCCGATGGCAGATCTGAAGCTGCTGGCCACCCGTTTCCAAGAGAACTGCAGGCCATTGCCCTCCCAGCCATTCTTCCGGCAGATGATCTGCGAGACGAAGATCAGCAGGCAGCCGCACAGGATACCAGGCCCGAAGCCGCCCAGGAACATCGTGGCGATGGAGGCATTGGTGGCCACGCCGTATGTCACGAAGGGGATCGAGGGCGGGATCAGCACGCCCAGGACACCAGCCGCCGCGATCAGCGCGTAAGAGAACCCTTTGGAATATCCCTGCTTGATCATGGACGGCACCATGATGACACCGATCGTCGCCACGGTGGCCGCAGACGAACCAGAGATCGCCCCGAAGAACATGCAGGCCAACACGGTGACGATCGCCAGACCGCCCCGCTTATGGCCCACCATAGAATCGGCGAACCCGATGAGCCGCTGGCTCAGGCCGCCGCCCTCCATCAGCGCGCCCGCCAGGATGAACAGCGGGATCGCCATGAGCGTGAAGGAATCGCACGCGGTGAACATCGTCTGTGCCAGATAGGTCAGCGAGAAACTGCTGGACGTGACCATATAGAGGACCACCGACATGCCGATGGACCAGGCGATGGGGACGTTCAATACCAACAGGACGAAAAAGGTCCCGATGAGGAGCAAACCTGCATTCATTCAGCGCCCTCTCCTTTCTTCATCATTTTTTCGCTTTCGGTCTCTTCCATGGGGACCAGGCCTACCAATTGTTTCACCAGGACCACCAATCGCTGGAGGGCCCGTATGATCATCATCGCAGCGCCCACATAGGGAGCCGCGTATGCAAACTGCATATTGATTCCATTGGCTGCGGAATATTGCGGATGGGCGTTCATGCCTGCCAGGACCTGCATGCCGACATAGCAGAGCAGGCAGAAAAACGTCAGGGAGATCAAGTCGGCGATGATGTATAGTACCACCCGCGCCCGGCCCTTCAGGAGCATGGGCAGCAGGTCCACGGACATGTGGTTCCCGTTCTTCACGCCCTTACTGGCAGCCAGATAGATGACCCAGATGCACAGGTAGCGGGCACACTCCTCTGTCCAGTCCACCGGGAGCCCTACGGCCCGGAACACCACCTGGATAAAGATGATGGCGCAGGTGATGAAAAATAGCACCGCACAGACAGTGGTCTCAAAAAAGTCCAGGATCCGGTCGATGATGTAGTCCACTTTTGCCATAGATCGAACACTCCTCTCTGATGCGGCCTCCCGGGGATCTCCCGAGAGGCCGCGGCAGTGTAATCAGCCCTTATCGGCGCCGGTGACCGCCTCCAGCTGTCCATTGGTGAATTTGTCGTTGCAGACCTGGATCTCCTCCAGATAGCGGTCCAGCTCAGGCTCCGTGCCCTGTGCCACGAACCAATCGTACACGCCTGCAGTGGCCTCCTGGAACGCCGCCCGCTCTTCGTCGGTGAGGTATGTGATCTTCATGCCGCCCTCTTCCAACTCCTGGAAGGCAGCTTCTTCGCCGTCGGCGGAGAGCTGGAGCTGATAGGCGCAGGCCTCCTGGGCAGCCTGATCCACAGCGGCGCGCAGGTCTTCCGGCAGGGACAGATAGAAATCATAGTTGATGGAGATCGCAGTCGCATCATAGACGGCGTTCACGTCACTGATGTATTCCTGCACCTCGTCATAGTTTCCGGTGGAGGCCACCAGGGCAGGGTTCACCTGGCCATCGACGGTCTTTTGCTGCATGGCCGTAAACAGCTCTGAGAACGCCATCGGCATGGGGTTCGCGCCCATCTCCGTGTAGACCTCCAGCAGGATGTCGTTCTCCTGGGTGCGGATCTTCAGTCCGGATAGATCCGCCGGCGTCCGGACTTCCCGGACCGAGTTGCTGACCGCCTGCCATCCGTTTTCGAAGAACACCAGAGGATAGATGCCAGTCTCTTCCGCGATCTCCAGGGTCAGCGCCTTTCCGCTTTCGCTGTTCAAGAAATTCTGGACAGATTCCCGGCTGTTGAAGAGATACGGTAGCTGCATGAACTTGAATTTGTCAGTGAAGTTGGCCAGCACCACGGCACCGCCCTCAGCCATCTGGATATTGCCCTGCTGGCACTGCTCGTAATATTCACGGTTCGAGCCCAGCTGACCGTTGGGATACACGTCCACTTGGATGCGGCCCCCAGAGGACTCCTCCAACAGTTCCTCGAACTTATACAGGCCGAGGGTGATCGGGTGATCCTCCGCCACGGAACCGGCGAGCTGGATATGATAGGTCTCCTCCGCATCATCGCCAGCAGGCGTATCCCCGGCCTCCTGGCTGCCGCAAGCTGACAAAAGGCCCAGGCTCAGGATCAATGCCAGGGCCGCCGCGATCGAACGTCTTTTTTTCATAATATCTTCCTCCATTCTAAATGATGGACGCACTGGCTGCGCTCGTCTATGGTATAGCAACCAGTGTGCCAACTTTCTTCGTCGAATCATGCAAAAAACGTCCTATTTTTCTGTCTCTTTTTTGACCCAACCGCGCAGGGTCGTCTAAAAAAATAGAAAGCCAGTCTACAGATTTAGAAATTCTAAATCTGTAGACTGGCTTGCGATACATCATCAAGATGACCCGCGGGCTCGTTTCAATTTCTTATAAAGGCCGGACCGGCTCATCTGGAGACAGGCGGCCGTCTGCTCCACGTCTCCTCCGTTCTGTTCCAGGACCTGCTGGATATAGGCGTCCTCCAATTCCTCCATGACCGTCTTCAACGGTCGGATCTGGTCGGGCAGTTCCACCGCCCGGCCGCCGCTGCGCAGGCCGGGTGTGCTGGCCTCGGCCTCCCAGGATGGCAATTCGCCGATCAGCACGAAACGCTCGACCGCATTGCGCAGCTCCCGGATATTCCCAGGCCAGTGATAGCTACGCAGGTGCTCCATGTCTTGGGCCGAGAAGACCCGGGCCTTGCTGTGCTTGCGGTTGAACTGGGCCAGGAACACGTTGGCCAGGCCATAGAGGTCCTGAGGCCGCTGCCGCAAAGGCGGGATCGTCACAGGCACGACGTTCAGGCGGTAATAAAGATCGTTGCGGAACAGCTTCTCCTCCACCATCTTCCGCAGGTCCCGGTTGGTAGCGGCGATGATCCGTACGTTGGTCTTTTGGGTCTTGTTCCCGCCCACCCGGCGGAATTCGCCGTTCTCCAGCACCCGCAGGAGCTTTGCCTGGGCTGGGAGCGGCAGCTCGCCCACTTCGTCCATGAAGATGGTCCCGCCGTTGGCCACCTCGAAAAGACCCGCGCGCCCCTCTTTCAGGGCCCCGGTAAAGGCCCCTTTCTCATAGCCGAAGAGTTCAGCCTCGATGAGCTCCTCCGGGATGGCGGCACAGTTCACCGGCATGAAGATGGCATCCTTGCGCGCGCTGTGCCGCCGGATGAAATTGGCGGCCACTTCTTTTCCAACGCCGGACTCTCCGTAGAGCATGATGGTGCTGTCCATATGAGCCAGGCTCTCCAGCGTGGAAAACACCTTGCGCGTCACAGGATCGTTGGCCACCACCTGATTCTCGGTATAGGGGTAGTCGCGCATCTCCATCGCCGCCCGATACCCCTTGAGCTTCTCCTTTTCCTGCTGCAGCTCTCTTTGGAACGTCTCCAAGATATCTAAACGGCGGCTGTAAGTGACCACCATGCACAGGTCCCCGTTCTCATCGAAGATCGGCGTACTGACACAAGCCACTTCCTGCCCGGCGATATTGAAATACGTCCCCATCGCTTGTTTTCGGGTCCGCAGGACCTCATCCGTCATGGAATAGCTGACATACCCCTGCTCACGAAGCTGATAGATGTCCATGTCCAGCAGCTTTTCCAGCGGACAGCGTAGGACTTTCACAGAGTCGTCGTTGGCATAGATGATCTTTCCGCGGCCATCTGTGGCGAATAGATCTGCGCAGCTGTTCTCTAAGATCAGGTTGTATTCCTTCTCCGTCAGACAAGGCCGACCGTCTCTCTTGCGCGTCGCCTTCCTCCCCCTTCCTTTCCTCATCGTCCCGTTTCCGCTCTCTCGTCACAGATGCAGTATACCGCATCCCAGCAGCGATCTCAAGCATTCTTCTTGCGGATAAATATCGATTTTAAATTTTTATTTTATCATTTTTGTGTCATATAGTCAAATTCTCTTGGCTCCCGCTCTGCCAGGATATCTGCACAAGATCCGCTCGATCATGCAGGAAATCAGAGTTCATCTATGATCCATTGCCGTTTTTTTGATGTTTTCCTTACATATTTTCAAAAAATGTGGTATACTAATTTTATCCAAGGCCAGGGAGGGACACACATGTTTCAGCCAGGAGAACTGATCGTATATGGCAATACCGGCGTGTGCCGGGTGGAGGAGATCACCCAGCCCGTGCGGACAGGTCCGGATTGCGGCCGGCAGTATTATCTGCTCAAGCCGCTCTATCAGGACGGCATCATCTATACGCCTGTAGACAATGATAAGGTGCCCATGCGGCCCATCCTCTCCCATGAGGAAGCGGAAGCGCTCATCGACCTGATCCCCAGCCTCCAAACAGAGAACTTCTGCGATGCTACGCTCCAGGCGCTGTCCCAGCACTACCAATCTGTGATGCGCTCGTATGATCGTCGGGCCCTCCTGGTGCTGATCATGTCCATCTACGCCAAACGGCAACAGGCACAGGCACACAAACGCCGCCTGGGCGCGGTGGATGAACGGTTCATGAAGCAGGCCGAGCGCTTGCTATACAGCGAGCTCTCCATCGCGCTGGGCATCCCCTTCGAGGAAGTCCAGCCCTATATCGCTCAGCGGGTGACAGGTGGCGAGAAAGCCGGCGCTTGATGCCTGTCGGCCAAAGAAGAGAAGACCGTCCCGGGATTTTCCGGGACGGTCTTCTCTTCTTTTCTCATGGCAGATAATTGAGCGGGTTCCTGGCTACACCGTTGTAGCGGACCTCGAAGTGGCAGTGGTTGCCCGTGGAGTTTCCAGTGGAACCCACCCGGGCGATCTGCTGGCCCTTGTACACATGTTCGCCCACAGAGACCGTCAGGCTGCTGTTATGGCCATAGTAGGTCTCATAGCCGTTCCCGTGGTCGATGCGGACCAGATATCCATAACCGCCCATCCAGCCGGCGTAAGTCACCGTGCCGCCATCAGCCGCATACACCGGCGTGCCGTAACGCCCGGCGATATCGATGCCCTTGTGGTTGGTAGAGCCGATGCCTCCCGGCGAAGAACGTCCGCCGAACCGGGACGTGATCCGGCCCGTGATGGGCCAGCGGAACGTACCGGTAGGCAGCCAGGTGGGACGCTCCTTGGTGCCCTGGAGCCGCTGCTCCGTCACCGGCTCTTTGAGCGTCACAGACGAGAGGATCGTCCGCTCCGTCTCCGTCCCATTCACATATGTGACGTTGGCCACAACATCCGCCGCGCCATACTCGCCCGCGGAGATCACCTTGTAATCGCCCTTATAGAGGTCGGCCGAGTCGGTATATTCGATCTCGAAGGGCACATCATCGATATACCGCTCCCGCTGGACCACCGTCATGGTCAGATACGGTACCGCTTCCGACAGGGTCAGCACTTCACCGATCTGCAGCTTGTCGATGTCATAGCCCGGGTTCAGGGCCAGCATCTCCTTGGAAGTCAGGCCGTGGTCCTCTGCGATCTCAGACCAGGTGTCTCCCTGCTTCACCTCGTAAGTGACTTCGGCGGTCTTGGTGCTGTAGAGCGTCTCCGCCAAGTAACCGAGGTTCATGATCTTCTCTGTGGGGACATAGCCATATTCGATCTCCACATCCTCTGCGAAGGAGATCGAGATGGTGTCCGCATTGGTGGCGGAGGCCTTCATCTGCTCCAACAATTCGTCCAGGGCACCTTCATAAGGCGTCGCACCGATGAGCTCGCCGTCCACGTACAGGCAATACGCTGCAGTCACCAAGCCGATCTCTTCGGAGAGCTGCTCCTCGAACGTCTCACCATCCACCACGTCTTGCCGCAGCAGCAGGCCGGAATCATATTGGATCTGAGTGTCATCGATGGTATAGCTCTCTCCCAGCGTCCGGGCAGTGACCTCCTCCAGATCGGTCCTGGCCTGCTCCGCAGCGCTCCGTGAGGAGACCGTGGCTACCACTTCTCCGTCATATAGGACCGTGGTCCCGAACGTGTATGTGGAACACAGCAGCACCACAGCTGCAAGTCCGCAGGCGGTGGCCAAGAACGCCACCGGATGCAGTCTCCACCGGTCGATCCAGCTCCGCAGTCGGGCAGACCGCTGATCCGAACGTTTCCGGCTGCCCTGGAGGATCTCCCGCAGGTGGCTGTTCAGCGCCGGCAGCATACTCCAGCCAAACAGCAGCAGCTGGATGAGGCGTCGTTCCGACTCCGGGAAGCGCTTGGCGCGTTTCTCCCGGGCGATGTGCCGCCACCGGCGGCGGGCACGCTTCGTCTCCGACTGCGCCCGACGGTACAAACGCAGGAACGGGCTATCCGTCCCCTCGGTCTCCTGCCAGTGCTGTGCGCTCCGCTTCAGCCGTTCTATCAGGTCCACCGCCGGTGTCTCCGCAGGGTCGGCAGATCGCTCACGGTCCCAGGCCGGGATGGCCGCGCGGGCGCCATGGTGACCGGAGGCCGGCCGCTCCTGTGTGGAGACGGCGCTCGCCGCCTTTTGAGACAGCTCCACAGCGTGGGAGGTGGCAGCGAGCGGAGACCGCTCCTCCCTCCGGGAAGTACGGCCGCGGGGCATAGTCTGAGCCGCCTCCGCCGTCTGCTCAGCGCTCCTGCGGCGCTGTGCCTCCGGCTCCCGCGGTCCCTTCGCCAGCCGTTTGCCGCCGCGTGTGCCCTTCCCGCTGGTCCGTTCTACTTTTTTCGATCCATCGTTCATATGTGCTCCTCGATATCGACCGAAGTCCATCAGCAGAAAAGTTACATTTTGTTACCGTTTCACATCATACCCTTTTTCCCGGGCCGCGTCAAGCCCATTTTGCCAGAAAAGTGCCCGTTCCTCGACTTTTTGCCTGATTTCCCATAAGATGACCGGACCGGTCTCCGGTCCCTTTTGCACATTTGCTACATGTGACGGAAAAAATACGTAAATTTTTGTTGCCCAGTTTTTATTTTATAATTGACCCCATCCTCCAGTCGTGTATAATGAAGACGGTAAAACCTTTCATCCTATTATCAATTGGAGGAAATCGTGCATGTTTGAGTTTTTGATCAACAAGCTGAAGGCGCATCCTCGCAAGATCGTCTTTACCGAGGGGACGGATCCCCGTATCCTGGAAGCGTCTGCCCGCCTCCTTTCCGGTACGTTCCTGACTCCCGTCCTGGTGGGCAAGGTCAGTGAGGTCCAGGCCGCCGCTGAGGAGATCGGCTTCAATATCCGCGGTGCGGAGATCATCGATCCCGAGACGTTCGAAGATATGGACAAGATGGTCGCCACCATGGTGGAGCTGCGCAAGGGCAAGATGACCGAAGAGCAGTGCCGCGAGATGCTCAAGCAGGCCAACTACTTCGGGACCATGCTGGTGAAGATGGGCTATGCCGATGCTCTGCTGGGCGGTGCCACCTATTCCACTGCCGACACGGTCCGTCCGGCGCTGCAGCTCATCAAGACCAAGCCCGGCAGCAAAATCGTCTCTTCCTGCTTCATCCTGGTCCGGCCCTCCGCTACAGGCGACCGTGAGGTCCTGGCCATGGGCGACTGCGCCATCAACATCAAGCCCACGGAGGACGAGCTGGTGGAGATCGCTCTGGAGACCGCCGATACCGCCAAGGTCTTCGGCATCGATCCCAAGGTCGCGTTCCTGAGCTATTCTACTCTGGGCTCCGGCAAGGGCGAAGACGTGGATAAGATGCGCAACGCCTGTGCCAAGGCCAAGGCCCTGCGCCCCGATCTGGAGATGGACGGCGAACTGCAGTTCGACGCCGCTGTTTCTCCCCGCGTGGCCCATACCAAGTGCCCCGGCTCTTCTGTTGCTGGTCACGCCAACACGTTTATCTTCCCTGACATCAATGCCGGCAACATCGGCTATAAGATCTGCCAGCGCATGGGTTCCTTCGACGCGTATGGCCCCATCCTGCAGGGCCTGAATGCTCCCATCAACGACCTCTCCCGCGGCTGCAACGCCCAGGAAGTCTACTCCATGGCCATCATCACCGCCGGTCTCTGCGCGGACTGACTTCGCTCTCCATATAAAAAAAGAGGACGCCTATGGCGTCCTCTTTTTTGCATGTCTCCGTCATCCTATCCATTTTGTATCTTTCTTTGTTTTTATACTTTTAGTATTCACATCCTCTATCTAAAGGCGCACTTGTGGCTCCTCTCCTGTTTTTGCCGCAGAGCTGGCCGATAGGCAGCTCTGCGGCAAAAACCTGGAGCCCCACTTCGGGTCGAAGGGCACTTGCCTTGCCGCCGCAAAGTCCATTCCATCCCAAGCACCTTCACAGGCGTCCCTCGCTTCCCTTTCTCGCTCTTTTTTCCCTCATCAGGTCCGCTGGCGCTTGGCTTCGGTCTGGGTCCCGCCTGCGGGCAGCAGCAAGAGGGTCTTTTTCCTACTGCGATGGGCCCCGAGGAACTGGGCGACGGGAAAAAAGCAAAGCCGCCCGATCGGGCGGCTCTGCTGCAAGATTAGGAAACTTACTTCAGGTTGAAGAAGGCTTTCATGCCGGGGTACTGGGCCACGTCGCCCAGTTCCTCCTCGATGCGGAGCAGCTGGTTGTACTTGGCCACGCGGTCGGTGCGGCTGGGGGCGCCGGTCTTAATCTGGCCGGCGTTCAGGGCCACAGCGATGTCGGCGATGGTGGCGTCCTCGGTCTCACCGGAGCGGTGAGACACGATGGCGGTGTAACCGGCCCGGTTGGCCATCTGGATGGCGTCCAGCGTCTCGGTCAGGGTGCCGATCTGGTTGACCTTGATGAGAATGGCGTTGCCCACCTTCTTCTCGATACCGGTGGCCAGACGCTCCACGTTGGTGACGAACAGGTCATCGCCCACCAGCTGGACGCGGTCGCCGATGGCCTTGGTCAGCATGGCCCAGCCCTCCCAGTCGGTCTCGGCCATGCCGTCCTCCAGGGAGATGATGGGATAGTTGTCGGCGAACTTCTTCCACATGTTCACCAGCTGCTGCTGGGTCAGCTTCTTGCCGGACTTGGGCTGGATATAGAGCTTCTGCTCCTCATCCCACCACTCGGAGGAGGCGGC
>CALXDL010000037.1 GCA_944387055.1 uncultured Oscillospiraceae bacterium
ACAGCCCTGATTCCGTCCTCGGCTCTGAGCCCGTCTTCACCGTCACCAGCGACAACCTCGGCCGCATCCTCTGCCTCGAGGTCTCTGTGGATGACTATTCCGGCTCCGCTTCCTGGTCCGCTCAGGCCGTTGTCGGACTGTACACGATCACACTGGACGCCAATGGCGGCTCTGTGACTCCGACAGTCCTGTATACTGGTGCTGACGGGACGGTCGATGCGCTGCCCACTCCGACCTGGAGCGGCCATCGCTTCATCGGCTGGTACACGGATCCTGATGACGGCACTTATGTCACGGAAGACACTGTGTTCACCGAAGACACCGTGCTCTATGCCCATTGGAAGTCTTCTTCCAGCAGCGGCGGCGGTGGCGGCGGATCCAGCAGCGGCAGCTATCGGATCACTGTGGATGAGACTTCCGGCGGCACAGTCAGAGTCCGTCCCACCCGTGCTGATCGAGGCGACACCATCACCATCACGGTCACGCCTGATGATGGCTACATGCTGGACAGACTGACTGCTTCTGACGAGGATGGCGACTCCATCCGGCTGACTGAGACAGACGATGGCAAGTACACCTTCACGATGCCCAGCAGCGATGTGACGGTCGAAGCCACCTTCGTCAGAGCCGAAGAGGACCTGCCCTTCACCGATGTCTCCAGCGACGCCTACTATCACGATGCTGTCCTGTGGGCTATGGAAAATGGCATCACCTCCGGCACTACCAGCACCACCTTTGCCCCCAATGCGCCCTGCACCCGCGCGCAGGTCGTCACCTTCCTGTGGCGTGCCAACGGCTCTCCTGAGCCCGAGACAGCGACCGATCCCTTCACGGACGTGAACGACGGTCTCTATTACGCCAAAGCAGTGCGCTGGGCCGTGGAGCAGGGCATCACCACTGGCACGACCGCCACGACCTTCTCTCCCGACGCGAGCTGCACCCGTGCGCAAGTCGCCACTTTCCTGTGGCGTGCAGAGGGCTCTCCCGTCGTGACCAGCGATGCGCCCTTCACGGATGTCCCCAGTGACGCATACTATGCGGACGCTGTGATCTGGGCGGCAGAGAACGGCGTGACTGCCGGAACGACGGCCACGACCTTCTCCCCCAACAACGTCTGCACCCGTGCGCAGATCGTGACCTTCCGCTATCGCGCGCTGGCAGAATAAGCGGTCCCTCTTCTCCCGCATTTGCCCAAAAAAACGAGGCAGCCGACATTCGTCGGCTGCCTCGCCCTATATCTGGTATGAGCGGCGCGCTCAGAACAGGCCGGAGATCCTGCCCTCGTCGTCGATATCGATCTTTTCCGCCGCAGGGACTTTGGGGAGACCGGGCATCGTCATGATATCGCCGGTGAGCGCGACCAAGAATCCCGCCCCGGCAGACACCTTCAACTCTCGGACCGTGACGGTGAAGTCCGTGGGCGCGCCCAAGAGGGCTGCGTCGTCAGAGAAGGAATACTGGGTCTTCGCCATGCAGATGGGCAGGCCCCCGAAGCCAAGCTCCGTGAGTCGGGCGGCCTGCTTCTTGGCCTTGGCAGTCAGCGTCACACCGGCGGCCCGATATACGCGGGTGCAGATGGCCTCCAGCTTCTCTTCGATCGTGCCGTCCAGATCATAGGCGAAGCGGAGTTCACTGGGCTCCTCGCACAGGCGCACCACTTCTTCGGCCAGGGCCACACCGCCCGCGCCGCCTTTGGCCCAGACCTCGCTGAGGGCGACACGCACCCCCAGTTCCCTGCAGCGGGCCTCCACCAGTTCCAGCTCGGCCGCCGTGTCTGTGGGGAAGGCGTTGATGGCCACCACGCAGGGCAGGCCGAACACGTTCTTCACATTGTCCATGTGCCGCAGCAGGTTCGGCAGGCCGCGTTCCAGCGCCGCCAGGTCTTCCCGGCCCAGGTCCGCCTTCGCCACACCGCCGTGATGCTTGAGTGCCCGCACTGTGGCCACCACCACGACCGCAGAAGGCCGCAGTCCTGCCATCCGGCATTTGATGTCTAAGAACTTCTCGGCGCCCAGGTCTGCTCCGAACCCCGCCTCCGTGATGGCATAGTCCCCCATCTTCAGCGCCATGCGGGTGGCGGTGACGGAATTGCAGCCGTGCGCGATGTTAGCGAACGGTCCTCCATGGATGAATGCGGGCGTATGTTCCAGCGTCTGTACCAGGTTCGGCTTCAAGGCATCCTTCAGCAGGGCCGCCATGGCACCCTCGGCCTTGAGATCGTGGGCGGTGACCGGCGCGCCTCCATAGGTATAGCCAACGATCATCCGGCCCAGCCGCGCCTTCAGATCTGAGATGCCCTCTGCCAGGCACAGTACCGCCATGACTTCGCTGGCCACGGTGATGTCGAACCCGTCCTCCCGCGGGACGCCCTGCATCCGTCCGCCCAGGCCATCCACGATGTTGCGCAGCTGACGGTCGTTCATGTCCACCACCCTGCGCCAAGTGATCTGCTTGACGTCGATGCCCAGGGCGTTCCCCTGTTGGATGTGGTTGTCCAGCATGGCCGCCAGCAGATTGTTGGCCGCCCCGATGGCGTGGAAATCCCCCGTGAAGTGGAGGTTGATATCCTCCATGGGGATGACCTGTGCATAGCCGCCGCCGGCCGCGCCGCCCTTCACTCCGAACACCGGTCCCAGCGAGGGCTCCCGCAGAGCCACCACCGCGTTCTTGCCGATCCGGCGCAGCCCGTCTGCCAGGCCCACGGTGGTGGTGGTCTTCCCCTCCCCGGCCGGGGTCGGCGTGATGGCCGTGACCAGGACCAGTTTCCCGTTCGGACGGTCCGTCTCTTTGAGCAGAGAGCAGTCGATCTTTGCCTTGTAGCTCCCGTACTGCTCCACGTATCTCTCCGCCACGCCGCAGGCCGCGGCGATCTTCCCGATCTTCTCCGGGACTGCCTCCCGGGCGATCTCGATGTCTGTGCGTACGTTCATGAGGTCCCCTCCCACAAAAGTATTACCTTTTCTACTCTACCACGCTTTCATCCGGATGGGAAGCCATTTTTTACAAATGTGTTTCAGATATCCGCACAGTCTTGACAGCAGGGGGCCAGTGCAGTATCATCGGGGCATATCCAACGAAGAGGAGGGGGAAGATGATCTCGATCTCTTGCTGAACGATCGGTCGGCGCTGCCGTGGTCCCGGAGCGGGGCCTTGTTCGGTGTGCGCCGCAGCAGGAGATGGATCACCTTCGCTCTTTCGTGTGCTGTCTGTCACGGGTCGAGATGCCCGTGCAGTCTTTGCCGCGTCACGGAGCCGCAGGAAACATTTCCTGCGGCTCATTTTCATGTTTTGGAGGGATGCTCATGTCCATGCTTCGGGTCTCAGACCTGACATTCACCTATCCAGGCAGCTTCGATCCAGTCTTCGAACACCTGGACATCCAGATCGACACAGATTGGAGACTGGGGCTCTTGGGCCGCAATGGCCGCGGAAAGACCACACTGCTGCGGCTGCTGGCGGGAAGTCTGCCCGCAGATAGCGCCATCACCGGGCAGGTGCCCTGCTCGTGCTTCCCGCCGCCGGTCCCGGATCCTTCCCAGATGGCCCTGGACGTGCTGCAAGCGGCCTGCCCGGAGGCCGAGGAGTGGGAGTTCCTGCGAGAGACAGGCCTTCTGGGCGTAGAGGCAGAAGCGCTCTATCGTCCCTTTGCCACGCTCTCCAATGGGGAGCAGACCAAATGCCTGCTGGCGGCCCTGTTCTGCGGTACCGGCTGCTATCCGCTCATCGACGAGCCCACCAACCATTTAGATGTCGCCGGACGGAAGGCAGTGGCATCCTACCTCAGGCGGAAGGACGGGTTCCTATTGGTGTCCCATGACCGGGACTTCTTGGACGGCTGTGTGGACCATATCCTGGCGCTGAACAAGACGGGACCGGAGCTCCAAGTGGGGAACTTCTCTTCCTGGTGGGAGAACAAAAGCCGCCGGGACGCCTTTGAACAGGCGCAGCATCAGCGGCTGCAGAAGGAAGTGAGACATCTGCGGCAGGCTGCGGAACGGACCGCTGTCTGGTCGGACCGGGTAGAGGCCACCAAGACCGGTATCCGGAACTCCGGCCTGCGCCCGGACCGGGGATATATCGGGCACAAGTCCGCCAAGATGATGCAGCGGTCCAAGTCCATCGAGGCCCGGCGGGAAAAAGCGCTGGAGGAGAAGGCCTCCCTGTTGCAGAACCTGGAGCGGAGCGAGCCACTGAAGCTCCGGCCCCTGACTGCCCGCAGCCGGCTGTTGGACGTCCGGGACCTGCAGCTGTCCTATGGAGACCGGCCGGTGTGCGGCCCCTTGACGTTCTCCCTGGAGCCTGGGGAGCGGGTAGCCCTGACCGGCTCCAACGGCTGCGGGAAGTCCTCTCTCCTGAAGCTGATCTTGGGCGAAGACATCGCCCACACCGGAACGCTGCTGCGCCTTTCAGATCTGACGTTCTCTTATGTCCCGCAGGATGCCTCCGGCCTGCGGGGAAGCCTCAAAGACTTCGTCCGCGCCGCCGGCGCAGATGAGACGCTGCTGCTGGCCATCCTGCGCAAACTGGGCCTCTCGCGGGAACAGTTCGGGAAAGATCTGTCCGAGTGGTCTGCCGGGCAAAAAAAACAGGCGCTGCTGGCCCGGAGCCTGTGCCAGAGCGCCCATCTATACGTCTGGGACGAGCCGCTGAACTATCTGGACGTGTGGTCCCGGATGCAGATAGAGACACTGCTGGCGCAGTCTGGCGCCACACTGCTGTTCGTGGAACACGACGCCGCTTTCCAGCGGGCCGTGGCCACCAGGGTCCTCCCTGTGACATAGACGCGCCGCAGCATTTATGCGCGGGCTCTGGTAGATGGGACACAGGTCTATCAGTCGTGGGGCGTCGGGAGCGGCATACATGCCACAGGAGGTTGCCAGCCCCCTTCCTCGCGTCTGTCGATGCAGATCCTATGATCTTTTCCCGCCAAAGGAGAGCCGCGCCGGATGGTCTCCATCCGGCGCGGCTGTGATCATGCCTCTTCCTCCAGGTCTTCCAGTGCCGCCCGGACAGCAGCCACCACGAAAGCGGAGAACGTGCAGTCCGTCCCCTGGATGGCGGTCTCCACCGCCGCGATCATGTCATTGGGGAACCGGATGGACTTCGTCGTGGAAGATGGGGGCTGAGGGATCTTGAAACGCGCCATAGACACACCCCCTGTATGACATTTTGTAATATGATCGTATTGCAGATCTTGCTTCTTGGATGTATTATGTTATGTATTACAAAATGCAATGCAAGGAGGACATATGGACGAAGGAACGAACGCTCATGGGCTGGAGCTGTCGGCAGAAGACATCGCCGCATTGCTGACGCTCCTAGGTGCCGCGCTGTTGGAACAGTGACACGAGCAGAAGGAAGGACCGCCCAGCCGATCGGCTGGGCGGTCCTTCCTTCTAAGCCGCAGAGGTTCACTCCTCTGCTCCCTCCTGACCATATGGTCCCGGGAAGAGCCGCGCCATATCCGGGGGCAGCGGTGCAGTCAGGCGGAGCCTTTCCCCCGTCACAGGGTGGACCATGTCCAAAGTGTGGGAATGGGGGGCCGGCCGTGCGATCAGCTCGGGATCCTCAGTCCCATAGAGCCAATCCCCCGCCAGCGGACAGCCGATGAAGGCCATATGCACGCGGAGCTGATGGGTCCGCCCAGTCTCTGGCCGCAGCCGGACCAAGCTCCGTCCATCCCGCTCTGCCAGGACTTCATAATGGGACACGGCAGGGCTTCCGTCTGGCCGGACCATGCGTCCCACCACGGAGGCGGAATCGCGCCCGATGGGCGCATCGATGGTGCCGGTCCTCGGAGACGGGCAGCCGGTGCATACCGCCAGATACCCCCGCCGGAAGCGGGGTGTATGGAGACTGCGGCGCAGCAGATCGTGGACGTAGCCGCTCTTTGCCACCACCATGAGTCCTGTGGTCCCTTTGTCCAGGCGGTTGACCGGGTGGAACACGGCTGCCTCGCCCTTTTGCCAAGCCAATGCTCCGGCCACTGTGGGCGTATCCGGCAGGAAGTTGGAGGCATGTG
>CALXDL010000038.1 GCA_944387055.1 uncultured Oscillospiraceae bacterium
CAGGGATTGCGGGTACTGGCCTTCGGCAAGCGGATGCTGACCGCCCCTGCCATCGGCCTGGAGGACGAGAAGGACCTCCAGTTCCTGGGCCTCATCGCCATGATGGACCCGCCCCGGGAGGAGTCCAAGGCGGCCGTGGCAGAGTGTATCGCCGCCGGTATCCGCCCCATCATGATCACCGGCGACCACAAGGTCACCGCCTCCGCCATCGCCCGGGAGATCGGCATCCTCACCCCCGGCACCGAGGCTGTGGAGGGCGCTGTCATCGAGTCCATGAGCGATGAGGAGCTGCGGGAGTTCGTGCCCAGGGTCAGCGTGTATGCCCGGGTGTCTCCGGAGCACAAGATCCGCATCGTCCGTGCCTGGCAGGAGCGGGGCAACCTGGTGGCCATGACCGGCGACGGCGTCAACGACGCCCCGGCCCTGAAGCAGGCAGATATCGGCGTGGCCATGGGCATCACCGGCACCGAGGTGGCAAAGGACGCCGCCGGAATGGTCCTGACGGACGATAACTTCGCCACCATCGTCCAGGCGGTGAAGAACGGCCGGAACGTCTACGCCAACATCAAGAAAGCCATCCAGTTCCTGCTCTCCGGCAATACGGCGGGCATCCTGACGGTGCTGTACGCCTCTCTGGCGGGATTGCCGGTGCCCTTCGCGGCGGTGCATCTGCTGTTCATCAACCTGCTGACGGATTCTCTGCCCGCCATCGCCCTGGGGCTGGAGCCCCACAGCGACGCGGTCATGCAGGAGAAGCCCCGGCCTCGCAGTGAGGGCATCCTGACCAAGCCCTTCCTGATCAGCGTGGGCACGGAGGGCATCGTCATCGCTTTGGCCACCATCATCGCCTTCCACATCGGCCTGGCCAATGGCGGCGCCGCAGTGGGGAGCACCATGGCGTTCGCCACGCTGTGCCTCTCCCGCCTGTTCCACGGCTTCAACTGCAAGTCCGGCCGGCCGGTGATCTTCACCCGGGCATTCTGGAACAACAAGTTCCTGCTGGGCGCCTTCGCCATCGGCGCGCTGCTGCTGGCGGCGGTGCTGCTGATCCCGCCGCTGGAGCCCCTGTTCCAGGTGGCGGAGCTGTCTGCCGGCCTGGTGGCGGCGATCGTGGGGCTGGCTTTCGGCTCCATGGTGGTGATCCAGATATTGAAAGCCATCCGCAGCATGGGCAAGCGGTAAGAGACATCGAGGATAAGCGGCAGGGCCGCCCGATGACGGGCGGCCCTGCTGTCTGCTATGCGAACGCAAAGCAGACATTTGGGATGCGCCAGTTCCGCGCCTCTTTGGGGCGGTCGGGGATGATGGGCAAGACCTTCATGCGCACGGCCTTTGTCGAGATCCGTGGTACGCCAAGTCCTATGCCCTGGTATAGGCCCGGATGGCCCCCCGCAGGAACGCGGCGCAGCCGGGCGTTTCCCGGTCGTAATAGGCGGTGAACCGGGGGTCGGACACATACAGCTCCGCCAGCCCCGCATGGGCCTGGGGCGTGTACGCCTCCCAGGAGTAGGACAGCCACCGCCGGTGGAGCGCTGCGATCCGCTGCCCCTCCGGCCCGGCGGGGGCTGCGCCGGCGGCAACGGCGGCGGCCAGGGCCTGCAGGATCTCGTCCCCCAGAGCCTTCCACTGGCCATATCCCTCTTGCGTGAGGGAGAGGATACAGGCGTTGGCCCGGTCCATGGCCTCATCACCGTACCGCTCCCGGATCTCGGCGCCGTGGGCGGCCTCGTTGGCGTCCACCGCGCTGCGCTTGAATGCATCGAATTTTTCCTGATCGGTCATTTTCGTTCCTCCTTCGGCTTCGTCGATGGTCCTCTGGACAGTCAGGATCAGGGCATCCAGCCGGGTCCGGCGGGCCTTCAGCTCCGCCAGATGGCTCTGCAGCGCCGCCTGGCGGTCAAAGGCCGGATCGTCCAGGATGGTCCGGATGGCGGCCAGCTCCAGACCCAGTTCCCGGTAGAACAGGATGTCCTGCAGCCGGTCCAGCTGCTGGGGACCGTAGAGGCGGTATCCGGCCTCTGTGGTCCGCAGGGGCTTGAGCAGCCCGATCCGGTCATACCAGCGCAAGGTCCTGGGCGTGACACCGGCCAGCTCTGCCAGCGCCTTGATCGTGTATTCCATGGTGATCCCTCCTGTCGTCCTGGAGTATAACGATCGACGCCGCGGCAAAGTCAAGGGGGTCCCCTATAAAAAACCGGGGTTTCTTTTTTGGCGGCGATGGACTATAATAAAATAACACCATTTTACGGATCGGGAAAGGGAGTGCCGTCCATGATCGCTTCCACCCTGTGCTATCTGGAGCGAGGCGATGCCTATCTGATGCTCCACCGGGTGAAAAAGAAGGGCGACTTGAACCACGACAAGTGGATCGGTGTGGGCGGCAAGTTCGAGGAGGGGGAGAGCCCTGAGGACTGTATCCTCCGGGAGACATGGGAGGAGACGGGCCTGACGCTCACGGAATACCGTTATCGGGGCCTTGTGACCTTCGTCTCCGACCAGGCGCCCACGGAGCATATGCACCTCTTCACTGCCACCGGCTGGACCGGTACGCCTCATCCCTGCGATGAGGGGGAGCTGGCCTGGATCAAGAAGGAAGAGCTGCGGAAGCTGCCCATGTGGGAGGGGGACCAGATATTCCTCCGCCTGCTGGAGGAGGACGCCCCCTTCTTCTCCCTGAAGCTCCAGTATCAGGGGGACCGGCTGATCCAGGCGGTACTGGACGGGAGAGCGATCGTATGACGCCCGCCCTGACGCTGGAGCCCCTGTCCCGAGACCATCTCCCCGAGGCGGCGGCCTTGTGGGCCGACCCGGCGGTGATCCGATATACCAATATCGCTGTCCCCTGCACGGCAGCGGAGGCAGCGGAGCGTTTGGACTGCCTGCTGGCCTGTCAGCGAGACCTGCCATCTCCCACGATCTTCACCGTCCGGGAGGGGGAGACGTTCTGCGGCTTGGCCGGCTGCCCGCCGGTAGATGCGGCTGCCGGGACCTATGGCCTGTTCTACCAGCTGCTGCCCGCCTGCTGGGGGAGGGGAGTAGGGTTTGCAGCCGCTTCAAACGCTCTGCGGCGGCTAGAGGCGCTGGCCCCGGCTCTGGTGCTGGCGGACGTGGTGGCAGAGAACACCGCCAGCGTCCGGATCCTGGAGCGGCTGGGGCTCGTCCGCACCGGTGTGCGGCCCGGCGCCTTCTGCCGGGAGGGGCGGGTACTGGATATCTGGGACTATGCCCGCCGCTGGGACGGCCCAGAGGAGACCGCCTGACTCGGAGTCCTCAGGGGCGGTCTCGGGCAACACAGAGAAATGAGGGATGTTCATGAGCGGAAAACTGCTGCTGTTCGGTTTCGAGGAGCTGCCGACGATCCTGGCTGCCGCGTCTGCCGCAGGCCCCTGCGGGGCGGAGGTGGTGCCGGTGGCCCGGCAGGACTACAACAAGCCTCTGGCAGTGCTGGCGGGGCTGGATGACGACCCCGGCACTGTGCTGCCCTTCACCGGCGGTCCCCTGGGCGGACGGATGGTGGTGCTGTGCGGCCTGGAGAGCCGTATGGACGACCTGCTGCCGGCCCTGAGCCAAGCGGGGATCGGCCGGGACTGTCTGAAGGCGGTGCTGACGCCCTACAACCGGACCTGGAACGCCGTGAAGCTCCACGAGGAGCTGTTGCGGGAGCACCAGGCCATGAACGGGCGGTGAGAGCATGAAGATCCTGATTTCTGCCTGTCTGCTGGGGGCATGCTGCCGGTACGACGGGGCTTCCAAGCCTCAGCCATGGGCTGCGGCCCTGGCGGGACGGCACACGCTGGTCCCCGTCTGTCCGGAGCAGCTGGGGGGCCTCCCGACGCCCCGTCCTCCGGCAGAGCGGAGGGGAGACCGGGTGGTCACGGAAGCCGGCGGTGACGTCACGGACCAGTACCGCCGGGGCGCGGAGGAGACCCTGCGCCTGTGCCGCCTGCTGGGATGTGAGGCGGCGGTCTTGAAAGAGCGCAGCCCCTCCTGCGGTCATGGACGGATCCATGATGGGACGTTCACCGGCAAGCTGGCGGCGGGGGACGGCGTGACGGCGGAACTGCTGGGAAAAAATGGGATTATCGTCTATGGGGAGAGCGATATCCAGACACTGTTGGGATGACGGGACGTTCACCCCCGTCATTTTTTACAATTTTCGACCGCCTTTTTGTCTGAGCATCTTCCTGATCCATCCTTGCAATGATGCAGGCTGTCCAGTATAATAATGCACAATGGAAAGGAGGGGGACCTGACATGCTGGAGCGTATGAGCACGGTAGAGGCAGGGACCTTTCTTTTTTTCGTCAGATGACCGGCCGGGGCGCCGGTGTTTTTTTTTGCCCGAGAGGGCGTGTGTGAAAAAGGAGGAAGCCGATGAAAAACGATCTGAACAAAGGCCCGCTCCGGGATGCCCGCACGCTTGGCATCCCCAAGATGCTGCTGCTGGGATTGCAGCATATGTTCGCCATGTTCGGCGCGACCGTGCTGGTGCCCATCCTGGTCCAGAGCTACGGGCTGCCGCTGAGCATCCAGACCACGCTCTTCTTCGCGGGGTTCGGCACGCTGTTCTTCCACGTCTGCACGAAGCTCAAGGTGCCCGCGTTCCTGGGCTCTTCCTTCGCATTCCTGGGCGGGTTCCAGGCCATGGCCACCATGGATGCCGGCATCTACGCCGCCATGGAGGCCTCTGAGAAGCTCCAGTACGCCTGCGGCGGCATCGTGGTGGCGGGCTCGCTGTACGTGGTGCTGGCCCTGGTGATCAAGATCGTGGGCGTCCACCGGGTGATGCACTTCCTGCCGCCTGTGGTCACCGGCCCCATCATCATCCTCATCGGGCTGAACCTGGCGCCCTCCGCCGTGTCCAATGCATCCACCTGCTGGTGGCTGGCCCTGGTGGCCATGGGCATCATCGTGGTGGCCAACATCTGGGGCAAGGGCATGATCAAGATCATCCCCATCCTGCTGGGCGTGGTGGGTGCCTATGTGGTGGCCCTCATCGCCAATGCCTGCGGCGCCACAGTCATCACTGACGCGGCCACCGGCGCCACCGGGCCCATGCTGGACTTCTCCGGCATGGCCAGCGCCGGGCTGCTGGGGCTCCAGCCCTTCCTCACGGACTTCACCGGCAACGTGGCCAAGTTCGACGTCTCCGCCATCCTGGTGATGGCGCCCATCGCCGTGGCCTCCATGATGGAGCACATCGGCGACATGTCCGCCATCTCCGCCACAGTGGGCGAGAACTTCATCGAGGATCCCGGCCTCCACCGGACCCTCATCGGTGACGGCATCGCCACCGCCCTGGCCGGTGCGTTCGGCGGCCCTGCCAACACCACGTATGGCGAGAACACCGGCGTGCTGGTCCTCTCCCGGGTCCACGACCCCAGGGTCATCCGGCTGGCGGCGCTGTATGCGGTGATCCTCTCCTTCAGCCCGAAGTTCGCCGCTTTCGTCAGCTCCATCCCCTCCGCGATCATCGGGGGCGTCACCTTCATCCTCTACGGCATGATCTCTCCCATCGGCGTGCGCAACGTCCTGGAGAACCAGGTGGATTTCACCAATTCCAGGAACCTGATCATCGCGGCCGTCATCCTGGTGTGCGGCCTGGGCTTCACCGGGGGCCTGACCTTCACCGTCGGCGGTGTCTCCATCACGCTCACCAGCCTGGCCATCGCCGCCATCGCCGGCATCGTGCTCAACGCCATCCTGCCGGGCAACGACTTCCACTTCGGCAAGACCGCCAACTCGGACACCTCCGCCTCCCTGGGCCGGTATTGACCGCGCCCGGCTGCCTGGAGGCGTACGGCCTCCAGGCAGCCGGAAAACGCCTGGGATCACAGCGGAGAGACGCCCGGTCCCTTGACCGGCGCGTGGGCTCCGCGGATAGGAGAGAGGACATGGAACGTAAGAAGCACCGCCTGCTGCCATTGCTGGCGGTCATCATCTGCCTGACGGCGGTCCTGAGCACCACCGTCCTGGCAGCTGGAGACCCCACAGAGGCGCCGGGCACCAAGATGACGGAGTGTACGGTCTGCGGGGGGAGCGGCGCCTGCATGGACTGCTACGGACTGGACCCGGACTGCGCGGCCTGCGGCGGGACCAACGTCTGCAGCGCCTGCGGGGGAGAGGGATACCTCGTCTCTCCCAGTCGAGCCTATAACACCGTCTGGGCCCTGCTGCCGCCCGTCATCGCCATCGCGCTGGCCCTCATCACCAAGGAGGTCTACTCCTCTCTGTTCGTGGGGATCCTGGTGGGCGGCCTGCTCTATTCCAACTTCAGCTTCGAGGGCACGGTCCTGCACGTGTTCACGGGGGGCATCGTCACCGTCCTGTCGGACGGCTATAATGTGGGGATATTGATTTTCCTGGTGATCTTGGGGGCCATGGTGTGCCTGATGAACAAGGCTGGCGGCTCCGCCGCGTTCGGCCGGTGGGCCAAGGCCCACATCCGCTCCCGCATGGGCGCCCAGCTGGCCACCATCGCCCTGGGCTGCCTGGTGTTCATCGACGACTACTTCAACTGCCTGACAGTGGGCAGCGTCATGCGCCCCATCACGGACAAGCACCGCATCTCCCGCGCGAAGCTGGCCTATATCATCGACGCCACCGCCGCGCCCGTGTGCATCATCGCGCCGATCTCCTCCTGGGCCGCGGCCGTGGCGGGCTTCGCGGAGGATGGACAGGGGCTGGACCTCTTCATCCGAGCGATCCCCTTCAACTTCTACGCGCTGCTGACCATCGTGATGATGGTGGGCATGGCGCTCTTGAAGATCGACTTCGGCCCCATGGCTCGCTTCGAGCGCAACGCCCTGGACGGCGACCTCTTCTCCGGTGCGGATCCGTATGCCTCCATGCAGGAGGAGAGCGCCGGGGACCGGGGCCTCGTCATGGACCTGGTGGCGCCCATCGTGGTGCTGGTGGTCTGCTGCGTGGCGGGGATGCTCTATTCCGGCGGCTTCTTCTCCGGGGTGGGCTTCGTGGATGCGTTCTCCGGCTCGGACGCCTCCGTGGGACTGATGCTGGGCTCGGCGTTCGCGCTGGTCTTCGCGTTCCTCTATTTTACCGTCCGCCGCTCCATGCCCTTCAAGGACATGATGAGCTGCATCCCCGAGGGGTTCAAAGCCATGGTGCCGGCGATCTTGATCTTGACGTTCGCCTGGAGCCTGAAGGCCATGACCGACTCCCTGGGCGCTAAGTATTTCGTCCGGGACTTCGTGCGCAGTTCCGCCGCTGACATGCAGATGCTCCTGCCCGCCATCGTGTTCGTGGTGGGCTGCCTGCTGGCCTTTGCCACCGGCACCAGCTGGGGCACCTTCGGCATCCTGATCCCCATCGTCCAGAACGTCTTCCCCATGGACGACCCGCTGGCCATCGTGTGCATCTCGGCCTGTATGGCGGGCGCCGTGTGCGGCGACCATTGTTCCCCCATCTCGGATACCACCATCATGGCCTCCGCCGGCGCCCAGTGCGACCATGTGAACCATGTCTCCACCCAGCTGCCCTACGCAGCCACTGCTGCGGCGGTGAGTTTCGTGAGCTATCTCGTGGCTGGCGCGATCCCCAACGCCTTCGTGGCCTTGCCGGTGGCCGTGGCGCTGATGCTGGGCACGCTGCTGGTCATCAAGAGCCTCCACGGCCGGAAAACGGCCCGCTGACCCTTTTCCCGGCGTGTACGTCGTGGAAGACACGGCACGGCCCGCCGCTGTGTGCAAAACACACAGCGGCGGGCCGTGCCTCATCTCGAAGATGGCCGCGGGACCGTCTGGCCCCACGATGGAAGCCGCCCGTCTCTCCAAGAGACGGGCGGCTTGGTTCATACGTTGGGTTCCAGGGGCTGGACGGAAAAGCGCAGCTGCGCGGGGGAATGGGGATATTGCCGGGAGAATGCCCGGACGATCCGCTCGCACACCTTGCAGCTGTTCTCGTAATTGGCCTGGGGCAGCATCAGGATATATTGGGACACGCTGCACCGGGACGCCACGTCCCCCTTGCGCAGGTTGGAGCGGATCAGCTCGTGGAGGTTGTCCATGGCCCGGTCCAGACTGCGCTTGGACAGCGCCTGCCCATGCTCGCCGGTGAGGGAGAGCAGCCCGATATGGACCGCGTCACCGCTGCGGGCCACCGCCCGGGCCTCCGCCTGATAGATGATCTTGAAAAAGTCGTACTCGCACATCAGTGCGCCCCGGGACCCATCCGGCTCCCGCAGCTGCTCCTGGACGGCCCCCAGGGAGACGGCACGGTCGTTGCTGATGCGCATAGCGTCCCGGTACAGGGCACGGATCTCCTCGGAGGGCAGCACGCCGAAATTGGTCAGCAGCAGCTGGCTCATCCCCTCGTAAGCGGCGATCACGCCCTGCTGGTCGCCCAGCTCCAGCAGATCACGCATCAAATGGAGATAGAGCGTCTCACTGTACGGCTCCAGGGCCAAAGCGCTGCGGCACAGGGCCACGGCATCCTCCAGACGGCCGCGGGACTCCAGCATGGGCAGCGTGTCCGAGACGGTCTCCAGATATAAGTTGTGGAAATAGGCGGCGATGGGGACCACCCACGGCTCCGACGAGAGCTTGGGCAGGAAGTCGCCCCGATAGATCGACAGCGCCTCCAGATACTGGCCCAGACGCGTGTCCTCGTCCTGCACGGCGGCGCCTTTCTTGCACAGCGCCTCGAACGCTTCCACATCCAATGTCAGCGGGAGCTCGGTGTTCCAGGCATAGCTGCCCTCCCGCCGCACGATCGACCGGTGGCCGGCGGAACCGTCCAGCTGGTCGAGCATGGACCGCACCCGATGGAACATGGTCTTGAGGGCGTTGAGCGGGTTCGAGCTGCTCTCTTCCGCGCCCCACAGGAGCTCCACCAGATCCTCTTGCGGGATGGAACGGCTGCGGCAGTAGATCATGTATGCCAACAACAGCCAGACCTTCCGAGAACGGTTATCGCTGTCGGTGATCGTTTGACCGCCCAGCGTCAAAGAGAACTCGCCCAGCATCCTCACGTGCAGGATCTCATCCTCCATACGCTTCCGACCCCCTTCTTTCTCGTGCGCTCACACGGTGAAGATATCCCCCTGGCGAGCGAAGGATGACGATCGCAGGGGAAAAAGGTATCTATACTATATCACGTGGCGGCATGGGTACGCAATAAAAAACGCTAACAGTTACAGAATAATAATTAAATTGATGAAAAATTTTTAAAAGTACTTCCATTCTCAGGATGCTTCTGATATACTATAGCCGTAAACGACTGTCTCGGGGGCCCGAGAGGAAAGGAGCACACGATGCTGCGGATATGGAAACGGCTCGTCCCCCTGGTGTTGGCCGCGCTGATCCTGACCGGCTGCGGTCAGACGGTGCCTGCGGATCCCGCTCAGGCGGAAGACCCGGTGGAGGCGGAGGAGTCGCCTTATATCGAAGAGACTCCGTTGGAGGAAGTGGACCTGGAGGACGAGGCGGTGGCCATGGCGGCCGCGCCCGCTGTGTCCACCCTGCTGGTGCCGGTGGCCTCCGGCACGCTGGTCAAGTCCAACGACAAGGCCCAGATCGACTATTCCAACACGGCCGACGGCTACGTGATGGTGCGCTTTACCGCCGCGACGGACAAGCGGCTCAAGGTCCAGGTCAAGGGCCCCACCACGACGTATACTTATAATATCACCGTCGGGCCGGATTGGACCACCTTCCCCCTGTCCGATGGGGACGGCGGGTATCAGGTGATCGTGTATGAGAACGTGTCCGGCACCAAGTATGCCACCGTCCTCTCCCAGTCCATGACGGTGGAGCTCAAGGACGAGTTCGCGCCGTTCCTGCGGCCCAACCAGTATGTGGATTACGAGTCCGCCCCGGCCACCGTGGCCAAGGCGGCGGAGCTGACGGCGGGGAAGACGGACGCGCTGTCCAAGGTGGCCGCCATCTACGACTTCGTGGTCAAGGAGCTCACCTATGACAAGCAGCTGGCGGCCACGGTGCAGAGCGGCTATCTGCCGGTGCTGGACACGGTGCTGGCGAAGAAGACGGGCATCTGCTTCGACTATGCCGCGCTGATGACCGGGATGCTGCGCAGCCAGGGCGTGCCCTGCAAGCTGGTGGTGGGCTACGCGGGCACCGCCTACCACGCCTGGATCAGCGTCTGGTCTGAGGAGACCGGCTGGGTGGAGGGCGCCGTCTATTTCGACGGGACCACCTGGCAGCGGATGGACCCCACCTTCGCCTCTTCCGGCAAGCAGAGCGCTGCCATCATGCAGTACATCGGCGACGGGCGCAATTACACGGTCAAATACATCTATTGAGCATGGACCGTCCCGCTCCCCTCTTTACGAATGGGGCGATCTGGTTTAAAATGGGCACACGGGTCTCCGTGGGCCCATTTTTTTTTAGAACGGATGAGATGGATATGAAACGAACGACCTTGTCCCATATGGAGATATCCGCCATCTGCCGGGAGCTGGCGCTGCTGCTGCACGCCGGCGTCGGCATCGGCAGCGGCCTGGCCCTGCTGGCGGAGGAGGAGACGGGGACCAGCCTCAAGGCGCTGCTGGCGGACCTGTCCAAGCGGGTGGACGAGGGGGAGCCGCTCTCCTCCGCCCTGCGCGCGTCCGGCCGCTTCCCCGCCTATGTGACGGGACTGACGGAGGTGGGCGAGCGCTCCGGCCGGATGGAGGAGGCCCTCCAGTCCCTCTCCCGGTATTATGACGACCGGGAGCAGATGGACCGCCGCATCCGCGGCGCGCTGCTCTACCCCTCCGTCCTGCTGGTGCTGATGCTGGTGGTGATCGTGGTGCTGCTCAGCCAGGTGCTGCCGGTGTTCGACGAGGTATACGCCTCCCTGGGCGGGCAGCTCACCGGCGTGGCGGGCGGCCTGCTGGCCCTGGGGCGGGTCCTGGACACGGCCATGCCCGTGCTGTGCGCGCTGCTCTTGGTGGTGGTGGTGTTCCTGGGGGCCTTCTCGGTCAGCGCCGCCTTCCGGGAGGGCGTGTTCGCCCGCTGGCGCCGGTGGCGGGGCGACCGGGGCATCTCCCGCAAGACCAACGACGCCCGCTTCGCCCAGGCGCTGGCCATGGGCCTTGGCAGCGGCCTGCCGCTGGAGGAGTCCATGGACCTGGCCGCCCAGCTGCTGGAGGAGGTCCCCGGCGCGGCGGCCCGCTGCCGGGACTGCCGCGCCCGGCTGGAGCAGGGCGGCGCCCTGGCCGAGACCATGCGCCAGACGGGCGTGCTGCCCGCGGCGGCCTGCCGCCTGCTGGCCCTTGGCGTCCAGAGCGGCAGCGCCGACACGGTGATGGAGGAGATCGCCGCCCGCCTGTCCCGGGAGGCCGGACAGGCCATCGAGGATCGGGCGTCCCAGGTGGAACCGGCCCTGGTGCTGGTGTGCTCCATCCTGGTGGGGGCGATCTTGCTCTCTGTGATGCTGCCCCTGATGGACATCATGACGGCGATCGGGTGAGCGTATGGGCAGGAAGATGAAGATACGTGGACGGTGGCGGCGGGCGCTGGGGGGCGTGCTGCTGCCTGTGGCGGCCCTGGTGGTGCTGCTGTGCTTCTCCACGGCCCTCTCCCATCTCCGGAGCGGCCGGGACGGGGAGGACAAGCGCCAGCTGGAGGACGCCATCCGCCGGGCGGCCGTGGCCTGTTATGCCGCTGAGGGCATCTATCCCCCGGACCTGGGATATCTCCAGGACCATTACGGCGTCCAGATCGACGGGGAGCGCTTCACCGTCACCTACGACGTGTTCGCGTCCAACCTGATGCCGGACATCACGGTCCTGGAGAACGGATGATGAGAGACGAGCCATGAGAGAACGAGTGAAACAGATGGATATGGGCGGGCTGCTGGCCCTGGTGCTCTTCGCCGTGTTCGCGGTGTGCGTGCTCTCCGTCCTGCTGACGGGGGCGGACGCCTACCGGGGCCTGACGGAGCGGGACCGCGCGGCCTACGGCCAGCGCACGGCGGCCCAGTACCTGGCCACCCGGGTCCGCCAGGCGGACCGGGCGGGCAGCGTGCGGGTGGAGACGTTCCAGGGCTGTGACGCCCTGGTGTACCAGGAGGACGTGGGGGGCGAGGCGTATCTCACCCGCGTCTATTGTTACGACGGGTACCTGCGGGAGCTCTTCACCGCCGCCGGGGCGGACATGGCGCCGGAGGACGGCCAGCAGGTGCTGGCGGCGCAGGCGCTGGAGCTCCGCCGGACGGGCGGCACGATCCAGGCCGCCCTCACGGACGCCCAGGGGCACACGCTCCAGCTGACCCTGGCCCTGCGCAGCGGAGAGGAGGCATCGCCATGAGGAGCAAAGCGCCCCTGGCGCTGATGGAGCAGCTGGTGATGGTGTGCGTGTTCGCCCTGGCGGCGGCGCTGTGCCTGCAGGTGTTCGTCTTCGCGGACCGCTCGTCCCGCTGGAGCCAGCAGCGGGACCAGGCGCTCATCACCGCCCAGAGCGCGGCGGAGCAGATCAAGAGCGTCCACGGCGACTTCGCCCTGGCGGCGGCGCGCTACGGCGGCACGTGGAACGGCCAGCTGTGGGGCTGGTCCCTGGACGAGGACTGGTCCGCCGGGGGGGAGAGCGCCTACCATGTGCTCGTCGCCCCGGAGGAGAGCGGCGTGCCGCTGCTGGGCGCGGCGCAGGTGCGCGTCCTCACGGCGGAGGGCGAGCAGCTGGCCTCGCTGGCGGTGGCCTGGCAGGAGGTGGACGGCGATGGATGAGCGCACACGCGGGCCGGTGCCCGCTGCGGGGGGCAGCGCCCTGCTGGTGATCTTCGCCGTGCTGTGCCTGACGGTGTTCGCCCTGCTGGGGCTGGCCACCGTCCAGGCGGACGTGCGGCTGGCCGATGCCTCGGCCCAGGCCGTGTCGGACTATTACGCGGCGGATCGGGAGGCGGAGGCCATCCTGGCCGGCCTGCGCGCGGGCCGCGTGCCCGCGCAGGTGCAGGTCCGGGGCGATACCTATCTATATACCTGCCCCATCTCGGACGGTCAGGCCCTGGAGGTGGAGGTCCGCGTGGACGGCACGGACTATACCGTGCTGCGCTGGCAGGCGGTGTCCACCGCCGATTGGGAAGCGGACGAGCAGCTGGACGTGTGGGACGGCGGCCCTGTGGCGGGGCCGGAGACATCATGAGGAGGACGGCATGGAAGAAGCATTGCTGGGATATTTGAAGCAGGCCGTGGAGGACCGGGCCTCGGACCTGTTCATCGTGGCCGGCGGCGCGGTGAGCGAGAAGGTGGAGGGCCGCCTGCGCCCCATCGGCGGGCGGGTCCTCCCGCCGGAGACGGAGGGGCTGCTCTCCGGTATCTACGCCCTGGCGGGCCGCTCCATGGACCGGTACCGCGCCAGCGGGGACGATGACTTCTCGTTCGCGGTGCCGGGGCTGGCCCGCTTCCGGGTCAACGCCTACCGCCAGCGCGGCTCCATGGCGGCGGTGGTGCGGGTGGTCTCCTTCGAGATCCCCGACTACCGCAGCCTGCACATCCCGGAGGCGGTGATGGACCTGGCGGACACGGCCCACGGCATGGTGCTGGTCACCGGCACGGCCGGCAGCGGCAAGTCCACCACCCAGGCCTGCATCATCGACCGGATCAACCGCACGCGGGAGGGGCACATCATCACCCTGGAGGATCCCATCGAGTTCCTCCACCGGGACCAGAAGAGCATCGTCAGCCAGCGGGAGATCGCCATCGACACCGAGGACTATCTCTCCGCCCTGCGGGCCTGCCTGCGCCAGGCGCCGGACGTGATCTTGCTGGGCGAGATGCGCGACCACGAGACCATCCGTACCGCCATGACGGCGGCGGAGACCGGCCACCTGGTGATCGCCACGCTGCACACCAAGGGGGCCGTGAACACCATCGACCGCATCGTGGACACCTTCCCCCCCGGCCAGCAGCCCCAGATCCGGGTGCAGCTGAGCATGGTGCTGCGGACGGTGGTCAGCCAGCAGCTGCTGCCGGATGAGAGCGGCGGCATGGTCCCGGCCTATGAGATCATGCACGTCAACGCCGCCGTGCGCAGCATGATCCGGGACAGCAAGACCCACCAGATCGACAATGCCATCGCCTCCGGCGGGGCGGAGGGCATGATCTCCATGGACCGCTCCATCCAGGCGCTCTATCAGTCCGGCGCGATCTCCCTGCAGACGGCCCTGGACCACGCCGCCGACCCGGAGCAGCTGCGCCGCCGCCTGGGATAGCGGCTATCTGTACCGGCACGGGCCGTCCGATCTCGATCGGACGGCCCGTTACACATTGTCAGATCGGCGCGGATCTTGCGGTTTTATATAACCTCCACAAAAAGGGCTGCAAAATTCTGGTGAAATTTTCTCCAAGATCTGAAAGTGGAAACGCAAAATGTAACGGGTCTTGTAACCGCCGTATGCTATACTGTGCCCATACCAGAAAAAAGGGGGTGTTCCCTGGGTGCAAGGCAGGATGCGCGGCAACGAGTATCGGACCACGCTGGTCTGTGTGGACCGGTACGAGCAAGGCGTGCTGTCAGGGCGGCTCTATAATCCATATCTCCCGCAAGGGGAGACGTTCCGGAGCTTGATGGAGTTTTTCCGGAAGATGGAGGACCTGCTAGACGCCATGCGCTTCCCACAGTCCTTCACCGCCTCGCGGTCCTTTTCGCAGCGGCCCGCGTGGGCGGACCGGCCGCCGGACCCGGCGGCGCAGGTGGAAGGTCTGTGCGGGACGTTCGCGATCCGGATCCTTTTCCGACAGAATGCCAGCTGGCAGGGAGCAGTCTCGTGGCTGGAAGGAGGACGGGAAGAGAGTTTTCGGAGCGCATTGGAGCTGGCCCTGCTGATGGACAGCGCCTTGAGCGGTACGGAGCAAACGGACCAGGAGGGGGGAGCCTCTCCCACGTCATGCGGGGCATGACGCGTGCGGATCGAAAGTCCCTGCGCGGAGGAGAAGGGGACCGCGCGACAAGAAAGACTGAAAAGGCAAACCGGCGGGAAACCCCGGGACGCAAAGCTATGGGGGCTGAAGCGAGAGCGATGCCAGCCCGGCTACCAAAGATTTCGATTTCCAAATGAGAGGAGAACGAAATGATGGCACACACCAAGAAACGGATGTTGGCGTTGTTCATGGCGTTCGTCATGTGCTTCGGCCTGCTGCCCGTCAACGTGTTGGCAGGCGGCGACGAAGTCGTGGAGCTCAAGGTCGGCGAGACCGTGCTGCTCCCCGGCATCAGCGCCAGCGACGCCGGCGACGAATGGTCCGTGGAAGACGAGACCATCGCCTCCGTGGATGGCAGTGGCTATGTCACCGGCCTGGCGGCTGGTGAGACCACCGTCACCCATACGTATTATGTGGAGAAGTCCGGCGGGATCTTCGACGGCATCTTCGGCGGCGGCGGATCCGCCTCCCAGGAGCCTGAGGACCCTGCGGAGCCCACGGAGCCTGAGACGCCCGTGGAGCCTGAGGACCCTGCGGAGCCTGAGACGCCCGTGGAGCCCGGCGAGCCCACGGAGCCTGAGACGCCTGTGGAGCCCAGCGAGCCCACGGAGCCCGAGACGCCCGTGGAGCCCAGTGAGCCCACGGAGCCTGAGACGCCCGTGGAGCCCAGCGAACCCACGGAGCCTGAGACGCCCGTGGAGCCCAGCGAGCCCACGGAGCCTTCCGAGCCCGTGACGCCCAGCGAGCCCTCTGAGCCTGAGACGCCCGCGGAGCAGCCCGAGGCCCCCGCGGAGCCCGAGACGCCTGCGGAGCCCAGCGAGCCTTCCGAACCCAGCGCACCCGCTGAGCCCTCCGCGCCCGCCCAAGGGACGGCCGTGGGCAGCGGCGTGATGGGCGGCCTGCTGGTCTTCAGCGACCCCGGCAGCGAGTCCTCTGAGCCCAGTGAGCCTACGGAGCCCAGCGAGCCCACGGAGCCCAGCGAGCCTACGGAGCCCTCTGAGCCCACGGAGCCCAGCGAGCCCACTGAGCCCTCTGAGCCCACGGAGCCCAGCGAGCCCACGCCGCCCTCTGAGCCCACGGAGCCCAGCGAGCCAACGGAGCCCTCTGAGCCCACCGAGCCCTCTGAGCCCACCGAGCCCTCTGAGCCTACGGAGCCCAGCGAGCCCACGGAGCCCTCTGAGCCCACGGAGCCTTCCGAGCCCGTGACGCCCAGCGAGCCCTCCGAGCCCGCGGATCCCAATGCCCCTGTGGACCCGGTGGATCCCTCTGAGCCCAGCGAGCCCACCACCCCCAGCGAGCCCTCCACGCCTTCCTCCGGCGGCTCTGCCGGGGTGGAGTATGAGACGCGCACCGAGACCTGGACCATCGTGGTCGAGGACGAGACGCCCATGCTCACCGGCAGCGCGGAGTATGACGGCGTGCGGGTGGACGTCAGCGTGCCCCAGGGCGCCTTCGAGCAGATGCCCGAGCTGGTGATCCTGCCCGTGGTGCCCGAGGAGGAGCAGACCTCCGACGGTCCCGTGGCCGCCCTGATGAGCGTCTTCGGCGGTGAGGAAGACCAGCCCCAGGTGGCTGACGTCACCCTGGAGGAGATCGGCGGCGTGCTGACCGAGCAGATGGAGGACGTCACGGAGGAGACCCCCGTGGCCGCTTTCGACATCACCTTCTATCTGACGGATGAGGCCACCGGCGAGCGGACCGAGGTCCAGCCCAGCCTGCCCATCCAGGTGGAGTTCTCTGCCCAGAGCGATTCCGCCCTGCTCTCCGGCCAGGCGGCGGAGCTGCAGGTCTATCATATCGACGAGAGCACCGGTGAGAGCCTTGCGGAGCCGGTGGGCGAAGCCGTGGCCGTGGCCGCCGGTGAGGACGCCGGCGTGGCCGTGGAGGCCGAGTCCTTCTCCGTCTACGCCATCAGCGCCCGGGCCATCACCGGACCGACGACGGTGCAGGTGGGCCAGACCATCACGCTGACCGGCACCTTGGAAGCGGACTGGAACCAGACCAGCTCTTGGGAGAGCAGCGATCGTGACATCGCCACTGTCCGTGAGGACAGAAGCGATGACACGACGGCGACTGTCACCGGCGTGGCCCCCGGCAACGTTAGGATCACCCATACGGTGAGAGGCTGGCTTGGCGGTAACAGCCAGAGCGAAACCTACGAGATCCAGGTGGTGGGACCCCAGATCACCATCAACGAGACCATCAAGGAGAACGGCAACCTGACCGCCGTCCTGGATGAGAGCCTCATCCCGGAGGGCCAGGAGGTCACGTACACCTGGTACCGCAGCGAGAGCGGCAGGGACGGCACGTATGAAAAGGTCGTGCCCCAGCGCGTCACCGGCAGCCAGGACAACGTGGACGGGCCGGACCTGAACGCCGCCCTGGACTATGAGGCCTCCGGTACGGAAGACACCACCCTCCGGTACTACTACTATGTGGTGGCGGAAGTGGACGGCCAGACCTATACCTCCGAGGCGGTGCAGGTGCCCTATTACATCGCCCTCCAGAACGGCGACTTCGAGCAGGACGACGCCTACTGGTCCAATACGGCCGGCTCCATCGAGATCGGTTATTATAGCCAGGCGATGAGAGTTTACGGTACGTATAATGACTATTACAACGATCGTCCGGGCACGAACAGCCAGACGCGCTTCGCGGAGCTCAACGGCGATGCGGCCGGGTCGCTCTATCAGGACGTGCTGACGGTGCCCGGGACGGAGCTGAACTGGGAGCTGGTGCACCGGGCCCGGAACGCCAACTCGGCTGACCAGATCTGGACGAATGCCACCGACACGATGTACGTGGTCATCATGTCCACCCAGGACGCGGAGATGCTGCTGGACGGCGTGAGCAACCAGCAGAACGTCCTCACGAGGATGATCGAGAGCGTGCTTCACGGCAGCGAAGAGGTCACCAACGCCGCGTACACCCTGGAAAGCGGCACCTATCGGGGCGAGACGGTCCATGTCACCCTGAAGGAGATCACCACGACCAGCCAGCTGCAAAGAAGAGGAAGTAGTTATACCAGTTCCCGGCAGTGGAACTATTACGGCGGCAATACCTATACGGTGCCGGAGGGCCAGTATGCGACCCGGTTCTTCTTCGCCGCCGGCGATACGTATTCCGATAATCCCACGGTCGGCAACCTGATCGACGACGTGTGGTTCTCCACGGAGCTGCCGCCCGCCGATCCCTACACGGGCCATCTGACCGTCACCAAGGAGATCACGGGCCTGGATGCAGATACAGATCCCAATGGCCATGTCACGATCGACGTGACGGCCACGGCGACGGATACCGCCGATGGCACGGTCACGAGGACCGGCACCATCAGGACCTTCACTTGGGATGGAGAGAAGTGGACCGGCTCTGTGAACTTCCAGAGCATCCCGATCGGGACCTATACCGTGACGGAGCAAGTCAACGGTACGATCACCGACTATAACGCGGATGCCAGCGGCTCCATCACCACGGCTACGGCCACGGTGCAAGATCAGCAGACCGCCACGGCGACCCTGGTGAACGCCTATGCCAAGGCCACGCAGGAGGTCACCTTCACCAAGACCTGGGCGGGCAACGCGGCTGGCGCGCATGATAGCATCGGCGTCACCGTCACCGGCGGCGGAGCGACCTACGAGGCGACCGTCACTGACGAAGCTGTCACGTTCACCAGCGGCACGAACGCCACGGGGACGGTCAGCGCGGACGGTGACGTGTGGACCGTCACGCTCACCCTGCCCGGGATCGACGGCAGCTACACCGTCGAAGAGACGTTTGTCAACGGCATCGATGTCAGCGGCGGCGTGGCCGAGGACGGCAGCGGCGAATGGCGCGTCAGCCAGAGCGGCAATGATGTGACCAACACCTATTGGCGCTATACCTCCTCCACCGCGGGCGACGCGGAGCTGGAGCTGGCGATCCGCAAGATCGACCAGGAGACGGAGCAGCCCCTCAGCGGCGCGGTGTTCCAGATCCTGGACAGCGAGGGCAGAGTGGTCGTCACGTCTGCTGCCACGGATGCGGATGGTTCCACCAGCATCACTGTGGCGAGAGAGGATCTGGAAAACGGTACGTATCGTCTGCATGAGAGCGTGGTCCCCACCGGTTACGACCGGGCGGCCGATCAGACGTTCACCGTCACGATCACCAGCTCTTCTCGGGACATCGCGCATGAGGACACCTATGAGATCGAGACCGTGACCACCTACGACATCGCGGTCAGCGATCTGGATACCAGCAGCACGCTGGTGGTGCCCAACGTCCACTCCAAGGGCGCTCTGACCATCGAGAAGGTCGTCTCCATCGACGATTGGGCCAACATCCCGGAGGATTACGAAGTCACCATCTCCTACGGCGACGGGACTGTGACCTTCGAGAAGAGCGACTTCGACCCGAGCAACGGCCAGTATGTGGCCAGCGGGACGATCCGGGATCTGAACACCGGCAGCTATACCATCACCGAGACGGCCGTGACGGCTGTCACCGGCTATGGCTGCCAGACCACCGGCGAGGGGCAGATCACACTGGACGCGGACGGCGAGACGGCCACCGTCACCAACACCTATACGCGCGATGCTTACAGCCTGACTGTCACCAAGGACGTGACTTGGGATCCGGCCTACAGCACCACGCCGGATCTTGAAGATGCGTTCACCTTCACGGTGACGATCGGCAACGGCGGTACGCCCACCCCGGTGGCTGGCAATACGGCCAACAACGAGGGCAAGCTGAACGCCACCTATACCTTCAGCCTGACTGACGGCGCTTCCATCGTCATCACGAACGTCCCGTACGGCGCGGCGTATCAGGTGACTGAGGCGGCGACGGACATCCCCGGCTATGGCGCTGTGCAGTATCCTGCTGACAACGCCGTCGGCAGCATGGGCACGGAGAACGTGACCGTGACGGCTGTCAACCCCTATTTCCAGTCCAAGACCACGACGGTCTCTGTGGAGAAGAAGTGGGAGGGCGACGAGGCGGCCGACAGCGTCACCGTGCAGCTCAAGCGGGACGGCATCGCTCATGGTGCTGCCGTGACGCTGAGTGCGACCAACGGCTGGGGCACCAGTTGGACCGTGCCGATGTATTACCAGAGCGGCGCGGAGTACAAGACCTATTCCTACACCGTGGAAGAGACCGGCGTGGCCGGCGCCACGAGCAAAGACGGCCGCTTCATCGTCTACGGTGAGGAGCCGGCGACGGAAACGAGCGATGAAGCCTATGAGGTCATCGGCGTCTGGGTCCCGACCTATAGCGGATCGGACGATGCCTGGACCGTCACCAACACCTGGTATCCCGCTGATACGGAACCGGATGGCACGCTGACGGTGGTGAAGCAGAACAGCGAGACGGGAGCAACGCTCTCCGGCGCGCGGTTCACCCTGACCAGCGAGGACGGGACGTATACCAGCACCATGGATACTTCCGCGAATGGTACGGCCATCTTCACCGGCCTGAAGGACGGCACCTACACCCTGACGGAGACCATTGCTCCGGCGGGCTATGAGCAGATCACGGAGGAGAACCAGGCGGATCATACCTGGACCGTCACCGTGTCCAAGGGCGACCTGAAGCGCGTGGAAGCGCCCACGGATGGCGGCAACATCTTCACCAACTTCTGGAACTGGCTGGTCGGCAGCCTCACAGGCGGCGATAGCAACGCGTCCCTGGATGGGAGCACTGTCACCGTGAGCAACACCCCCGTGCTGGCTGAGGACGGCCTGACGAAGCAGGTCTGGAGCGAGTCCTTCGCGACCGCCTTCGGCAGCTTCGATCCCGCGGACTACACCGACAAGTGGGCCGAGAGCGCCAGCTGGACGCAGCTGCCCGCCAACACGGATACCGTGACGGCCCTGTTCAAGGTCACCGTCACCGGCACCCCCGGCGCGGCCTATGATGTGACCGACACCATGACGGACATCGACGTGACGCTGCTCTCCGGCAACGCGGAGGGTACGATCCCCGCGAGCGGCAGTGTGGACCTCTACTATCAGGCCACGATCCCCGTGACCACGGACGAGGTCACCCACACCAACGCCGCCGCGACCGGCAGCCTCACCGACAGCGCCACCGTCACCGTGGAGAAGAAGGACTACGCGACGGGGACCCTGACGGTCGGCAAGACCTGGAAGCACACCTACAGCGACGGTACCACCAGCGTGACCAACAGCGATATGAGCGCTCTGGATACCGTGACCTTCCAGCTCCAGCGCAAGACTGCGGACGGCGATTGGGAGGCCGTGGAACTCACAGAGGCGAACCTGACGGGCACCGGCGCCGCCGTCAACGCGGAGGGCGATCTGGTGGTGACCACCGGCGGCGAAGAGGCAAGCGTGGAGCTGACCGGCATCCTGATGGAGGCCGAGGACGACCTCGCTCCGTACAGCTTCCGTCTGGTGGAGACCGCCATCGGCAACGCGGCCCTCTCCGGCGGCAAGGCGCACAACTATGGGCCCACTGTCAATCACGTGGAGTTCAAGGATGGCAGCGCCGCGATCGAGAACGCGTTCCAGCCTGTGGCAGGCGATGAGGAGGGCGACACGCCCACCAGCTTCACCGTCACCAAGACCGACGCTGTGACGGATGCCCCCATCACGGCTTCCGCGGCGACGTTCCAGCTGACCAAGGGCGGCAGCGTGGTCGCGACCGAGGACACCGTGAACGGCGCCGCCACCTTCGACGGCCTGACGGACGGCACCTACACCCTGACGGAGACCAGTGCGCCCACCGGCTATGTGCCGAGCACGAGCACCTGGACCATCGAGGTGGCGTACCGCCTGGTGCAGGATGGCGGCACGACCCAGAAGGTATACTACATCGACTCCATCACCGGCGATCAGACTGTTGGTCAGGAGGATTACACCATCGACGGCGACCGTCTGAGGGTCGAGAACGCCCGCGATCTCTACGATCTGTCCATCACCAAGGAAGTGGACTATGACGCGGAGAAGAGCCTTGCGCCCGACGCCGCCGACCGGTTCATCTTCACGGTGACCATCGGCAGCGGCGCGACGCCCGCTGTGGTCGTGGAAGACGGCGAGACCACCGTGGACAACGGCGGCAGGATGAACGCCACCTACACCATCACCCTGGCCAAGGATCAGACCTTCACGGTCGAAGACGTGCCTTACGGCGTGGCGTACACCGTGGAGGAGACCGCCATCACCAGCGAGAATGGGGACTTCTATGGCGACATCCCCGCTGCTGAAGACGGCACCATGGACGAGAACGGCGAAGCCGTCACCGTGACGAACGAGTACTATCAGTCCGTGGCCATGGACCAGATCGAAGTCACCAAGACCTGGCTGGAGCGGACGGAAGACGGCACCCAGCCGACCACTGTGCGGCCGGAGAGCATCACCGTGGCCCTGTACGCCAATGGCGTGAAGGTCGACGAAGAGACGCTGACGGCAGCGGACGAGTGGACCACCGTCTTCAGCGGATTCGACAAGTACGACGAAACCGGCGATGCGATCAACTACACCGTGGATGAGACCGCGATCAACGGCACGGCGTTCGACGACGACGGCCGCGTGGTGATCTACGGTACCGCACAGACCAGCGGCGGCGAGAAAGAGGTCGAGGGATACTGGACCCATACCGTCTCTGGCGGAGCGATCACCAACACCTATGTCCCCGCTGAGGACATCAGCGACACCGCGTTCACCGTCAAGAAGGTCAATGGGGCGACGGACGCTCCTCTCCAGGGCGTGACGTTCACCCTGACCGGCCCGGACGGGTATACGGCTGAAGTGACGACCGGTGCCGACGGCATCGCCAACTTCCAGAACCTGTACCCCGGCGAGTACACCCTGAAGGAGACCGCCGTGCCTGCCGGTTACGAGATCGGCACGACCGAGTGGACCTTCACCGTGGAAGACACCAACGGCGCCCTGACCGACGTCCAGGAGACGGAGGGCGGCATCTTCCAGAACTTCTGGAACTGGCTGGTGAACACCGTCAGCGGCGGCGACCAGACCTATGACGCGGACACCAAGACCCTGACCGTGGAGAACACCCCCATCGTGACGAACATCAGCAAGATGGTGGCGAACAAGGCCTATGAGGGCTCGCTCAGCGGAGACTGGCGCTTCATCAAGAACATGACGTTCTCTGGCCTGCCCTACGATCAGGAGCAGATCCAGGCGCTGTTCACGGTGAACATCCAGGGCGCGCCCGGCGCTTCCCTGGCGGAGTATCAGGACAAGATGACGGCTCCTGACGGCACCGACGTGACCGATCAGCTCCAGCTGGCCTATCCTGAGACGATGCCGGATGCCCTGCCTGATAGCGGCAGCATCACGCTGTGGTACGTCGGCACCTTCGAGCCCACCTATGAGGCAGTGACGTATACCAACACGGCCACCCTGGGCGAGATGACCAGCACCGCCACCGTCACGATCGAGAAGAACGAGCCGGTGGTGAAGGACATCGAGAAGCAGGTGTGGACGGAGACTCTGGCCGAGATCCCCAGCGCGGACGACCTGACGAACTATCCCGCCGATTCTGAAAACTGGGCGGCGAGAGCCGACTGGACGAAGCTGCCCGCCGACACCACGTCCGTGGCAGCCCTGTTCAAGGTCACCGTCACCGGTGAACCGGGTGCGGATTACGCTGTCACCGACACGATGGATAACGGTGTCACGGCCCGGTATGTGGGCGGCGACGCGGTAAGCGGCACCATCGACGCCGACGGCACCATGGTCCTCTACTACGCGGCCGAGATGACGCCCACCACGACGGCGGAGACGTACACCAACACGGCAAGCGTGACGGACGTCACGGAGCCGGCCACCGCTGCGGTGGATGTCCAGCTGAGCGCTCCCGAGAAATATGTCATCGTGCGGCACTGGTTCCAGCAGAGCTATGACAGCACGGACAAGAGCAACTATGCACAGGAGACGTCCGTTTACCCGAACGTGACCGCGGTCCTCAGGTACGGCACGACTGTCTACGCCAGCAGCCATATTTTGCGCGGGACGATCACGGTGAACGGCGAGTCCTACGCGGTCAGCACGATCTACGATCCCACCCCCGCACAGATCGGCTATCTGGAGGCCTGGGCAACTCCTGGCGATGACTACATCGATATCTACTACGATATGAAGATGCCCACCGCCGATCTCGAGGCCACCAAGCTGTGGACCCTGGGCGATTCTCCGGAGTCTACGCGGGAGGCCATGGAGAGCGTGACCTTCCAGCTCCAGCGGACCACGGCGGCAGAGCCCACCGAGGAAGACTGGGAACTGGTGGACGAGGCGGAGCTGAGCGTCAGCTACGACGCCGGCATGAGCTGGATCGCCCCGACGACCCAGCGCTGGAACGACCGGCCTCTGTACGATGCGGAGACCCGCCAGGCCTATACCTACCGCGTGGTGGAGACCGAGATCAACGGCGTGGCGCTCTCCACGGCTGAGCGGAACCGGGTCCACGGCTTCGGCCCCTATGACGAGGACGGGACCTATGCACCGGCTGCCGTGTACGAGGACGGGGATACGTCCGTGAGCATCCGCAACCGCTATGAGGCGGAAGTGCTGCCGGTCGAAGACCGGGATCTGGCGTCCTTCACCGTGGTGAAGGAGTCCGAGACCGGCGCGGCCCTGGCAGACGCGACGTTCACCCTCACCAAGAACGGTGACGCTGGCTTCGAGCCCGTCGTGGAAACGACGGATGCAAACGGCCAGATCACCTTCGAGGACCTGACCGACGGCACCTACACCCTGCAGGAGACCGACGCGCCCTGGAACTATGGCCTGAGCACCAGCACCTGGACCATCACGGTGGCCAAGAAGGCACTGGTGGTCGAGGAGCCCAATGAGGACGACCAGATCGAGCGGTACCAGGATTACAGGGTCAGCGCTGTCACCGGCAGCAAGGACGGCGAGAGCCAGCAAGACTATACCTACGTGGTAGCGAACGACACCGCAACGATCACGGTGACCGACAGCCGCCTCATCACCGACGGTGAGACCGGCCTGAGCATCACCAAGACCGTCACGGCAGACAACGGCGTCGTGGCGCCCACGGACGATCCCTTCACCTTCACGGTCCTGGCGGACGGCGAGCTCTACACGGGCAGCTACACCGTGGGCGGCGAGACCCGGACCGCGACGGACGGCCAGATCACTTTGACGGCCAACGAGACCGCGCTCATCGCCAACGTGACCTACGGCACGGAGTTCACCATCACCGAGGCGGACGCCTTCGGCTACACCCTCAGCGCTGTGGCCCTTGCGACCGCCCAGAGCGAGACGGTGGCGAACAACGGCCTCACCGTCACCATCGACGAGGGCACCACGGCCGCCAACGTGACCTTCACTAACCACTATGACACCAACGGCTTCACCATCGAGAAGGTGGACGCGGACGACGAGGACGAGAAGCTCGGCGGCGCGGTGTTCACCCTGACCGATGGAGACACGGTCATCGCCACGGAGGAGAGCGCCTCTGAGACCGGCATCGCGGCCTTCGAGGATATCCCCGTCGGCACCTACACCCTGGCGGAGACCACGGCTCCCACCGGCTATCAGCCCAAGGAGGAGACCTGGACCGTCGTGGTGACCAAGGACAGCGTGACCATCACCAGCGACGCGACGGGCGACCAGGCCGGCACCGGCTTGGTGGCATGGCTGACCAGAGTGTTCAGCGATCCCGCGGACCTGACCGTCACCAACGAGAAGATCGTGGGCACCCTGCGGCTCGGCAAGGAGCTGGTGGGCATGCCTGAGGACGGCCAGACCTACCTCTTCAACCTGCACACGGGCGATTCCGCCACCGCGGCCAGCCGGTTCGAGACCGTGACGGTCACTGCCGGCGACTATGTGGACGTGGAGCTGCCCTACGGTACCTACACCATCGTGGAACAGTCTGCTTCCGCCCAGGATACGGAGTATTACAACTGGGCCGGCATGACGTTCACCGGCGGCGCGATCGACCACTGGGTCGGCCGCACCTGCGTGGTCAACTTCCATCCCGGCGCCAACGGCGACGTGATCGAAGTGACCGCCACCAACAACTACTCCCGCAAGCTGGGCTCCCTGGAGATCACCAAGGTGGTCGAGGGCCTGGTGGGCGACGAGGAGGAGCAGGCCCATACCTACACCTTCCGTCTCTTCGACCAGACGGATCCCAGCAAGAGCTACACCTACAGCGTCTCCGTGGACGGCAACGGTTCCGCGGTGACCACCATCCCCCACGGCGCCAGAGCGGCGGAGATCCCCACCGGCACCTATGACCTGGTGGAGGAGACCGTTTGGATCGCCAACCACGCCAAGCCCGTCACCCACTATGAGCCCGGCACCACCGTGACCATCACGGAGGGCGAGCAGAGCCAGGTGACCGTGCGCAACGTGTACGGCTATCAGCCCGACGATCCCGACGAGAACCTGGAGACCGTCACCCTGCACAAGGTGTGGGACGACGGCAGCGACGCCGACGGCATCCGTCCGGACGCGGCCATCTTCCGCCTGACTGACGCCAACGGCGAGGTCATCGACGTGGTCCATGTCAGCGACAGCGAGACGGTGGACGTGGATACCTATCTGTACGACGCGCCTTACACTGTGACCGAGATCGGTTACGTCGACGGCGGAGAGGAGTTCCTCTTCGGCGAGGACGGCGTGGGCGACACGGTCCCGGGCTATACCGTCAGCGGTGAGGGCGATGCGGCCAATGACTACACCATCACCAACACCCACGCCTACGAGCAGATGACCATCGGCGTGGAGAAGGTCTGGGGCAACGGCCGTGAGCGTGCCGTGACGCTGCGCCTGCTGGCCAACGGTACGGAGGTCGCCTCCGTCACGCTGGACGGGCAGACCGACAGCACCGAGACGGAGGCCTGGAAGGCCAGCTTCGGCGCTCAGCCCGTGAACGCGGGTGGTGAGCCCATCGACTACACCATCAGCGAGGACGATCTGGGCGGCAACTGGAGCTACAGCGTGGAGGAGCACACCGGCGAGGGTACCTATACCTTCGAGGTGACCAACCGCTACCACACCGGCGGTACCGATCCCGATCCCGATCCTGAGGATCCCGGCACCGACCCCGGCACCGACATCCCCGACGAGGAGACTCCCACCACGGACCTGCCCGGCACTGACATCCCCGATGAGGAGACTCCCACCACCGACATCCCCGACGAGGGCGTGCCTGAATCGGCCGATCCGGCCAAGACGGGCGACAACCTGGTCGCGTGGATCCTGGCGGCGGCAGTTTCCGGGCTGGGTCTGGTGTGGCTGGCCATCGCCGGCAAGAAGCGCAAGGACGAGAACGCTGGATAAGCGGAAGCTGCCCTTGAGCGGACACGAAAGACCTGAGACGGGGGCCCGGTCTATCTAGACCGGGCCCCTGCCGTTCCCCAAGCGGCCGGTGCGGCCGTTTGGGGAACGGCAGGGGGCACAGGCCCCGCGCCCACATCCCATGGAGACCGGACAGCAGAGCGAGCAAACGACGAGGAGGAAAGCACCCATGAACCAAAAGCTTCGCGTGGCCCTGATGATCATCCTGGCGGCCGTGTTCCTTGGCAGCGGCGGCGTGCTGCTCCACCGCTCCCTGGATTACAAGGAGAGCGAGGCCGCCTATGCCGAGGCGGAGGAGCTGGTGGGCCTGCCGGATCTGAGCGGGCTGGAGGTCCCGGCGCTGACGGAGCCGCTGCCCGCAGAGGAGGAGGCGGAAGCGCCCGTGTATGTGGATCCCTATGCCGACGCGCTGCGCAACATGGACTTCACCGCCCTGCGGGAGGTCAACAGCGACGTACTGGGCTGGATCCTCATCCCCGGCACGGTGATCTCCTATCCCCTGCTGCAGGGGGAGGACAACCAGTATTACCTCAAGCACACCTGGAAGAAGTGGACCAGCGCCGTGGGCGCGATCTTCCTGGAGAGCAAGAACAGCCCGGACCTGAGCGATTTCAACACCGTGGTCTACGGCCACCGGATGAACAACGGCTCCATGTTCGCCTCGCTCAAGTATTATAAGGACCGCAGCTATTGGGCGCAGCATCCCTGCGTCTATATCACCGATGACAACGGTACCCATAAGTACGACATCTTCGCCGCTTACGAGGTCTCCACCGAGGGTGTGACCTATCAGATCGGCTTCCGGGACGAGGCAGACAAGCAGGCATTCCTGGATGCGTGCATGGAGCTCTCGCTCTTCGACACGGGCATCGTCCCCACGGTCCACGACCGGATCTTGACGCTCTCCACCTGCACTGGCAGGGGCCATGCCACCCGCTGGGTGGTCCAGGCGGTGCTGCGGGGCGAGGCCCCCGCGGACGATGCGGAGACGCCCGCCGCTGGAGAGGAGACGCCTGCGGACGGGACGGAGGCGCCCGCCGCCGGAGGGAAACCGCCCGCGGACGGAACGGAGGCGCCAGCCGCCGGAGAGAAACCGCTCGCGGACGAGACGGAGC
>CALXDL010000039.1 GCA_944387055.1 uncultured Oscillospiraceae bacterium
ACGCCCTTGTCCACCATCTTCTTGGCGGACTTGATGTTGTTGGCGGTGCCGTCCTCCACCAGCTTCTTCATGATGAAGGGGCGGAACAGCTCCACAGCCATCTCCTTGGGCACGCCGCACTGGTAGATCTTCAGCTCGGGGCCGACCACGATGACGGACCGGCCGGAATAGTCCACGCGCTTGCCCAGCAGGTTCTGGCGGAACCGGCCCTGCTTGCCCTTGAGCAGGTCGGAGAGGGATTTCAGCGCCCGGTTGTTGGCGCCGGTGACGGCGCGGCCGCGGCGGCCGTTGTCGATCAGGGCGTCCACCGCCTCCTGGAGCATGCGCTTCTCGTTGCGCACGATGGTGTCCGGGGCGTTGAGCTGGATCAGTCGCTTCAGGCGGTTGTTCCGGTTGATGACCCGGCGGTACAGGTCGTTCAGATCCGACGTGGCGAACCGGCCGCCGTCCAGCTGCACCATGGGCCGCAGCTCGGGCGGGATGACGGGCAACACGTCGATGATCATCCATTCCGGCTTGTTGCCAGACAGGCGGAAGGCGTCCACCACCTCCAGGCGCTTGACGATGCGGGCCTTCTTCTGGCCGGAAGACTCCTTGAGTTCGGCGTGGAGCTGCGCAGAGAGCTGCTCCAGGTCCACGTCCTGCAGGAGCTTCTTGACGGCCTCGGCGCCCATGCCGGCCTGGAAGTCGTCCTCATACTTCTCTCGATAGTCCCGGTACTCTTTCTCCGTGAGGATCTGGTTCTTGGTCAGCCGGGTCTCGCCGGGATCGGTGACGATATAGTTGGCGAAGTACAGCACCTTCTCCAGGATCCGGGGGCTGATGTCCAGCAGCAGGCCCATCCGGGAGGGGATGCCCTTGAAATACCAGATGTGAGAGACGGGGGTGGCCAGCTCGATGTGGCCCATGCGCTCCCGGCGCACCTTGGCGCGGGTGACTTCGACGCCGCAGCGATCGCAGATCTTCCCCTTGTAGCGGATCTTCTTATATTTGCCGCAGTGGCACTCCCAGTCCTTCGTGGGCCCGAAGATGCGCTCACAGAAGAGGCCATCCCGCTCGGGCTTCAAGGTCCGGTAATTGATGGTCTCGGGCTTCTTCACCTCGCCATAGGACCAGGCGCGGATCTGCTCCGGAGAGGCCATGCCGATCTTGATCGCGTCGAAGGCGATGTTGTTGCCGGTGTTGTTATCCATCATGTTAGCGATTTCCTCCTTTGATGATCCAGATATCGGTGACGAATGGCACGAAACTCTGGATCATTCGTCGTCGAAGCCCACGTCGATATCCGCGCCGGCATCCTCCGGCGCATCCTCGAACTCGAAGCCGGACTCTTGGAAGTCGGCCTCCTCGGCAAAGGCGCGGTGCCGGTCGTCGTCCGCGTCCATCCGAGCCAGATTGAAGGTGTCCATGGCGTCCTCGTCCTCTTTCAGCTCGATGGTGTTGCCGTCCTTGTCCAGCACCTGGATGTCCAGGCACAGGGACTGCAGCTCCTTCACCAGCACCTTGAAGGACTCCGGCACGCCGGGCTGAGGCACGTTGTGGCCCTTGACGATGGCCTCGTACGTCCGGACACGGCCCGTGACGTCGTCGGACTTGACGGTGAGGATCTCCTGCAGGGTGTAGGCAGCGCCGTAAGCCTCCAGGGCCCACACCTCCATCTCGCCGAAGCGCTGGCCGCCAAACTGGGCCTTGCCGCCCAGAGGCTGCTGGGTGACCAGGGAGTACGGGCCGGTGGAACGGGCGTGGATCTTATCGTCCACCAGATGGTGGAGCTTGAGGAAGTACACATAGCCCACCGTGACTTTGTTGTCGAAGGGCTCGCCGGTGCGCCCATCGTACAGGACGCTCTTGCCCTCGGGATCCAGTCCCGCCTGCTGCAGCAGCTCCTGGATATCGTCATAGGTGGCGCCGTCGAAGATGGGGGTGGCCACCTTCCAGCCCAGCGCATGGGCCGCATAGCCCAGGTGGACTTCCAGCACCTGGCCGATGTTCATACGAGAGGGCACGCCCAGGGGGTTCAGCACGATGTCCAGCGGCGTGCCGTCGGGCAGGAAAGGCATATCCTCCTGCGGCAGGACCCTGGAGACGACGCCCTTGTTGCCGTGACGGCCGGCCATCTTGTCGCCCACCTGGATCTTCCGGCGCTGGGCGATATAGACACGCACCACCATGTTCACGCCGGGCCCCAGCTCATCGCCGTTCTCCCGGGTGAAGACCTTGGCGTCGACGATGATGCCGCTCTCGCCGTGAGGCACCTTCAGCGAGGTGTCGCGGACCTCCCGGGCCTTCTCGCCGAAGATGGCCCGCAGCAGCCGCTCCTCCGCGGTGAGGTCGGTCTCGCCCTTGGGGGTGACCTTGCCCACCAGGATGTCGCCGGAGCGGACCTCCGCGCCGATGCGGATGATGCCGTTCTCGTCCAGGTCTTTCAGGGCGTCCTCGCCCACGTTGGGGATATCTCGGGTGATCTCCTCGGGACCCAGTTTCGTGTCCCGCGCGTCGATCTCATACTCTTCGATGTGGATGGAGGTGTACATATCCTCGCGGACCAGGCGCTCGTTGAGCAGCACCGCGTCCTCGTAGTTGTAGCCCTCCCAGGTCATGAAGCCGTCCAGGATGTTCTGGCCCAGCGCGATCTCGCCCTGCTCAGTGGCGGGGCCGTCTGCCAGGACCGTAGGATCCTGGGTCTGCCCATCGGGGCCGACGCCCCATCCGTGGACGCGCTCGCCCACAGAGACGATGGGCCGCTGGTTGATGCAGGTGCCGTGGTTGGAACGGAGGAACTTCGTGAGCTTATAGTCCTTGGTCTCACCGCTGTCGTACTTGACGGTGACGTGGCGGGCGTCCACGGACGTGACCTCACCGTCGCCCTCCGCCAGGACGGCCACCTCGGAGTCGATGCAGATCTTGTGCTCCATGCCGGTGCCGACGATGGGCGCGTGCGGCTTGAGCAGAGGCACGGCCTGGCGCTGCATGTTGGCGCCCATGAGGGCGCGGTTGGCGTCGTCGTTGGGCAGGAAGGGGATCATGGCCGTGGCGATGGAGACCATCATCCGGGGGCTGACATCGATATAGTCCACCAGCTCCCGGTCCACTTCCACGATCTCGTCCCGGTGGCGTGCGGTGATACGGGCATTGATCAGGCAGCCGTTCTCATCCACGGGCTCTGCTGCCTGGCCGACGATGTAGTTGTCCTCTTCGTCAGCGGTCATATACGTGATCTCGTCAGAGACCTTCCCCGTGGCTTTGTCCACGGCTCGGTAGGGCGCTTCGATGAATCCGTATTCATTGATCCGGGCATAGGTTGCGAGATAGGAGATCAGGCCGATGTTGGGACCTTCCGGGGTCTCGATGGGACACATACGGCCATAGTGGCTGTAGTGGACGTCACGGACTTCCATGTTGGCGCGCTCGCGGGACAGTCCACCCGGGCCCAGAGCAGAGAGACGCCGCTTGTGGGTCAGCTCTGCCAGGGGGTTGGTCTGATCCATGAACTGGCTCAAGGGGCTGGAGCCGAAGAACTCCTTGATGGCGGCGGTGACAGGCCGGATATTGATGAGGCTCTGAGGCGTGACCACATCCAGGTCCTGGATGGTCATACGCTCCCGGATCACACGCTCCATACGGGAGAAGCCGATACGGAACTGGTTCTGCAGCAGTTCGCCCACGCAGCGCAGGCGGCGGTTGCCCAGATGGTCGATATCGTCCTTCACGGAGATGCCGCGGGCCAGGCCGTTCATATAGTTGATAGAGGTCAGGATATCATCGATGATGATGTGCTTGGGCACCAGGTCGTCCTTGTGGAAGCGCAGCTGCTCCTTGAGCTCCTCACCAGAATACTGGCTCAGCAGCTCCTGGAGCACATCGAAGCGGACCCGTTCCTTGATGCCGCACTCGGCCTGGGGATCGAAGTCCACATAGTGCTGCAGATCGCACATCTTGTTGGACATGATCCGTACGGGCTCGCCATCCGCGTCGATGGTGACCTCGGCCACGCCCACGGCGTCCAGCAGGCGGGCGTCCTCCTTGCTGAGCAGGTGGCCTTCGTCGAAGAGCAGCTCGCCGGTGGCGGGGTCCGCCACGGGATAGACGAGCTTGCGGCCAGTGACCCGCTGCCACAGAGAGAGCTTCTTATTGAACTTGTACCGGCCAACGATGGACAGATCGTAGCGCCGGGGATCGAAGAACAGGTTGTGCATCAGCGTCTCGCTGGCCTCCACCGTGGGCGGCTCGCCGGGACGGAGCTTGCGGTAGATCTCCAGCATGGCGTCTTCATACGTCTTGCAGGGATCCTTCTCCAGCGTGGCCACGATACGGGGATCATCTCCGAAACGCTCGAGGATCTCCGCGTCCGTCTTGATGCCCAGCGCACGGATCAGGCAGGTGATGGGCAGCTTGCGGTTCTTGTCGATCCGGACCCAGAACACCTCGTTGGCATCGGTCTCGTATTCCAGCCAAGCGCCGCGATAGGGGATGACCGTGGCGGTGAGGATCGGCAAGTCGGTCTTGAGATCCAGCTCCTTGCCGTAATACACACCGGGAGAGCGGACGATCTGAGAGACCACCACGCGCTCTGCGCCGTTGATGACGAAGGTGCCGGAGTGGGTCATGAGCGGGAAATCGCCCATGAAGATCTCCTGCTCCTTGATCTCCTCCGTCTCCTTGTTGCGCAGGCGGACCTTCACCTTCAGCGGAGCGGCATACGTGGCGTCCCGTGCCTTGCACTCCTCCACGTCATACTTGGGCGCCTCGTCCATCTTATAATCGATGAACGTCAGCTCCAGGTTGCCCTGATAATCGGTGATCGCCGCCACATCGGCGAACACCTCTCTGAGGCCGGTATCCAGGAACCACTGATAGGAGGTCTTCTGGATCTCCAGGAGATTGGGCATGGGCATGATCTCCTCGTGCCGGGCAAAGTTCTTACGAAGCGTCTTTCCGTAATACTTGTCTTTGGCCATCTTCTCATTCACCTTTCCTGCGCCCGCGCCCTGTCCGGCAGCGGAGGCATGTCGTATTTCCGGGGAGAGCAGAGGAGTCCAGTCTTTGAAACACGCGGAGGCGTTGTTAAAATTCCTGTTTCTCGCTCTTGCATTGTCATGGGAAATGTGTTATGGTATCACTAGCTTGATGAGGAGGGATCGTTATCCTTTTTCATCATATAAGCGATTTATTTTACCATGGTTTTTTGTCCCTGTCAAGGGGCTTTTTGTGTGTATCGGAGGGTCGTCCCTCCGTTTTTCTTTTTCCAGCTGCCCCGCTTTGGAGCAACAGCAACGCCTCGCCCGCCATATCCCGTGCAGCTGCACGGGATATGGCGGGCGAGGCGCTGTGGTCTATCGGACGGTCCCGTCCGTTCGTTCACTGATATAGATCCTCATCTGCATAGTCGTCATACTCGGAGCTGAACTTCTGGCGCAAACGCTCCTTCACGCCACAGCAGCCGACTGTGAGATCGTGCCACCCCCCGATCAGTAAGCAGACGAACGCGGCTAGGGCCAGGCTGGCGCCGACGATCTTCATGACCATACGCGCAGTTTTGCTCATAGCAAGCTCCTCCTCTTCCAATTGTCCTGTCTGGTGCTCCTGTCGTCTTATGATACACCGTTTTTCCCGGTTTTACAACTGTTTTCCGTACCAACACCGGAAGATATTTCCGGTGTTGGTACATTTTCGAGCCAGACTGGCCTCAGCGGTGTCAGAGCCGTTCTAGGATATATCGCTTATATTCCAGGAAAGCCGGCGTCAGGTCGAAATCTGCAGGCCGCGGCTTCGGTTCCCGGATAGCGAGCTCCTCCCGGATCGCCCCCTCCGTCAGCAGGTAGATCCGGTCGGAGAGGAGGATGGCCTCGTCGATGTCGTGGGTGATGAAGAGCGTGGAGAGCCGGATACGCTCCATGACCTCCAGATACCATCGGTGGACGGCGCTCTTGGTCAGCGTGTCCAGTGCGGAGAAGGGCTCATCTAACAGTGCCACGTTCTGCGAGAAGAGGTAGGTCCGCAGCAGCGCCGCCCGCTGGCGCATCCCGCCAGAAAGCTGGGCGGGCCAGAGCGTCTCCGTCCCCTCCAGGCCGAACTCCGGGAACAGTGCCGCGGCCTGAGCCCGCGCTTCCCGTTTCCCGATGCCCCGCAGCATCAGCGGCAGCGCCACATTGTCCTGGATGGTGCGGTATGGCAGCAGCAGATCTTTTTGGAGCATGTAGCTGATGCGTCCCGGCTTCCCTGTCACGTCCTCCCCGTCCAGGAACACCTGTCCCTGGTCCGGGGCCAGCAGGCCCGAGATGACGTTGAACAGTGTGGTCTTCCCACCGCCGCTGACGCCCAGCAGGCAGACCAGCTCTCCTTCCCGCAGTGTCAGCGACACGTCACGGAGCACAGGCCTCCCATCGAACGCGACGCTCACACGCCGTACTTCCAGTTTCTCCATAGCTGACATCTCAAGCGGCCGGCAGATAATCGTTCGTGAACCCGGCCTGCGGATCCACAGTGCCGTCCAGGAGCTGGTTGTCATTGAGCCACGTGAAGAACGCGCTCCAGCGCGCAGGGTCGAACTCGCCCCAACGGGCGGCGTCTGCGATGTACTGATCAGCCAAGTACTGCTGGCTGGCATAGACCAAGTCCGCGCTGTCCGCCAGCTCCGGAGCAGCCTCCATCAGGATCTCCGCCGCCCCCTCCGGGTCCTCGACAGCATACTGGTATCCCTTGGACAGGGCCTCCAAGAACGCCTTGGCGGTGTCGGGATGTTCTTCCAGGAACACGTCGTTGGCGATGACCACCGGCGTGTAGAAGTCGAACACCGGGTCGATGTCAGCGAAGGCGAAGTAGTCCGTCTCCAGTCCTGCCACCTCGCAGGCGATGCCCGCCCAGGCGTAGAAGATCCAGATCGCGTCCACAGACTGGCTCTGGAGGGCGGAGACCTCGTCCGTGACCGTGGAGGGGATCAGCTCCACCTTCGAGAAGTCACCGCCGTCAGCAGTCATGACCTGCTCGATCGTCGCTTTCTCCACAGGCATGTCCCAGGTGGCGTAGCGATGCCCTTCCAGCCCCTTGGGGCGGTCCATCCCCTCTCCCTTCCGGGAGATGATGCCGGAGGTATTGTGCTGGATGATGGCCGCCACAGCTGTCACTGGCAGAGGGTCCTCTCCTGTGAAAGCCGGAGCGAGCGAGTCCTGGAAGCTGACGCCGAACTGGGCCTTGCCAGAGGCCACCAGGACTTCGGCGCCGTCCTCTGGCGGCTGGACCACTTCCACATCCAGTCCGGCATCTGCGAAGTAACCATTGGCGATGGCCACATACAGGCCGGTGTGGTTGGTGTTGGGCGTCCAGTCCAGGACGAACGTGATCTTCGTGGGCTCCGTGCCGTCCTCAGGCACAGTGGCTCCCTCCTGGCCGCAGGCGGTCAGAGACGAGAGCAGGAGCAGGGCCAGCAGTACAGCGGCCACACGTTTGGTTCGTTTCATAGGAACTCCCTTCTTTCTGGTTAGGCTCCACAGCGGATCTGCCGTGGTGTCAGTGCTTGTCCTGGAGATGGCGGTATGGCATGCACCGGCGCTCTGCCAGATCCACCAGAGCCATCAAGGCCAGGGAGATCGCCGAGATCAAGAAGATGACGGCGAACATCTTGTCGAAGGCGAAGGCGTTCTTCACCCGCGTCATATAGACCCCCAGGCCGCCGAAGCCGCCCAGCCATTCGCTGATGACGGCGCCCACCACCGAGTAGGCCGCGGCGATCCGCAGGCCAGAGAAGAACTGCGGCAGTGCTGAGGGGCATTTGAGATAGCGGAATATCTGCCACCGGCCGGCCCCCATGGACCGCAGCAGGCCCACCGCATCCCGGTCCACGGCCCGGAACCCATCCAGCAGCCCTACCGTCACGGGGAAGAACGTCACCAGGACGATGAGGATGATCTTCGGCAGCATCTCATAGCCGAACCACAGTACCAGCAGCGGCGCGATGGCCACGGTAGGGATGGTCTGGGTGATGACCAGGATGGGATAGAAGGTCCGGTAGAGGATCTCGAAAGCGTCCATCAGCACCGCGAACGCGAACCCGATGCCGACCCCCAGGGCCAGACCGTAGAACGCCTCCTGGAGGGTGATGGTCAAGTTCTCCCACAGGGCCGGCGCGTCCTTGACGAACGCCACGGCCACGTCCACCGGAGAAGGCAGCATATATCGGGGCACCAGGCCGCTGACAGAGGCGATCTGCCACACCACCAGCAGCACCACCACGGCCAAGATGGCCGGTGCCTTACTGCTCGTGGTGTTTCGTGACTTTCTTATCAATGGTCAGGATCTCCCCTTCCGGCTCATAGACCACCTTGATATACGCGGACACTTTGGGTGCGCCCGCCCGGATGGCCACATGCTGACACTCTTTCATGATGTCCATGAGCTGATCGTAGTCGTCTCCCTCGATGGTGGTCTCGAAGGGCCCCACATAGTAGTGCAGGCCCGTACTCTTGATGTAGTCGATGACTTCATCCACGATACGGACCAGTTCTTCATCTCCCTGCACCGCCGGCAGAGTCTGGATCGCAACGCTCGCTTTCATATCGGTTCCTCCATCTTTCTCGTGATGTCAAATGACACGCCCCGCCGGGTAAGCCGGCGGGGCGTCAGTGTCCGTGAGAACTGCGCGGTATGCTCCCTCCGCTGGCATTACCCAGATCAGGTGTAAGGGTCACAGGAAACACCTGCCTCTCAGCCCGTCCATTCGAGCTCCCCATTGTCATTTAGTCAGTTTAGTCTTTTTACCTTGGTTTGTCAAGGGGCAGTGTCCCCTGCCCGCTCCAACACACGCTCCGGGAGAGACGCTGCCAAAAGGCAGGCCGTCTCCAGTACTTCCTCCTCTGTCAGCTCCAGCCCCATCTGGAGCACGCGCCCCCGCAGGTCTGTCACCCGGTCGGAATACCGCTTGGCCAGGAGGAGGCCCGTATCCGTCAAATATATCTTCCCATACCGCTCCCGTTCCAGGAGCCCACGTTCCATCAGGTTCCCCAGCATCCGCGTCACAGAGGGCCGGGATACCCGCACGACCTTTGCCACTTCTGCGGCTCCCACCTCCGCCTTTTTTTGAGCGAGTCCGTAGATCGCCAGCAGGTACCTCAGATGTGTCGCTGTCAGCTCCATACCCTTATCCTCCTCATATGGGAAGAGGCGCGGACGGCTTTTCCTCGTCTGCGCCTCTCCAGGTGTCTCTCAGCGTCTCATTTTGGGTGGCGGCTCCCACAGGCGCCGCAGGCCCCGCAGTCTCCGCCGCAGGAGCATCCGCCCTTCCCATGGAGCTTGTTGTAGATGCCGCGTCCCACGATGGCCACGAAGACCACCAAGACGACCGAGGCGACGATGATCGTCGGCACATTCATGGATAGGTCCTCCTTCCCTTTTCACTTCAGCGCGGCCTTGCGGCCGGCAGCCTGCACGGAGCGGATGGTCAGCCGCTCGTCCTCGTACTTGTTCCTGCGGAACAGCAGGTACACCAGGCCCGCGATCAGGACCACGGCCACCACGGTGCCGATGCCGAAGGCCACCTCGCCGGTGATGAGTCCGCCGATCTGATAGACGATCAGGGAGATCACATAAGCGAAGACGCACATATAGCCGATGGCGATGGCAGTCCACTTGGGGTCGTTCATCTCTCGTTTGATGGCGCCCATGGCCGCGAAGCAGGGGGCGCACAGCAGGTTGAAGATCATGAAGGAGTAGGCGGAGATGGCGGTGTAGTCCTGCGCCATCAGGGCCCAGATCTCGTCGCCGTTCTCGCTGAGCTCGCCAGCATACTGATACAGTACGCCGAAGGTCGCCACCACGTTCTCTTTGGCGATGAGGCCGGTGACCACGGCCACAGTGGCCCGCCAGTTGCCGAAGCCCAGGGGCGCGAAGACGAAGGCCACGGCGCCGCCGATGGCGGCCAGGACGGAGTCGTTCATGTCCTCCACCATGCCGAAGGCGCCATTCTCCCAACCGAAGCCCTGGAGGAACCACAGGATGATGGAGGAGGCCAGGATCACCGTGCCGGCCCGCTTGATGAAGGACCAGCCGCGCTCCCATGTGGCCCGCAGCACGTTGCCCGCGGAGGGGACATGGTAGGCGGGCAGCTCCATGACGAAGGGCGCGGGATCTCCGGCGAACATCTTGGTCTTCTTCAGGATGATGCCGGAGAGGATGATGGCAGCCACGCCGATGAAGTAAGCGGAGACGGCCACCCAGCCGGAATTGTCGAACAGAGCGCCGGCGATCAGGCCCACGATAGGCATCTTGGCCCCGCAGGGGATGAAGCAGGTGGTCATGACCGTCATACGGCGGTCACGCTCGTTCTCGATGGTCCGGGAGGCCATGACACCGGGGACGCCGCAGCCGGTGCCTACCAGCATGGGGATGAAGCTCTTGCCGGAGAGGCCGAACTTCCGGAATATCCGGTCCATGATGAAAGCGATGCGGGCCATGTAGCCGATGTCCTCCAAGATGGCCAGCATCAGGAACAGCACCAGCATCTGGGGCACGAACCCCAGCACTGCGCCCACGCCCGCCAGAGCGCCGTCGCATACTAAGCCGACCACCACGGGCGCAACGCCCCAGCTCTCCAGAGCAGCGCGCGGGATCTCCACCAGCCAGGCAGTGCCCAGCACATCGTTGGTCCAGTCGGTCAGGAACGTGCCGAAGGGGCCCATGGCGATCCAGTACACTGCGAACATGACCACCGCGAAGATCGGCAGGGCCAGGATCCGGTTGGTCACGACGCGGTCGATCTTGTCGGAGACCGAGAGGGCGTGCTTGGCGGCTTTCTTTTTCACGGACCTATCGACGATGCCGCTGATGTACGCATACCGCTGGTTGGTGATGATGCTCTCGGCATCGTCGTCCATCTCTTTCTCGCAGTCCACGATGTGGTCTTCGATGTGGGACCGTGTGTCTGTGTCCAGCGCCAGATCGGCCAGGACCCGCTCGTCCCGTTCGAACACCTTCACAGCGAACCAGCGCAGATACCGCTCGTCCACCCTGCCCTGGATGGACTCTTCGATGTGGGCGAGGGCGTGTTCCACGCTGCCAGTGAACACATGGGGCAGCTCACCGGCCTTGTGGGCCATGGCGGCCGATATGGCTCTCTCCGCCGCGTCTTTCCCGCCTTCGCCCTTCAGCGCGCTGATCTCCACCACCTCACAGCCAAGCTCCCGGCTCAGCCGCTTGGCGTCGATCTGGTCGCCGTTCTTGCGCACCAGGTCCATCATGTTCACCGCCACCACCACGGGCAGGCCCAGCTCGATGAGCTGAGTGGTCAGATACAGGTTCCGCTCGATGTTGGTGCCGTCCACGATGTTGAGGATGGCATCAGGCCGTTCGCCCACCAGATAATTCCGGGCCACCACTTCTTCCAACGTGTAGGGGGAGAGGGAGTAGATGCCGGGCAGGTCCTGGATGATCACGTCCTTGTGTCCTTTGAGCCGGCCCTCCTTCTTCTCGACCGTGACGCCGGGCCAGTTGCCGACGTACTGGTTAGAGCCGGTCAGGTCATTGAACAGGGTGGTCTTGCCGCAGTTCGGATTGCCCGCCAGCGCGATCTTGATGTCCATGCATGTTCTCCTTTCTGAAGTTAGCTATTGCTAACTTTTGATCTCAAAAACAGCGGCCGTTGCCGCCACACAGCTTTACAGGGTCACTGGACCTCGATCATCTCCGCATCCGCTTTCCGGACGCTCAGTTCATATCCTCGCACGTTCAGTTCCATCGGGTCTCCCAAAGGTGCCACTTTGCGTACGTGGATCTCCACGCCTTTGGTGAGTCCCATGTCCATGATACGGCGTTTCGTGGCGCCCTCACCGTGGAGCTTCACCACTGTGGCGGTCTCCCCTACTTTCACGTCTTTGAGTGTCTTCATCATCTTCTCTCCTCCTTAGATCATGATTCGACCAGCCATCTTCTTATCCAAAGCAATCCGGCTGCCCTTCACCTGCAAGATGAGGTTCCCTGCCATCTGGCTGATCACGGTCACCTCGTTGTCCACTACGAACCCCAGTTCCGCCAGATGCTGACGCACCTCGTCCTTTCCAGTGATCTTTCGGATGGTGACGGTCTCCCCGGGCTTTGCCATCGTCAGCGGCATCATGAAGGTCCTCCTTCCTTTGGTGAGCAGTACGCGCTGTCATCTGCCACCGAGTTAATAGTTAGTTACTTCTAACTCAATCTCGGACATAGTTTAACGCAACTAACCATTTCTGTCAAGTCCTTCCTATTGATTTTTTTATTTGAGGAAGGGCACGGTCCGGCGGGAAAAAATAGGACCCATATCTCGGAGCGACCAACTTCTTGACATAGGCATACATAGGATGGCCCTGCCATCAAAATGGCAGGGCCATCCTATGATCATCCCCTCAAAGGCTCAGGCAAGCTCGCCGTCCCCAATTTGCACGATGCATCTCTAGACTGTGTCGATCGCTTCTCCGCGGTAACTCATCCCTTGATCATATGAAGCAGGTCTCTTGCTCCGATCATCGTCCTGCCGGCATCAGGAGCCTCCTGCTATATTGAGCGTCAGGAGCCTTGCAGCAGATGAATGCTCATGCGCGTGAAATGCCGTCCATGCATCTGCTTTTTTGGCAGGAGGTACCTTGACGGCAAAGTCTCAAGTATCGTCGTTGCAAAGGCCAGCAGGATGCTCCAGATACTGCGGTCCCATCAGATGGACGATCCGCTCGCTCCGTCTCCCTCCGAAACACGATGCGTCAGGTCTCGAACTCCGCAGTCAGATAGCACAGAGTCTGCTGGGTACCGATCTCCATGAAAGATTTTTTGACCCGGTAAGTCCCTTCCGGCAACGCTCCGTATCTGCCTTGATAGCGGATGGTCATGATCTCACTGCTCCCTGATCGGATGTTATGTGCCATCGGCAAAATAGCAAAGCCCTCCTCCAGCTGCATCACCTCTGTCCAGACACCGTTTTGATAGTTCTCCAGTACATAGTCATCCTCACCTCCGCTGGTGACATCTCGGTGAGACCGGTTGTCGATGCAGACTGTGACCCCACCGGTCTCCTGTCCTGTCACCCTCATGGAGAGGCCGTCATAATCTGTTACCGTAGGCGGCGTCATACTCCGTCCCTCTAGACTATCCCCGATGCCATCCTGCTGAGAGACATCCACGATGATATCTAAGGGAGCAAAGTCGATCCCCTGGATGGGACGGATCGTGACCCGCAGATCGGAGGTCAGCTCATTCCCGCTTCCATCTACAGAAAATATCCGGCAGCTCGTGCCCCCGGGCCGGATAACATCTGTAGGGAAGTCCTGCGGCTGACCGATGGTCTTATCTCGTGAGACTTTGAAGCTCACAGGTCTCTCGCCTTGATTGGTCACCTGCACCAAGACATACGCTCCCAGCTCCGGGCGGCACAGGAACGTCTGATCAAAAGCGCTCTCCGATCGAAAACTGGCCGCTTTCAAATGCTCAAATGCATCCTCCGCTCGGCTCACGCCATCCCTCCATACCAATTCACTAAACGGAGGGTTCACAGTACTCGGGCCGGGCGTGGTAGCTGTCCCAAAATCCACAGTATTGGTCCGGCTGTCCCATTTGACATCGGCGTCCAGCAGCTCGGCGATCCTGCTGACGGACAAAAAATTGGATATCCCACCGGCTTCGTCTGTGTAGAGGATGGAGGCCGGAACATCCTCTCCATTTTCCGCTTCGTAAGATCCACCGCTTTGGATCAACGGGACACCCCCAAACACAGAGAAGTTCGATACATTATATGCGATCCGCTCGGAGATAGCTCCTGCATTTCCGCAGAGCAACGCCAGAGAAAATCCGATGCATAAAGTCAAGCCATAGCTTACCGCTCTTTTCATGTCTGTCCTCCTTTCGGCTGCTGAACTTTTGCAGGATCTATAGTCCTATCTCTGCCGAACGTTGATTTTGTTGTTGTTATCGACTTACTGATATAAGGCGTGGAGGGCTATGGCCTAAAGCGCTTCAGCTACGCCGCATAGCCAGCATCTGATCACATACGACATGATAGCTGGCATCTCCGATCAGTCTCGGCACCAAGCCGAATGGACCGTGTCTCCATAGCCGCCGCTTCCCTTTCCAGCGGGGATATCGGAGTCTTGGGGGCTTCGGATCCGGATAGGCCAAAGCCTCTCAAACGATGCTTTCTCTTCATATAGGTCTCGCGCTCCCCATTGAGCTGTCCGGCTCTCGGTCAGAGTGCTCGGGATGGAGTTTGGACAAAAGTACGACCGTCTCCACATGGGCCGTGCCGGGGAACATATCCACGGGACAGGCCCGGACAGCCAGATACCCCTGCTCCGCGAAACGCTTCACGTCTCGCCCCAAGGTGGCTGGATCACAGGAGACGTACACGACCCGCTCAGGTCCCATGGCCGCGATGGACATGATGACTTCTGGGCTGAGTCCCTTGCGGGGCGGATCCACGGTGATGACATCTGGCCGCAGGCCCTCCGCCTCCAGTTCCGCCGCGATGTCCGCCGCGTCTCCGCAGAAGAACGACGCGTTCTCGATGCCGTTGCGGACTGCGTTCTCTTTGGCATCTGCGATGGCGGCAGGGACGATCTCCGCGCCGATGACCCGTCCTGCCTGGGCCGCCATGCACAGCGTGATGGTCCCCGTGCCGCAATAGAGGTCCAGCACGGTCTCCCGCCCCGTCAGGGCGGCATACTCCAGTGCCTTGTGGTAGAGCCTCTCCGCCTGGGCCCGGTTCACCTGATAGAACGAAGGCACCGACAGCTTGAACGTCAGCCCGCAGAGGGTGTCCATCAAAAAGGCCTGGCCCCATAGTGTCCGGTATCGGTCCCCCAGGATGACGTTGCCCTTGCGGACGTTGGTGTTGAGTACCACGCCGACCGTGTGCGGCGCCGCCCTGCGGACGAAAGCGACCAGTTCCGGTTCCCGCGGCACCTGTCTGCCGTTGGCCACCACGCAGCATAGGCTCTCTCCGGCCGCGTTCACCCGGACATAGATATGGCGGATGAGCCCCTTCCCAGTGGTCTCGTCATAAGGAGAGACGCGGTAGCGGTGCATCCAGTCTCGGACCGCTCCAGCGGTCCGGTCAGAGACTTCCGACTGGATGAGGCAGCGCTGGATCGGCACGACTCGATGGCTGCGGGCTTGGTAGAACCCCACGGCTCCGTCCGCGCCTACCGGATACTGGCTCTTGTTGCGGTAATGGGTCGGGTCCTTCGCTCCCAGGATGGGCTCTACGGGCGCGTCCGTGCCCCCCAGGCGCTCGAGCGCGTCCCGGACGCGCTGTTCCTTTGCCCACAGCTCCTCTCCGTAGGTCAGATGCTGGAAGGTACAGCCGCCGCAGATGCCGAAGTGCGGGCACTCCGGGTCCGCTCGTTCCACAGAGGGCTCCAGGACCTCCACGACCTCTCCCGCCGCCGCGTTCTTCATCACTTTCGTGATGCGCAGCCGGATACGCTCTCCGCGGACCGTACCAGGCACGAACACCACTGCTCCGTCCAGCCGGACGATGCCGAGGCCCTCGCTGGAGTACCCCTCCACGATGCCCGTATCGATATGACCTTGACACAGTTTTTCCATAGGGAACCCCTTATGATATCTAGACTTGCCGCCCGGGATGTCCCGGCCATGGCGCCGCGGGGCAGCCTCTGCCGGCCTATCCTCCGCTGCGGGGACGGCCTTACAGAGGCGCCCATACTCCCCAGCTTCGGCAGAGCAGGCGCAAAACCCCCAGCTTCCCCCGACAGGGGGGACGCTTCTCGGCGCTCATGCGCCCCACTTCTCCAAGACCTGCCGGAGCTGGTCGGCGAACCTGGCCAGAGACTTGTTGTCCCGTCCCTTGCTGCGTCTGATGGCCTCCGTCACCATCTGGCCCACAGCCACCAGCCGTTCGTAGGCCGCAGTGGACTTGGGCTGGCCATCAAAGGACTTGGTCTTGCGCTCCGGCAGATAGCCATCCGCCGTCTTCACATTGGCGATCAGGTCGTAGACCTCGGTGAACTGGGGGGCATGTGCCTCGAAGCCCATGCCCTGGATGGTCTTGGCGAAGAAAGGCGCCACTTCTCTATCCCCGTGTACCACGAACACGTGCCGGGGCCGCGGCTCCTTGAAGTCTGCGATCCACTCCAGCAGGTGCTGCCGGTCCGCGTGGGAGGAGAGGCCCTTGAAGTTCACGATCTTTGCCTGGACGGCGATCTCTTCTCCAAAGAGCTTCACGCTCTTGGCCCCTTCCAGCAGATGGCGCCCCAACGTGCCCTCCCCCTGGAAGCCCACGAACACCACCGTGCATTCCGGCCGCCAGAGGTTGTGCTTGAGATGGTGGCGGATCCGGCCCGCATCGCACATGCCGGAGGCCGAGATGATGACCTTTGGCGTCCGGTCCTCATTGAGGGCCTTGGACTCTTCGCTGGTCTCCGTCATACGCAGGTTGGTGAAGTTGAACATGTGGGTGCCGTCCTTCACCAGCTTCATGGCGTCGTCATCCAGATAGCCGTGGAGGTCGCCGGCAAAGATGGTGGTAGCCCGCTTCGCCAAAGGCGAGTCGATATACACCGGGAAATCCGGATCGGACTTGACCAGGCGGGCGTCCTTGATCTCCCGGATGAAGTACAAAAGCTCTTGTGTACGGCCAACGGCGAACGAGGGGATGATCACGTTCCCGCCCCGCGCGATGGTCTCGTCGATGACTTTCGCCAGGTCGTCGGTATAGCTCCACACCTCCGCGTGATCCCGGTCGCCATACGTGGACTCCATCACCACATAGTCCGCTCCATGGAAATGGACCGGATCTCGGATGATGGGCTGTTTCACGTTGCCGAGGTCTCCGGAGAACACGATGCGCCGCTTCTCGCCGCCCTCTGTCAGATCCATGGCGATGCAGGCAGATCCCAGCAGATGCCCTGCATCGACGAACTCCACCTCCACGCCCTCGCACAGGTCGATCACCTGTCCATACTCGCAGGTGATCATGAACTCCCGCACCCGCTGGGCGTCCTCGATGGTATAGAGCGGCTCCACCCGGGGCGCGCCGGACCGCTCGCCCTTGCGGTTCTTCCACTCCGCGTCCTGCTCCTGGATATGGGCGGAGTCCAGCAGCATGATATCCAGCAGCTCTGCCGTGAGGCGGGTGGTCAGGATCCGGCCCCGGAACCCTTGCTTGATCAGCATCGGGATGCGTCCGGAGTGGTCGATGTGGGCGTGGGTCACCAGCAGGTAATCCACGGTGTTGGCTGCGAAGGGGAACTCCGCGTTGGACACCTCGTCCCGCCCCTGCTGCAGGCCGCAGTCTATCAGGATGCGCTTGCCGTTCACATCCAGGCAATGACAGCTGCCCGTCACGCACTGGTCGGCGCCGAAAAAGCTGAGCTTCATGGGGAGACCTCCTCACATATTTGATCGTTTCCATCATACCATGTCCCACTTCAAAGCACAATCGGCGATTTCCTTCTTCTAGCCCCGACTCCGTGATCTTCCCCAGTCCAGGTGCCTATTCTTGCGGATATTTCAAAGGAATTGTGAACTTTTTTGCAAATCTCCGTTTTTTCTTTGCAATCCGCAGGCAAGTGTGGTATGCTACATGTGCTTTTTTGTGGGTCCCCCACTTATTTGATAAAGAGAGCTTCCCTGCGGGGCAGCTGTGTGGCCGGGTATCCGTGCCGCGGAAAGGAAGTTGCGAAGAATGGGTCTGATGAAGAAGTTGTTTGGCGATTACAGCTCTCGGGAGTTGAAGTCGATCTATCCCATCGTGGACCGGATCGAGTCCATGGCCGATGCATACAAAGCCATGAGCGATGAGCAGCTGAGGGCCAAGACCGCCGAATTCAAAGAGCGCCTGGCGGGCGGTGAGACACTGGACGACATCCTGCCAGAGGCCTTCGCCACCGTGCGGGAGGCCGCGGACCGGGTGCTGGGCATGCGCCCCTACCGCGTCCAGCTGGTGGGCGGCATCGTGCTGCACCAGGGCCGCATCGCGGAGATGAAGACGGGCGAGGGCAAGACCCTGGTGGCGCCCCTCCCCGCCTATCTCAATGCTCTGACCGGCCGGGGCGTCCATATCGTCACCGTCAACGACTATCTGGCCAAGCGCGACAGCGAGTGGATGGGCAAGGTCCACCGTTTCCTCGGACTGAAGGTGGGCCTGATCGTCCACGGCCTCACCAGCAAGGAGCGGCAGGCCGCCTATGCGGCCGATATCACCTATGGCACCAACAACGAGATGGGCTTCGACTATCTGCGGGACAATATGTGCATCTACGCCTCCGAGCTGGTGCAGCGTGGCCATGCCTTCGCCATCGTGGATGAGGTGGACTCCATCCTCATCGATGAGGCCCGGACGCCCCTCATCATCTCCGGCCAGGGCGACAAATCCACCCAGCTCTATGACATGGCGGAGATGTTCGTCTCCCGTTTGAAGAAGCAGGTGGTCGTCCAGGTGGACAACAAAGAGGAAGAGGACGAGGATATCGACGCCGACTATATCGTGGACGAAAAGGCCAAGACAGCTATGCTCACTGCCCGCGGCATCGCGAAGGCTGAGGAGTTCTTCCATGTGGAAAACCTGTCCGACCCCTCCAACTCCACGCTCTCGCACCATATCAATCAGGCCATCAAAGCCCACGGTGTCATGAAGAAGGACATCGACTATGTGGTCAAAGACGGTGAAGTCATCATCGTCGACGAGTTCACCGGCCGCCTCATGTTCGGCCGGCGCTACTCCAATGGCCTGCACCAGGCCATCGAAGCCAAAGAGCATGTGACCGTGGCCAGCGAGAACAAGACGCTCGCCACCATCACCTTCCAGAACTATTTCCGCCTGTATGACAAGCTCTCCGGTATGACCGGTACCGCCATGACCGAGCAGGAGGAGTTCGCCACCATCTATAACCTGGACATCGTGGAGATCCCCACCAACCGCCCCAACCAGCGCCATGACCACCATGACGTGGTGTACAAGAACGAAGCGGGCAAATACCGTGCTGTCATCGCTCAGATCCGGGAGTGCCACGAGAAGGGCCAGCCGGTGCTGGTGGGCACGGTCTCCATCGAAAAGAACGAGCTTCTGTCTAAGCTGCTGGCGCGAGAGGGGATCCAGCACAACCTGCTCAACGCCAAGAACCACGAGAAAGAGGCGGAGATCGTGGCCCAGGCGGGCAAGTTCGGCGCTGTCACCGTGGCCACCAACATGGCCGGCCGCGGCACGGACATCATGCTGGGCGGCAACGCCGAGTACCTGGCCCGGGCGGACCTGGTGAAGGCCGGTTACTCCGACGAGATCATCACCGACGCTACCGGCTACGCCGAGACGGACGATGCGGAGATCCTGGCGGCCCGGAAGCTGTTCGCCGAGAAGATGGCGCAGCACAAAGCGGTCATCGCCGAGGAGGCCGAGAAGGTCCGGGCGGCGGGCGGCCTCTTCATCATCGGCACAGAGCGCCACGAGTCTCGCCGGATCGACAACCAGCTCCGCGGCCGTGCCGGCCGTCAGGGCGATCCCGGTGAGACCCGGTTCTATATCTCGCTGGAAGATGACCTGATGCGTCTTTTCGGCGGTGAGCGGCTCCAGAACATGATGGAGAAGTTCGATCTGGATGAGGATACCCCCATCGAGAACAAGATGCTCACCAAGGCCATCGAGAACGCCCAGACCACGGTAGAGTCCCGGAACTTCCAGTCCCGCAAGTCGGTGCTGGAATACGACGACGTCATGAACAAGCAGCGCGAGATCATCTATGCGCAGCGGCGCGAAGTCCTGGACGGCAAGGACCTGAAGGAGACCGTCATGAACATGATGCGCTCCTCCATCTCCGACCACGTGGCCCTGGCCTTCGGCGAGCAGCAAACTCTGGATCTGGCGGCCTACCGCGAGATGCTGCGCGGCCTGGAGGGCACTTATTTCCCCAAAGGCGCGCTGGATCTGACGGAGGACCATCTGGCGGAAAAGACGGAGCAGGATCTCATCGATCTGTTCTGCGCCGAAGCCGAGAAGACTTACGAAGCCAAAGAGGCCGAGATCACGCCGCCGCTCATGCGGGAGCTGGAGCGTGTCATCCTGCTGCGTGTGGTGGATGAATACTGGATGGACCACATCGATGCCATGGACGATCTCAAGCAGGGGATCCGCCTGCGGGCCTACGGCAACACAGACCCTGTCATCGCTTACAAGCAGGAATCTCTGACGATGTTCGAGGAGATGGTCTCCGCCATCCAGAGCGAAACGGTCCGCCGCCTCTACTCCGTCCGGCTGAAGAAGGATGAGGAGGTCAAACGGGAGCGCGTCGCCAAAGGTATGGTGGAGAACGTGGGCGGCGATGGTTCTGCCCCCGTCAAGAAGCAGCCCGTCAAGGTCAGTAAGATTGGCCGTAACGATCTGTGCCCCTGCGGCAGCGGCCTGAAGTGGAAGAAATGCACGTGTAAGGAATATCACGACAACTGAGGGGTCTCGAGGGAGACCAGGCTCCCCCTCGGCCTTCCCTACCCCCAGTGACGTCGATCACTGGGGTCGCTGCCCTCGGCGGCTGGGTCAAGGGATCTTCGCCACGTACACGCCGCGGCGAGAATGATCAGGATCTCTTGATCTGCCGCTGGCAGATCGACCGGGGGACCCCGGATGGGTCTCCCCTAGCCCCTTTCTTTTTGAAGGGGAACTCTACACTCTATCTTTCATCCTTTATCTTTTCACTCTCATCTTCTCCGCTCCCTGTTCTCTCCTGCCGGAGGGCAGGGGGCGGGCCACTTTGTGATTGG
>CALXDL010000040.1 GCA_944387055.1 uncultured Oscillospiraceae bacterium
AGCTGGCCCTGGCAGACTTATGTGGATTATGCCGTCCACTTCCAGGGGCGGATCGCGCTGTCGCCCTCCATCCGATTCGGTCTGGGAGGCTTGGCGTTCCTGTTCCTGATCCAACCGCTGTTCGAGCGTGCGGCAGACGCCCTGCCGCCGCGCCTGCGGAGGGGGTTCGCGGCTCTGATCCTCTGCGGGCTCTTGGTGGATCTGTGCCTGACGATCGTGCTGTGAACGCTGCACGCAGAGTCCCTTTTCAAGATAGGTAGCGAGGGGCTGAACTCCGTCGATTTGACGAAATGATCCATATATGCTTATGCAGAGATGAAAAAATGTCAGATACTATACTTCTTGTTCTGCTGGTAGCTATTTTTTATTTTTTCGTATGCCTATTGGTCGCTTCCTTTCGGGCTTCATTTTCCAGGAAGAGACAGCGGAAAGGAACTTTCAAAGATACATTTTGGACTTTCTTTTTGGAAATCCTGGATCCACTCGATTGGCTTTGAGAGATAATCTTGACGATCTTGGGTTTATCAGATATAATCCCTTCGTATATAGCGAGGAAGAGGAGCAGTACCCGCCATGGCGCTGCACAGAGAGCTCCCACATGGGTGGAAGGGAGAGAGCGGCAGGCGGCGAATACACCTTGGAGCTGGCACCCGAACGGCCGTCATGGCTCAGTAGACGTGTCCCGGGTGCGCCCGTTACTGCGTTGCCGTGTGTCAGCACGGCGTGAGGCCGCTCTCGCGAGAGGGCGGTGAACCAGAGGTGGTACCGCGAAGCTCGTTTCGCCCTCTGTCCCTGCCGGGACGGGGGGCTTTTTCTTCCCGTTCCGACGCATCTTGAACGACAGGAGAGGATGGATCATGCAGATCTACGAAGAACTGAAAGCGCGGGGCCTCATCGCCCAAGTCACGGATGAGGCGGAGATCCGGGATCTAGTGAACAATGGTAAGGCCGTGTTCTATATCGGCTTCGATCCAACGGCAGACAGTCTCCATGTTGGACATTTCATGGCGCTGTGCCTGATGAAGCGGCTGCAGATGGCGGGCAACCGGCCCATCGCGCTCATCGGCGGCGGCACAGGCTATATCGGCGATCCTTCCGGCCGGACAGATATGCGTTCCATGATGACGCCGGAGACCATCGAGCACAACTGCGCATGCTTCAAGAAGCAGATGGAACGGTTCATCGAGTTCGGCGATGGCAAGGCCATGATGCTCAACAATGCCGACTGGCTCTTGAAGCTCAACTATGTCGATCTCCTGCGGGAGGTGGGCGCCTGCTTCTCTGTGAACAACATGCTGCGGGCAGAGTGCTATAAGCAGCGTATGGAAAAAGGCCTCTCCTTCTTGGAATTCAACTATATGATCATGCAGTCCTACGACTTTTATCACATGTTCCAGACCGTTGGCTGCAACATGCAGTTCGGTGGTGACGACCAGTGGTCCAATATGCTGGGCGGCACGGAACTCATCCGCAAGAAGCTGGGCAAGGATGCTTATGCCATGACCATCACGCTGCTCCTCAACTCTGAGGGAAAGAAGATGGGCAAGACCGCCTCCGGCGCCGTGTGGCTGGACCCCAACAAGACTTCGCCCTTCGACTTCTATCAATACTGGCGGAACGTAGGGGATGCGGATGTGCTCAAGTGCATCCGGATGCTCACGTTCCTGCCGCTTGAACAGATCGACGAGATGGACCGCTGGGAAGGCAACCAGCTCAACGCCGCGAAGGAGATCTTGGCATATGAGCTGACGAAGCTGGTCCATGGGGAAGAAGAGGCAGAAAAGGCCCAGGAGGCAGCGCGCGCGCTCTTCAGCGGCACCGGTGAGAGCGAACACATGCCCTGCACCAAGCTCTGCGAGGGAGATTTTGCCAGCGGTGAGATCGACATCCTGACGCTCTTGGTCAAGTGTGGCCTCTGTGCCTCCAAGGGCGAGGCTCGGCGGTTGGTGCAGCAGGGCGGTGTCACCGTATGCGGCCAAAAAGTCGGCGATATCGAGGCGAAGTGGTCCTGCAAGGATTGCTGCGGTGATGGGATCATCATCAAAAAAGGAAAGAAAGTCTATCACAAGGCTGTGATGGACCAGTAAATAGGACCTCCGTGACAGACGCGGCGCTTTTGCGCCGCGCCTGCCGCATGTTTTGCAGAGTTCGAGAGAGCTAAGAAAGGAACCATCTATGATCACAGTCAATGACGTCAGCCTGAATTTTTCCGGCCAGACCCTGTTCAAACACGTGGACTTGAAATTCGTGCCTGGCAACTGCTATGGCATCATCGGCGCAAACGGCGCTGGCAAGACCACCTTCCTGCGGATCCTCTCTGGGGATCTAGAGCCTACCACCGGCGAGGTGGTGATCTCCAAAGATCAGCGGATGAGCGTACTGAAACAGGACCACTTCCAATATGACCAGTATACCGTGCTGGATACGGTCATCATGGGCAATCAGCGCCTTTACGACGTGATGAAGGAGAAGGATGCCCTCTATGCCAAGGAGGACTTCACCGATGAGGACGGCGTGAAGGCCAGTGAGTTGGAGGCAGAGTTCGCTGACATGGATGGCTGGGAGGCGGAGAGCGACGCGAGCCGCCTGCTCCAGGGACTGGGCCTGTCCGAAGAGATCCTGTACAGCGAGATGAGCACCCTCACAGCCAAGGAGAAGGTGAAGGTCCTGCTGGCCCAGGCCCTTTTTGGGAAGCCTGACATCATCCTCCTGGACGAGCCCACCAACCATTTGGACATCCAGGCCATCGAGTGGCTGGAGGATTTCCTCATGGAGTGTGAGAGTCTGATCATCGTGGTCTCCCACGATCGGCACTTCCTGAATACGGTCTGCACCAGCATCGTAGACGTGGATTACGGTGGGATCCGCATGTACGTGGGCAACTACGAGTTCTGGTATGAATCCAGCCAGCTCATGCAGCGCATGATCCGAGATCAGAACAAGAAGAAAGAGGAGAAGATCAAAGAGCTCCAGGAGTTCATCTCCCGCTTCTCTGCCAACAAATCCAAATCCAAACAGGCCACTGCGCGCCGGAAACTGCTGGATAAGCTGACCGTAGAAGAGATGCCGGCTTCCTCCCGGCGGTATCCCTTCGTTGGATTCCGGATGGATCGAGAGCCAGGGAAAGAGATCCTGGCAGTAGAGGGCCTCACTAAGACCGTGGACGGACGTAAAGTGCTGGACAACGTCTCGTTCCGGGTGAACAAAGGGGACAAGATCGCTTTCGTGGGAGAGGATGAGATCGCCACCACCACGCTGTTCAAGATCCTGATGGGAGAGCTGGAACCAGATGCGGGCGCTTTCAAGTGGGGCACCACCATCACCACCAGCTACTTCCCCCTGGACAACTCCGCCTTCTTCAACGACTGCGATTTGAACCTGGTGGACTGGTGTACTGGCCCAGCCAGTCCACCAGCTACTTCCCCCTGGACAACTCCGCCTTCTTCAAC
>CALXDL010000041.1 GCA_944387055.1 uncultured Oscillospiraceae bacterium
CATGGAGGTGCGGATGAACGGCTCCTGCGCCGGCGGCACCGGCGCTTTCATCGACCAGATGGCCACGCTCTTGAAGATGAGCGCGGACGAGATGGACGCGGCGGCCCAGCGAGCGGAGAAGACATATACCATCGCCTCCCGGTGCGGCGTGTTCGCGAAGAGCGATGTGCAGCCCCTCATCACCCAGGGCGCCAAGGCAGAGGATATCTCCGCCAGCATCTATCAAGCCGTGGTGAACCAGACCATCGCGGGCCTGGCCCAGGGCCGTCCCATCAAGGGCAATGTCCTGTATCTGGGCGGGCCCCTGACCTTCTCCCGTGTCTTGCGGGAGAGCTTCGACCACACGTTGGGAGTGAAGGGTACCTGCCCGGAGAACAGCCTGCTGTACGTGGCCCTGGGCGCTGCCTTCTACTCCGACCAGGAATTCGATCTTCTGCAGGTGGCAGACGATCTGCGCAAGCACGGCGCGGCGGAGACGTACCGTTCCCTGCCGCCTCTGTTCGCCAGCAAAGAAGAATACGAGGCGTTCCAGGCCCGGCACGCCAAGGCCACAGTGCCTCAGATGCCCTTCGGGGCAGATTATGCGGCACCGGTGCATATCGGCATCGACTCCGGGTCCACCACGGTGAAGCTGGTGGTCATCGACCAGGAGGCTCGCATCCTCTTTTCCGATTACCGGCCTAACTTAGGCAACCCGGTGCCCCTGATCCGTGAGGTGCTGCAGAAGCTCTATGATGAGCATCCGGCCCTCCATGTGGCGTCCGTCACCACCACCGGCTACGGCGAGGACTTGGCCAAGAACGCTTTCCATGCAGACTACGGCGTGGTGGAGACGGTGGCCCACTTCACCGCCGCCCGTCACTTCCTGCCCAACGTGGACTTCATCATCGACATCGGCGGCCAGGACATGAAGTGCTTCAAGATCGAGGACGGCGCCATCAGCAACATTTTCCTGAACGAGGCCTGCTCCTCCGGCTGCGGCAGTTTCCTGCAGACCTTTGCCCAGGCGCTGGGGTATGACGTGAAGGAGTTCGCCAAGCTGGGCCTCTTTGCCGAGCGGCCCGTGGATCTGGGCAGCCGCTGCACCGTGTTCATGAATTACAGCGTGAAGAAGGCACAAAAGGACGGGGCCACCATCGAAAACATCTCCGCTGGCCTCTCCATGTCCGTGGTGCGCAACGCCATCTACAAGGTGATCCGGGCCTCCTCACCGGAGGAGCTGGGCCGGAACATCGTGGTCCAGGGCGGTACCTTCTACAACGAGGCGGTGCTGCGGGCCTTCGAGAAGGAGATGGGCGTGGAGGTCATCCGGCCTGACATCGCGGGCCTCATGGGCGCTTTCGGCGCGGCGCTGTTCGGCCGGGGCAAGGCCCAGTCCGGTCAGACCAGCACGCTTTTGGACCGCCGGGAACTGGCGGACTTCCGCCAAGAGACGGAGAACCGCATCTGCGGTCTGTGCGGCAACAACTGCCAGCTGACCATCAACACCTTTGCCGATGGGGCCACCTTCATCAGCGGCAACCGCTGTGACCGGCCTGTCACCGGCAAGGCGGACACCGGAGAGCGGAACCTGTACGCCTATAAGCGCAAGCTGATCCTGGGCTACAAGCCCGTCCCCGGCAAGCGGGGCAAGATCGGATTGCCGCTGTGCCTGAATTTCTGGGAACTGCTGCCCTTCTGGCACACCTTCTTCACCAAGCTGGGCTTCGCGGTGTACCACAGCCCCCTCTCCAGTCGGGATCTGTATCTGAAGGGACAGGGCACAATCCCCAGCGACACCGCCTGCTTCCCAGCCAAACTGGCCCATGGCCACATCCACTTCCTCTCCAAGCTGGGACTGGATGCCATCTTCTATCCCTGCATGACCTACAACATCGATGAGGGGCTGGGGGACAACCATTACAATTGTCCTGTGGTGGCCTACTATCCGGAGGTCATCGCCGGCAACTGCCCGGAGGTCCAGCAGACCAAGTTCATCTATGACTATGTGGGCCTCCACCGGCCCAAGGACTTCACCAAGAAGATATCTACCATCCTACGCAAGTATTTCCCCGATATCTCCAAGAGCGAGGTGAAGGAGGCTGCAGACGCCGCCTATGCCGAGTATGCCTACCACATGTCCCTCGTGCGCAAGGAGGGAGCCCGGATCATCGACCAGGCCCGGGCGGCGGGGCGCCGGATCATCGTGTTGGCGGGCCGTCCCTATCACGTGGATCCGGAGATCAATCACGGGATCGACACCCTGATTACTCGGGCGGGCGCTGCTGTGATCACGGAGGACTCCATCTCTGACCGGGTGGAGAAGTTCCCTACCACGGTGCTGAACCAGTGGACCTTCCACGCCCGGCTGTATGCGGCGGCCCGGTATTGCTGCGGCCAGAAGGATATGGATCTGGTGCAGCTGGTATCCTTTGGCTGCGGCGTGGACGCCATCACCTCCGACGAGACGCGGGAGATCTTGCAGGCAGGCGGCAAGCTCTACACGCAGCTGAAGATCGACGAGATCACCAACCTGGGTGCCGTGCGCATCCGCCTGCGGAGCCTGTTCGCCGCCTTGGACGAACAGGACGAAGCGCGTGACAACGCCAGAAAGGAGGCGTGAGCCCATGGAACTGGAATTCCAGAATTACCCGAAGTTCACCCCTGAGATGAAGAAGACCCATAAGATATTGATCCCCAACATGGCCCCGGTGCAGTTCCGCATCCTGGCAGCCGTCATGCGGCAGGCGGGTTACACCTGTGAGCTGCTGGAGAACTGCGGCAGCCAGGTCAGCGAGCTGGGATTGAAATATGTCCACAACGACACCTGCTATCCCGCCCTGCTGGTCATCGGCCAGTTCCTGGATGCCCTTGGATCTGGGAAGTATGACCTGGACCACACGGCCCTGATCATCACCCAGACCGGTGGTGGATGCCGGGCCTCCAACTACATCCACCTGCTGCGCAAGGCCCTGGTGAAGGCGGGCTACGGCCAGGTGCCTGTGGTGAGCTTGAACTTCTCCGGCCTGGAGAAGGACTCCGGCTTCCCCATGACGCTTCCCCTGATGCGAAAACTCCTGGCCTGCATCTATTACGGTGACCTGCTGGTGGCCCTGAAGGCCCAGACGGAGCCCTATGAGACCCACAAGGGCGACGCTGCGGCACTGCAGGAGAAGTGGTTGGACACGATCTGCGGCTGGGTCATGGAGGACAAGGGCTGGTCCGGCCGGGAGATCAAGGCTGCCATGCCCAAGATCGCCCGGGAATTCGCCGCCATCCCTGTCCACCGGGTGCCCAAGGTCAAGGTGGGCGTGGTGGGGGAGATCTACGTGAAATACTCCCCTCTGGGAAACAACGACCTGGAGAAGTTCCTGGCCTCCCAGGACTGCGAGGTGAACCTGCCGGGCCTGATGGGCTTCGTGCAGTACTGCGCCTACAACCCCTCTGAGACCGCCCGGCTATACGGCGGCACGTTCCTGGAAAAGAACGTGTCGGACGTGATCCTCGACTACATCGAGAGCATGGAGAAGGTGATGATCCGTGTCCTGAAGGACAACGGCTTCCACGCGCCTCTGCCCTTCCGGGAGCTGGTGAAGCTGACCGACGGTGTCATCTCCACCGGCAACAAGATGGGAGAGGGCTGGCTCCTCACCGCCGAGATGATCGAGCTGGTGCGGGCCGGATATGAGAACATCGTATGTGCGCAGCCTTTCGGATGCCTCCCCAACCACATCTGCGGCAAAGGCATGATCAATAAGATCCGGGAGCTGTATCCCCAGGCCAATATCACCCCCATCGACTACGATCCCAGCGCTACCCGAGTGAACCAGGAGAACCGCATCAAACTGATGCTGGCGGTGGCTCGGGAGCGGCTGGCGGAGAAGGCCGCTGGCCAGGGAGCCCCTGCTGACCAGGCGGCCTCTGCCGCTCCAAAAGAGCGCAGGGAGGGCGCGGCGGAGCTCCAGGCGGCCCCTGTGTGAACAAGCCCATCGAGCGGAGACGGCAGAGCGGCGGACCAGGAAGGTCCGCCGCTCTGCTGCTTTCTGGACGCCCTCCCAGCATTTGTGCCTTGAGGACAGGAGCCCCCTCCGGTAGAATAGAGCGTGACGACGCGTGCCGTATCTGTGGCGGCGACTCTCGAAAAAGGAGCATCTCGACTTGCGGAATTTCATCAGACGCGCTGCCGCCGGACTGGCCGTCCTGTGCGTGGCAGTCCTGTTGCTGGGCACCCCGACTGGTGCAGAGAAGCGCAGTACATACCAGTCCAGCGGGGAGGTGGTGGGCTATTACGCCGGCTGGGCGGCCTACCAAGGCTATACGCCTGACCAGATCCCAGCCCAACATCTGACCCAGATCAACTATGCCTTCGCTGAGATATCCCCGGACACCGGGACCATCGCCTTGGAGGACGAAGCGCACGACAAGAGGAACCTGGCAGCTCTGCGGAAGCTGCGGGACAAGTACCCCCATCTCAAGCTGCTGATCTCCGTGGGCGGATGGTCGGACTCCCGTTATTTCTCTGACGTGGCCTCCACCCAGGCCCGGCGGGAGAGATTCGCTGATAGCTGTGTGCAGTTCATCGTGGAACAGGGCCTGGACGGAGTGGACCTGGACTGGGAGTATCCGGTCTCCGGCGGCGAAGCGGGGACCATCCACCGCCCGGCGGACAAACAGAACTTCACCCTGCTGCTCCAGGTGCTGCGGGAGCGGTTGGACCGGCAGGGCCGCCGGGACGGGAAGGACTATTCTCTCACCATCGCCGGCGCCGCGGGCAGCTGGTACTTGGATCAGATCGAGGCTGTGAAGGTGGCGGGCATCGTAGACCACATCTTCCTGATGGGCTATGACCTCCATGGCCTCTGGGACCGCTACGCGGACTTCAACGCCCCGCTGTATGCGCCCTCCGGCTCATCGCCTCAGAGCAAGAGCAGCATCGATGGATGTGTCCGGGCCTATCTGAAAAAGGGGATCCCGGCAGAGAAGATCGTACTGGGCATGCCGCTGTACGGCTATGCCTACCAAGGTGTCAAAAGCCAGGGCAACGGCCTGCACAGCACATATACCTCCGCCAAGTCCGTCAGCTACAAGACCCTGAAAAAGAGCTACCTCAACGACGCCGCTTATCGCCAGTACCGCCACGGCGAGGCCCAGGTGCCCTATCTCTACGGGGAGCGCACCTTCGTCTCCTATGACGATGCCGTGTCTCTGGCTGCCAAGGCCCGTCTGGCCCAGTCTCTGGGATTGGGAGGCATCGGCTTTTGGGAGATATCCCAGGATGATGGCGGCGAGCTGATCGCCGCTGCCAGCCAAGTCCTGAGCGGTGATTGGGCCACCCCCTTCTGGGACGTGGTCCCCGGTGTCTGGTATGAAGATGCGGTCCGGTATGTGAATAAGGAGGGCCTGATGCAGGGAACCACCGACACCACGTTCTCTCCAAACAGGGCGTCCACCCGTGGGATGATCGCCGCGATTCTCTATCGGCTGGAGGGCAGTCCCAAGGCAGGGAGACCGCCCTTCACAGATGTGGCAGGAGACGCCTACTGCGCGGATGCCGTGGCCTGGGCAGCACGGAAGGGGATCATCCGGGGCTATGAGGACGGGACCTTCCGCCCAGATGGGCGGATCACCCGCCAGCAGCTGGCAGCCATCCTCTTGCGCTATATGGAGTACAAGAGGGAGGATACTTCCCCACGAGCGGACCTCTCTGCTTACCGGGACGCTGGGACAGTGGAGGCGTACGCTCGTGAGGCTATGGCCTGGAGCGTGTCCACCGGGCTGATCCAGGGGCGCGCCGGCGGGACTCTGGACCCGGGCGGATCTGCCACCCGGGCCCAGACAGCGGTGATCCTCCAGCGGCTCTGCCAGCTGGTGGAAGCGTAGTGGATGGACATAGGGACAGGCGGGAGCGGATCCGCTCCCGCCTGTCCCTATGCCTGCGTCTTGACGGACCGTATCTTTCCGGGTATGATCGATATGTCTCGATAGGATGACGGAGAGGAGAAGAGAGCGGATGAACGTGTGCATCTTGATGGGCAGCCCTCGGAGGCAGGGCAACACCAACGCGTTGCTGCACCCCTTCCGGCAGGAGCTGGAACGGCTGGGCGCGGAGACACAGACCATATGGCTCCACGATTTGGATATCCGGCCCTGTACGGCCTGCCGGGCCTGCCAGCGGGACTGGACCGTGTTCGGCTGTGTCCAGCGCGACGACGTGCCGGCCATCTTTGACCGGGTGCTGGCGTGTGATTTGATCGTACTGGCCACGCCCATCTACTCCTGGTACTGCACGCCGCCCATGAAAGCCCTGCTGGACCGGCTGGTGTACGGCATGGACAAGTACTATGGAGACGAGAAGGGTCCTGCTCTGTGGGCGGGGAAGGCCCTGGCCCTGCTCATGACCTGCGGTTACCGGCCGGAGAGGGGATGTGACCTCTTCGAGGAGGGGATGCGCCGCTACTGCAAGCACTCCCGGCTGCGGTATCTGGGCAGTCACGCGGAGCGCCACCTGGGCTATGGGACCGTGTTCATGGATGCGGAGAAAGAAGCTAGGACCAGGGCTTTTGCCCGTGACCTGCTGGCGAACATCTGATCCAAGGCTGCGGACGGTCATGGATCGCTGCGATATAGGCGATATAAGTGCCTCCGGGACGTTGGGCGGGACACATCCCTCCGGGCGAGCGTCCAGACAGGGCCAGGAGGAGACCATCGGGCCTTTTGCCTCCAATATCCAATATATGGAACGGGCATCTCTTGTGGCGAGACGCCCGTCCTTTTTGGCCCCTGCGGGACCAGATCGGGCCAAAGGGAGTCCCCTTTGCAAGGAAAGTAGAGATTTCAAGGAAAATTGAAGTCCACTGGGCAGAGCAGACAAAAACACGGCTCCCTCTATCGCTTTGACGGAGGGGGCCGTGCTTCGGATGCTATCCTGTGTCCATCTTATCGTTATCGATCTTGGTAAATAGTATTTTATATTCTCGAGTATTTGAGCGTTTCCGCCCTATGTGGGGCGAAAACACTGGGATCATGGATTCCTTCCCTATCCTTCTACAGGCGGGAGTTCCTTGTAGTCAACGAGTAATTTTTTGCACTTCCTGCACCAGAAGGCGGCGGGACGCGGCTCGAAGGGGGCTCCAAAGACCTCAGGCGGCAATAAGACCGCGTGTTTCTTCTTCAATACGCGGTTGGTCAACAGGGCAGGCCGAGTTTCCCCGACCGGAAGGAAGTAACTGCCCCCTCGGTCGCAAAAAGTACCTTCCTCCATGATTTCGCCGCAGAATGGACACTCCATGATGATCCCTCCTTCCGATGCTCTATTTTCATTATTATAAACGAAGGAAATGTTTTCCACAAGGCGTAGCAAACCATTTGATCCAGCCTTTTTGGGTGAGAGACACCATTTGGTAAGACCGACGGAGTTTGAGCCGTCACTACTTATCTTGAAAAGGGACAAAGGGAGCGGCGTGTTGACAGAGCAGACAGTTTGATAGTATAATAACATGATTTACTATGCGGATATATGCGGAGGAGCATCTATGTGGATCGCAGATGGATGGAAGGATTATGAGCTTCTGGACTGCGGCGGCGGGGAGAAGCTGGAGCGTTGGGACAAGCAGTTCCTGGTGCGGCCGGACCCCCAGGCGATCTGGGAGACGCCCCGCCGGAACCCCGGCTGGAAACGGGCCGACGCCCGCTATCTCCGCAGCCAGACCGGCGGCGGTCACTGGGAGAAGAGGGCCCTGCCGGAGAGCTGGAAGATCCATTACCGGGACCTGACCTTCCAAGTCAAGCCGATGAATTTCAAACATACGGGCCTCTTCCCGGAGCAGGCGGTGAACTGGGACTTCGTAATGGAGAAGATCCGCGCTGCCGGGCGGCCTATCCGGGTATTGAACCTCTTCGCTTACACGGGCGGTGCCACGGTGGCCTGTGCCAAGGCAGGGGCCAGCGTCTGCCATGTGGACGCGGCCAAGGGCATGGTGGCCTGGGCAAGAGAGAACGCCAAGCTCTCGGGCTTGGGAGAGGCTCCCATCCGCTGGATCGTGGATGACTGCGCCAAGTTCGTGGAGCGGGAGATCCGCAGGGGGAAGACCTACGACGCCATCATCATGGATCCGCCCAGCTACGGCCGCGGTCCCGGCGGTGAAGTGTGGAAGCTGGAGAACGACCTCTATGGCTTCGTGAAGCTGTGCGCCGGTGTCCTGTCGGAGAAGCCGCTCTTCGTCCTCATCAACTCCTACACCACCGGCCTTGCGCCATCTGTGCTGGGGTATCTCCTGCATCTGCTGGTGGCGGAGAAATACGGCGGGAAATGCACCTGGGACGAATTGGGCCTCCCGGTGACGGAGACGGGCCTGGCCCTGCCCTGCGGCGCTACGGGCCGCTGGATGAGCGAGTGATGGCGTGAGAGAGCTGCGGCGGATCTGCCGTGGCCAGGGTCGAACGATACAGAGGAAACGAGGGCAGCTATGGCGGAGATCATCCGAACGGAAAATTTGACGTACGCTTATCCGGCGGACGAGGGGGCGGCGCCGGCCTTGGCCCTGAGGGGCGTGGATCTGACCATCGAGAAGGGTTCCTTCGTGGTGGTACTGGGCCACAACGGTTCTGGGAAATCCACTCTGGCCAAGACGTTCAATGGCGTGTTGCTGCCTTCGGAAGGCCATGTGCTGGTGGAGGGCATGGATACGCGGGATGAGACACAGCTGCTGGCCATCCGCCAGCGGGTGGGCATGGTGTTCCAGAACCCGGACAACCAGATCGTGGCCAACGTGGTGGAGGAGGACGTGGCCTTCGCTCCGGAGAACCTGGGCGTCCCCAGCCAGGAGATCCGGCAGCGGGTGGACAGCGCCCTGCGGCTGGTGGACATGGCGGACTTTGTCCGCCACGCGCCCCACCTGCTCTCCGGCGGCCAAAAGCAGCGGATCGCCATCGCCGGCGTCATCGCCATGGAGCCGACGTGCATCGTGCTGGACGAGGCCACCGCCATGCTGGACCCGATGGGTCGGCAGGAGGTGCTCTCCGCTGTCCATCGCCTCAACCGGGAAGAAGGCATCACGGTGGTGCTGATCACCCACCATATGAACGAAGCCGAGGATGCGGACCGGGTGGTGGTCATGGATGACGGGGAAGTCGTCATGGACGGCACGCCCCGGGAAGTCTTCACCCAGGTTGCGCGGCTGCGCTCCATGGGCCTGACCGTGCCGGACACTGTGGACCTGCTGGACCGCCTGCGCAAAGATGGGGTGGACGTACCGCTCACCGCTCTGACGGTAGAGGAGTGCGCGGACGCCATCCTGGAAGCCATCGCCAAATGACCAGAGGGGGAGAGACATTGGAACCGATCTTGCAGATCCAGCATCTGACCCATACCTACAGCGCAGGGACCCCCTTCCAGCGCAGCGCAGTGGAGGATATGAGCTTCGACGTGTACGACGGAGAGTTCTTGGGCATCATCGGACACACCGGCTCCGGTAAGTCCACCCTGATCCAACATTTGAATGGGCTGCTGCGGCCTACATCGGGACGGGTCTTGCTCCATGGGAAGGACATCTGGGCAGAACCCAAGAAGATCCGCAGTGTCCGCTTCCAGGTGGGACTGGTGTTCCAGTACCCGGAGTACCAGCTGTTCGAAGAGACGGTCTATAAAGACATCGCCTTCGGCCCGACCAACCAGGGCAAGACTGGAGAGGAGCTGGACCGCTGTGTCCGGGAGGCTGCCCGCCTGGTGGGCATCCGGGACGATCAATTGGATAGGTCCCCCTTCGAGCTCTCTGGCGGTCAGAAGCGCCGGGTGGCCCTGGCAGGTGTCATGGCCATGGAGCCCCAGGTGTTGGTGCTGGACGAGCCTACCGCCGGATTGGACCCAGCAGGGCGGGAGAACCTCATGGCCAACATCCGAGACTATCACCGCAACAAGCGGCGTACCATCATCCTGGTGAGCCACAGCATGGACGAGATCGCCCAGAACGTGGACCGGATATTGGTGCTCAAGTCTGCCCACGTACTCATGAGCGGTACGCCGGCAGAGGTGTTCGCCCGGGCAGATGAGTTGCTCACCGCCGGATTGGACGTGCCTCAGGTGACCCGCATCGCTATGCGGATGCGGGAGAAGGGACTGCCCATCAATCCGGCGGTCTACACCGTGCAGGCGCTGGAGCGGGAGCTGCTTGCCCTGAGGAAGGGAGGCGCAGCATGCTGAAGGACATCACGCTGGGCCAATATTTCCCAGGAGACACCGTGGCCCACCGCCTGGATCCCCGGACGAAGATATTGCTGGTGACCTTCTATATCATCGCGCTCTTCTGCGCCAAGGGCGCCGTGTCGTACGGCCTTTTGGCGCTGACACTGGCGGTATGTGTACGGATCTCCAGGGTGGGGCTCCATGCTCTGGTGCGGGGCCTCAAGCCAGTGCTGTTCATCATCCTCTTCACGGGCATACTGAACCTCTTCTTCACCCCAGGTGAGCGATATTTGGTGGAATGGGGCGTTCTGCGCATCTCGGACACGGGCCTGCGCAACGCCATCTTCATGGTGATCCGCATCATGCTGCTCATCATGGGGACGTTCCTCATGACATATACCACCAGCCCCATCAGCCTGACAGATGGGCTGGAACGGCTGCTGAACGGACTGAAAAAGATCCACGTGCCGGTCCATGAGCTAGCCATGATGATGTCCATCGCTCTCCGGTTCATCCCCACATTGATCGAAGAGACGGACAAGATCATGTCCGCCCAGAAGGCCCGGGGCGCGGACTTCGAGAGCGGCGGCCTCGTCCAGAAAGCCAGGGCGCTCATCCCCGTTTTGGTCCCGCTGTTCATCAGCGCGTTCCGCCGGGCCGATGAGCTGGCGACCGCTATGGAGTGCCGCTGTTATCACGGCGGAGAGGGGCGGACCAAGCTCCACGTCCTGCATTATGCAGCCAGAGACTGGGCGGCGCTGGCGCTTGGCGCGGCGATCTTGGTGGGCGTGCTGGCCCTGCGGCCGCTGGGACTGTGAGCAGCCGGGCAGGATGGCGGCGCCTCGCGGCATTGGGCGGGGCGGCCATGGTGCTGGCCGCTTGTGATATGCGCCTGCGGACCGTGACCTACAGGGTGACCTCCCCGAAAGTGGCCGCGCCTGTACGGCTGGCGGTCCTGGCGGACCTCCACAGCTGTGCGTATGGCCGCGGCCAGCATACGCTGCTGGAAGCCGTGGCGGCTCAGACACCGGATGCGGTGCTGCTGGTGGGGGACATCGTGGATGATAAGCTGCCGGAACACCGTGCCTGGACAGTGGCGGCCGCCCTGGCAGCAGAGATGCCGTGCTGTTACGTGACAGGCAACCACGAATGGCGTTCCGGCCAGGCGGAGCGGATCTGCCGGGAGATGGAGGCCTTGGGCATCGCAGTGCTGCGGGGCTGTGCAGCGGTCCTGGACCTGCGCGGACAGTCCATCGCCGTGTGGGGCGTGGATGATCCGGATTCCGGGGACAGTGAACGGCAGTTGGCCCAGGTGGGCGATGAGATGGATCCAACCGCCTTCTCGCTGCTCCTGGCGCATCGGCCGGAGCGGATCCACCGCTATCTGATCTATCCCTTCGACTTGGTGATCTCCGGTCACGCTCACGGCGGCCAGTGGCGCATCCCCGGCCTCTTGAACGGGGTACTGGCGCCGCAGCAGGGGCTCTTCCCCATGTATGCCGGCGGTCGGTATGGCTTTAGAGGGACGACCTTCCTAGTGAGCCGGGGCCTGGCCCGGGAGAACATCCCCGTGCCTCGGATCTTCGATCGGCCGGAACTGATGATCGTGGAGATCCTGCCGGAGGGAGCCGACGGACAGGCCGATATATCTGGCCCTTGAGATGAGCAGGAGGAAGACCGACCATGCGGAACATCGCTTTGAAACTCATGTACAATGGTACCGCCTATCACGGTTGGCAGGTACAGAAGAACGCGGTCACTGTCTGTGAGACGCTGCAGCGGGCCATCGGCATGATCACCGGAGAGAAGGTTCATCTCACTGGCTGCGGAAGGACGGATGCTGGTGTCCACGCGGAGCGGTATGTGGCCAATTTCCGCACGGATTCTCGGATCCCGCTGGACCGGCTGCCGTTCGCGATCAATACCCACACGCCGGAGGATATCGCCGTGCGGGAGGCGCTGGAAGTGGCAGAGGATTTCAATGCCATCGGCTCCTGTTTGAAGAAAGAATATACTTACCGGATCTATAACTCCCGGTTCAAAGATCCCTTCTATGTGGACCGGGCCTACTTTTATCCCAAGCGGCTGGACGAGGAGTTCTTAGACCGGGCAGCAGGGATGTTCGTGGGGACTCACGACTTCGCGGCGGTGCGCTCCGTGGGGACAGAGACCAAGTCCACCGTCCGCACCATCTACTGGTGCAACGTGACGCGCAGCGTGGACCTGCTGGAATTGAAGGTCTGCGCCGACGGCTTCCTGTA